>JAIPJO010000006.1 GCA_021734135.1 Patescibacteria group bacterium
ATGGTACTTATGGCGTATATGGAGTTGGTGATACTTATTCTTTTTATGCAAGTGGCACAGGAACAAACTACGGTCCCTTTACTGGAGGTCATGAAGTTAAATTATCTAAAGATTGTCCTGAAGATATAAAGCCGGGAATGCTTGTCTCTGTTACTGGTGAAACACAATTTAGAAAAGGTGAAAATGAGAGTGCTTCACTTTCTTCAACTTTGCCAACTGTGTCTTTATCAAGTTCTGAAAATGACAAGAAAATATTTGGAGTATTTACCAAAATAGTTCCTTTACCTGAAGATCATTGGTATTATGACGAAGCAGATAAAGAAGATAGATTTGCTACAGCTAATGCTCTTGGTGAAGGAAGGGTGTTAGTTACTAATTATAATGGTGAAATTGAAGCAGGTGATTATATTACTACTTCAAATATAGCTGGTTATGGAATGAAGCAAAATGATGATTTACTTCATTCATATACTCTTGGAAAAGCAACAGAAGATGTTAACTGGATTGAAGTAGAAGACACTATAGGATATAATGGTAAAGAGTATAAGTTTTATCTTATCTCTGTTGTTTATACTAGTGGATAGTTTTGTTTAAGATAATTAAATTTTAAATTTAGTATATAAAAAACCACCTTTATTTGATTAAGGTGGTTTTTAAAATGTAATTCCTAGACTTAGGTTTACATTTTGTTTTCCTGAGTTATTGGACTTAAAAGCAGAAGATATGAATATCTTTCTACCTTTTTTAAATTTTTGTCCAAAGGTCAGATCAAAGCCATAAGTATCAACAAACAAACTTCGTTTTTCTAAATCTTTACTATAGTCCTCATAGAAACATCTGACTTGCAGATATCTTTTTTTACTTTCATATTGACTAAAAAGATTTATTTGTGAAGAGGCAGGTTGAAACTCAAATTTAGCTCGATAAGAGAAGGTTCTTTTTTCATTACTTGATTTTGACCCCATACTTATCCAAGGCATAGCACTTATCTTAGTTGATTTTGGTAATGAAAAATGTGTTGTAGATTCAAGACCAGCTAGAATAAAGTGTTTTAAATGATGATTATTTTTACTTTCCCAACCAATAAAAGGTGAGAAATAAAAACTGCCATCAAAGTATTCGCTTAATTTGAATTTTGGTAATTCAATTTCTTGATTAAATTGAACTAAATTACTTATCATCCCCAATGACAAATTATTTTTAAAATGATATTTAAAATAATCTTCTATATTAATTTGTATGTTTGGGGAATAATGAAAAGGATGAGAATAAGAAGACAAAACTTTGTACTTAGCATAATAAGCTCCTAAATTAATAAACATCTTATGATGAAGTCGTCCATTTAGTGAGTTATACTTCCAAGGAGTAAGAGCAATGTTAGTTCCGTAATCGTAAACTAAGAAACGATTGTATTCGTTTTTTTTATTTACTCCATAAACTTGAATTCCAAAATCTTTCTTTTCTAAAGAGACTCTGTAAGTACCTTTTTCATTTAAGTAAGAAAATAGTGATAAACTTTCATTAAACAAGAAATTTCTTGTTCTGTCACTATTATCACGATTTTGTAATCTAGACCAGAAACCAGAAAAATTATTATATTTATTATTATAAATATAATCATTTTTACTAGCATCAATTATTACATCCCTAATTGATGGAGCTTTCATAATTCTCATTATAGCAATATCTACATCGTCTTTATTCTTTAAAGCATTACCATCTAAATGAGTTATAGCTTCACCCCTGTCTATTAAGATTATTTGCTTATCAGGAATTAAAATTTGATTTAGAGTATGCATATAAGCAGTAATAACATAAGAAGGCATTGCGAAAGCTTCTTCTACTAATTTTGCAGTAGTAAAACTAAAATAACGGCATTCGCCATATTTTTGAGGTTCTCCTAAATTTTTTTGAAATTTTTTGATTTGTAAAATCATTCGATTTAAATCAATATTTTTAGTAGAGCCTCTTTCATTGTCATCATAATGATTGTAAGCAATATTATTAAACAAAATAATAGCACCTAAATCACAGAGCAAGGATTTGCCTGCAAATTCATTTTTCAATTCAGAAATAAATTTAGACCAAGCATTTTCTTCATCTTGTATAGTATTTGAACCATACAAAAAAGATCTGTTTTTAATGTCATCAGGTAATTTAGAAATAATATAAGGCCAAGTATTGTCTTTATCATGAAAATTATCAGATAAGATAATTTTACTCATTAAATAAATCCCGTCATTATATTCAACTAAATTATCATAACTACCTTTATTTGAAGAAAATTTTGTATTTTTTAAAAAGAATTCTAGATTACTAGTTTCCTTTTTGGGTTCCTGTAATACAGCTGAAGCTATATTACCTTCTACTGTCAGTGTCCACTTTTTGTCTTTCTTGTCAGGTGGATTGTCAGCTTTAACGGTTATACAAAATACCGTCAAAATCATTAAAGAGATACTCATTAATCTTTTCATCGTATTTTGTTTTAAGGTTCGTACTATTTAAATATAATATAATATATAAATTAAATAGTGTCAAATTGTTAGAATTATCTATGCAGAAATAGTGATGTTTTTCTGTAATTATAATATAAAAAAATATGTTTAATAATAGTTGTATTCTTTTGCGATTAACTTTAATTAGTGATATAATATAGCTATAATTTAAAACATTAAAACTAATTAAGAATTAAACTAAAAATATGAAAAACTTTAAACCATTATTAATAATAGCTATAATCATTATAGTTATTTTAGGCGTTTGGTATTTTCTTGCAGTAAATAATAGTAATGAGGATTCAAATGCTGAGCAATCTAATTGCCTTGAAAGTGGCGGTGAATGGATAGATGAGGAATGTGTTTTTCCTGATGAAGATACAATTTCTGAGCTTAAGCTTAGCTGTGAAGAGCATGATGGTGAGTGGTTAGGAGATTCATATGAATGTATTATTAACGATGAAGCTTTTAGAGATGGTGAATGGGAAGCAATTGATTGGAATTTATATGAAAGGAATAAAGAGTCTTGTTTAAGCTCTGATGGTGAATGGGCTGGAGGAGCTGAGATGGCTTGTGAAATTGATGGAGATGTTTATGAAGATGGTGATTGGTCAGTAATGATGAATATGAAAAATAAATGTTTAGAACAAGATGGTAATTGGATTGGAGGTACTGAGTTAAAATGTGAAATAGATGAAACTGCATATGAAGGTCAATGGGGAGTTGAAGTTGATTTAAAAAATAGCTGTGAAGATTTAAATGGTGAGTGGCTAGCTAATGAAGATAATGAATGTGAAATAGATGGTGAGATATATAGAGAAGGCTCTTGGGAACTTTTAGAAGAAATGAGACTTAGTTGTCGAGAAAATTATGGAAACTGGATAGGTGGTCCTCAGTTTGAATGTGAAATAGATGGTGAGGTATATAAAGGAGATTGGGACGTTGTTAGTAGTTTAAAAGAAAGCTGTAGGGAACTAGGTGGTGAATGGTTAAATAATGAGAGGAAAGAGTGTAGAATAGACGGTGAAATATATTCACAAGGTTCTTGGGAACGTATAGAAGAAATGAAAAGTAGTTGTTTAGAAAGTGAAGGAACTTGGATAGGTGGTACTGGGTTTACTTGTAAGGTAAATGGTGAAGAGTATGATAATAGAGAGTGGTTAATGATTAATGAATAAGGTTTATTTTGATAATAAAAAACTGATTAAAATAAAATATTATATAAAAAATTTCCATTTATTAAGGAAATTTTTTATTTAATAAATCTAATTATTAAAATGGTTTAATGATCAAAAATTGTTAGTAATTTAGTTTTTTATTGCTCTTGAAATATGTATATATGTTTTAATTTTATATTAATATTATATCCAGTACATGAATTTAGTTGAATTCCTGTATTAGAGTGCATGAATTTCATTAAATTTGTGTATTAAGATTTAATTTAATTTCATGTTTAAAGGGAAAGTTATTTTTTAATGCTAAATAATTTTTTTAAGAAAAATAATATAATTTATATTTTACTATAATCTAAAAAATGCTATAATATATTTAAGTTATACAAACAGTTTAGTTGTAGATAAATATATTTATAATATTTAATTTATCTTCGTTAACTTTTAAGTTAACTGAAACTCGTTAGACTTGTTGTATAAATATATATTTTTGTGTTATAATATTTTTAGTTATAAATAATTAATTATTTTTAAGTCTATGAAAAAGGAATCAACATTCATGCTAGTAGTTGGCATTGTAGTAGGTATCTTAGTTATGCTATTTATCTCCTTTCAACTACAACTTTCAAACGTAGGTCAGAGAACTACAGCTTTAGAAGAAGCAGTTAATCAAAACTCTCAAACTTTAGAGAGTGTAGTTAACTTTCTAAATCAAGGTGCACAACAACAAGCTCCTGAAGGACAAAATCCTGCTGCTACCCCTACTGAATAAATAGTATTTTAAAAGACTGCCTCCTTATTGGGGGCAGTTTTTTTATACCTTAATTTATGATATAATTAAAGAATAATAGTGATATGTTATATATTTATATAATATATTTTTATATAAAAATATATAAATATAAGGTATTAAATATAGTTATAGCTTAGTTATATATGAATAAAGGGGAAGCTAAAAAAAGAATAGAGAAACTTAAAGATGAGATCAGTCACCATCGTTATCTTTATCATGTCTTAGATAAAGAAGAAATTAGTGAAGGAGCACTTGATAGTTTAAAAAATGAATTATATAAATTAGAACAAGCTTATCCTAATCTCATAACAGCTGATTCTCCTACTCAAAGAGTAGCGGGGAAGCCTTTGGATAAGTTTGAAAAGCTTAGTCACAAAGAAAGAATGTTATCTCTTTTTGATGCTTTTTCAAGCTCTGATATTAAAGATTGGCAGGAAAGAAATATAAAAGTATATAAAGAAAACACAGGTAGGGATATTGATAAATTTGAATATTACTGCGAACTTAAATTAGATGGTTTAGCTATATCTGTAACATATAAGAATTCCAAGTTTTTTAGAGGAGCAACTAGAGGAGATGGCAAAGTGGGTGAGGATGTTAGCTCAAATGTTAAAACAATTAGTAGTATACCTTTAGAACTTAGAAAAATAAGTGAGGAAGAATATAAAGATTTAGGTTTTAGTGAAGCTGAGAAAGTAGAAATAGAGAAATATATATATGAAGATAGTATTGAAATCAGAGGTGAGGCAGTGATGTCTAAGGCTGTTTTTGAAAGCTTAAATAAAGAATATAAGAAAGAGGGTAAAGCTGTGTTGGCTAATCCTAGAAATGCAGTAGCAGGGTCAATTAGACAACTTGATCCTAAAGTAGCAAACTCCAGGAAAATGGATTTCTATGTCTATGGTCTTAGTGCCAATAAGAGACTAAGAGACTTGTGTAAGACAAGGGCTAGAGAAGATAAGCTTTTAGCACTTCTAGGTTTCAAGGCTTTAAAAGAAAATAAAGTATGTACTAATTTAAAGGAAGTAGAAGACTTTCAAAACTATGTAGAAAAAAATAGAAATAGCTTAGACTTTATCATTGATGGTACAGTGGTAAAAATTAATGACTTGAGTTTATGGAGTGTTTTAGGTGTAGTAGGAAAAGCTCCTAGGTATATGATGGCCTATAAGTTTCCAGCAGAGCAGGTCACCACTAAAGTTTTAGATGTGATTTGGCAAATTGGTAGAACTGGCACTTTAACTCCCACTGCTATATTAGAAGCAGTTAAAGTTGGTGGGGCAGTAATTTCTAGAGCTACACTTCATAATATGGATGAGATTAAAAGATTAGGTTTAAAGATTAATGACACCATTATTATTGAAAGAGCTGGTGATGTAATTCCTAAGGTAGTTAAGGTAATGAAAAATTTGCGCACTGGTGAAGAAAAGAAAATTATAGCACCAAGTATTTGTCCTCAATGTGGTTCTAAAGTAGAGCAAAAAGAAGGGGAGGTAGCCTATAGATGTACTAACAAAAATTGTTTTGCTGTTAAATTTAAAGCTCTTAGTCATTTTGTTTCTAAAGGAGCTATGAACATAGATGGTTTAGGAGAGAAGGTGGTAGAAAAATTAATGCAAGAAGCGTTAATAAAAGATATTAGTGATTTATATGAACTTAGTGTAGGGGACTTAGAAGCACTGGAGCGTTTTGCAGATAAGTCAGCAAGTAATTTAATTTCAGCTATAGCAGAAAGTAAAGAAAGAGATTTGTATCGTTTTATCTACGCTTTAGGTATTAGACATATTGGTGAAGAGTCTGCTCAAAATCTAGCAGATGAGTATAGTTATTATGGTAAAGATAAAGATGAAAATTATGTTAATATTTTAAACATGTTAAATTTCTTTCAAAAATATAGTTTAGAAGATTGGCAAGTTTTACCAGACTTTGGTCCTAAGTTAGCTGAGAGTCTTTATGAGTTTTTTCATGATGAGAAAAATATTGAATTAATTAAAAAATTATCTAAAGAAGGATTTCAACTAAAAACTAAGGATGTAAATAAAAAAGATTTAAAGTTAAAAGGAAAAACTTTTGTTCTTACAGGCTCTCTAAGTAGTTTGACAAGAGCTGAGGCTAAAGATAAACTTAAAGAGCTAGGAGCTAAGGTAAGTGGCAGTGTTAGTAAAAATACTAGTTATGTTCTTGCTGGTTCTGAGGCGGGTTCTAAATATGATAAAGCTAAGAGCTTGGGTATTGAGATATTAAATGAAGAGCAGTTTTTAGATTTAATTAAATAATAAAATAAAAACTTAGAAATTTATATAAATATGAAAATAACTAAAGATACAGTTGAACATATTGCTGATTTAGCTAGATTGAAACTTAGTGCTAAAGAAATAGAGAATTATCAAGAAGATCTTAGTGCTATTGTTAGCTATGTTGATAAATTGAAGAAGGCTGATTTACATAATTATTTAGCCACTGAACAAATTAGTGGCTTACATAATGTCTATAGAGAAGATGAGGTTATAGATACTAGCAAAGAAGAAAGTTTAGAGCTTTTAAAAGCAAGTGCTCACTATAGTGAAAAAGATAAACAAATTAAAGTAAAGAGAATTTTAAAATAATGAAAGATTTAAATAAACTAACAATAGTAGAAGCAAGAAAAGCATTAGATAATAAAGAGATAAGCTCTTTAGATTTAACTAAGGCTTGTTTAAAGCAGATTGAAAAGCTTAATGCTGATTTAAATGCTTGTCTTAATGTGTCTTCTGATTCAGCCCTTTTACAAGCTAAAGAAGCAGATAAAAGAATTAAAGAAGGTGAAAAAGGAGCACTGCTTGGTATACCTTATTTAGCTAAAGATAACTTATTAACTAAAGGAATTAAAACTACAGCTGCTTCTAAGATATTAGAAAATTATGTAGCTCCATATAATGCTACTGTTATTTCTAAACTAGAAAAAGCTGGAGCAGTTCTTTTGGGAAAAACTAATTTAGACGAATTTGCTCATGGTGGTTCTACTGAAAATAGCGCTTATGGTGTAGTTAAAAATCCATGGGATAAAGAAAGGGTGCCAGGAGGATCTTCAGGTGGTTCAGCAGCAGCTGTAACAGCTGATATGTGTATATTTGCTCTAGGAACGGACACAGGGAGTTCAATAAGGCAACCAGCTAGCTTTTGTAATGTTGTGGGTTTGAAGCCTAGCTATGGCCGTGTTTCACGTTATGGCCTTATTTCTATGACTTCTTCTACTGATGTTGTTGGTCCTATAAGTAAAACTGTAGTAGATACAGCCATTGTTCTTTCAGCTATAGCAGGAAATGATAAAAAAGATAGCAGTACCAGTGATAAAGAAAAAGATAATTATATTGATGATATTAATAAACCGCTTAAAGGAAAGAAAATTGCTTGGGTAAAAGAATATTTTCCTAAAACTTTATCTCAAGAAGCTAGAGATTCAGTACTTTTAGCTAAAAAGCATTTAGAAGATTTAGGGGCAAAGTTTGTTGAAATATCATTACCAGCTACTGAATATGCCATCTCTGTATATTATATTATCACTCCAGCAGAGATTAGTTCTAACTTAGCCAGATTTGATGGTATTAGATTTGGTTTCAACTATAGGGAAGCTAAAAACATTAAACAATATTATTTAGAATCTCGTGGTCGTTCTTTTGGTGCTGAAGCTAAGCGCAGAATAATGTTAGGTACTTATGTTTTAAGTTCAGGTTATTATGATGATTATTATGTTAAAGCTCAGAAGTTTAGAACTATGATTAGTAGGGAGTTTGAAGATGCCTTTAAAAAAGTTGATGCTATCTTATCTCCCGTTTCCCCTACGTCAGCTTTTAAAATTGGTGAAAAAACTAATCCGTTAGATATGTATTTAGAAGATCAGTTTCTTAGTGCTCCTTCACTGGCAGGAATTTGTTCTATTTCTATCCCTTCTAAATTTGTTTCTAAGTTACCATTTGGAGTGCAGTTAATGTCAGCTCGTTTTGAAGAAAAAAAATTATTAAACATTTCTAATATATTATTTAATAGTTTAAATCAAGGAAGTAAAAAGCTTGATTTATCTAATTAAAATTATGATTAAATTAAAAAAAGGACAAGTTAAATTATTAATTATATTCATACTTATTATTACTTTATTAGTTGTTGCTTTTTTGATATACAGAAACAACAATGAAAATGAAAATCTTAAGAACTTAGAAGCAGAAAATATTAATGAGTTAAAAGAAATAAATCAAGAAAATATTATTAAAGCTCAAAGTTATAAAGCACCAAGTTTAAGAGCTGTAGATGATAGTGATATTTATCTTGGTGACTTAGATGCAGATTTAAAAGTTGTTGTTTATGAAGATTATAGTAATACTTTTAGTGCTAAATACAAGGGAAGCTTGGATAGACTTGTAAGTGAATATGGTGATGATATAGTATTAGCATTTAGACCATTTTCAGTTAGTAATAATGGTTTTAGCAGTATGGCTAATCAAGCATTATATTGCGCTCAAGATCAAAATAAATATTTAGATTATAGAGAAGAAATATTTAAAAGATTAAATGCTAGCAACTTATATAAAGATGATTTATATGTTATGGCCAGAGAAATTTCTTTAGATGAAGAGCAGTTTTCTACTTGTTTAGATGATAATAAATATTTATCCAAGGTAAATACCATTAGTGAAGAAGCTAATAATTTTGGAGTTTTTGGTGCTCCTACCACTTTTGTTGCTAATGATTTAGTAATTGGAGCTAGACAGTGGGAAGACTCTGTTGATTCTAATGGTGAGGAAATAGAGGGTTTAAAGACTATCGTAGAGAGACATTTATCTAAGTAGTACATAGTAGTTTAAAGTAGTTAAACGGATATACTTATATAGAAAAAGACTTTATATCATTTCTTATATAATATCTAAATATTATAATATTAAACATTTAGGTATATAATATAAAATTATTATATAATAAATACATAGTCATATATGTAGCTATTATTTAATTATATAAAATAGGGAAGGGTGGCCGAGTGGTCAAAGGCGCTTGCTTGGAGTGCAAGTGTGCCAGAGATGGTACCCCGGGTTCGAATCCCGGTCCTTCCGCATAATATTAGAGCAAGGCAGTGAATGCCTTGTTTTTTCTTATTTTTAGGTTGAAATCCATAAAATTATATTAATTTATGGATTGTTAATCCATAAAACTTGACAAAAGTATGTATTAGCTATATAATATGAGTGTAAAATTTAAAATAACTATATGATTAAAAGAAAAATTAGTATAAAAGAAAATATACAAAAAAATAAAGTTTTAATTCTTTATGGAGCTAGAAGAGTTGGTAAAACCACTCTTCTGAATGATTTTTTGAAAAATATAAGTTTAAAATATAAATTAGACAATGGAGATAATATTAGATTACAGGAGCTATTGCAATCTCAAGATTTCAATAAAATAAAAGATTATGTTGAGGGTTATGAATTGATAGCTATTGATGAAGCTCAGCAAATTCCTAATATTGGCATGGCTTTGAAAATTATAGTTGATCAGGTGAGAGATATTCATGTAATTGTTACAGGCTCATCTTCCTTTGATTTATCTCAACAAGTTGGAGAGCCGTTAACTGGTAGAAAAAAAACTTTTACACTTTATCCATTTTCTCAATTAGAAATGAATTTTAAATACAATAAACATGAATTAAGAGAAAGATTAGAAGATTTTTTAATATTTGGTAGCTATCCAGATGTGGTGTTAGCTAAAACTAGAGAAGAAAAAATAAATATTTTAAATGAATTAGTAGATTCTTATTTATTGAAAGATGTGTTAGCTTTAGATAATATTAAATTTAGTAAAAAACTATTAGACTTATTAAAATCTTTATCTTTACAAGTAGGAAACTTAGTTTCTTTAAATGAGTTATCTCAACAAGTGGGTTTAGATGTTAAAACTGTAGATAGGTACTTAGATCTATTAGAAAAAAGCTTTGTTATTAAAAGGTTGGGAGGCTTTAGTCGTAATTTAAGAAATGAAATTACTAACAAGTCTAAATATTATTTCTTAGATAATGGTATTAGAAATGCTTTAATATCTCAATTCAATTATATAGATAAAAGAGATGATGTTGGCGCATTGTTTGAAAATTTTTTAATAATGGATAAAATGAAAAACAATAGTTTAATTGGTAATTATTATTTTTGGAGAAATTATGAAGGAAAAGAAATTGATTTAATAGAAGAAAAAGAAGGGATTATTTTTGCTTATGAATTTAAATGGAATAAATTTAAAGCAGTAGCTCCTAAAAATTTCGTAGATACTTATAGAAAAAGCAGATTTGAAGTTATAAATAAAGATAATTATTTAGATTTTTTGTTGACTAAGTAAAAGTTGAATAATTTTTTATTTTTTATAAAAAAGTTCCAACTGTGTATCATTCTCTCCATTCTAAATTTTTAGTAATAATGAATATATATTTTATATGTGATTATTATTTAATTATATAAAATAGGGAAGGGTGGCCGAGTGGTCGAAGGCGCTTGCTTGGAGTGCAAGTGTGCCAGAGATGGTACCCCGGGTTCGAATCCCGGTCCTTCCGCCATTATAAAACAGAGTCTTTAAGACTCTGTTTTATCTTTTTAAGTTGTAAATGTTTGATTTGTAGATTTACATTGTTATAATCGGGAGGACATCATTTACTTAAACAACTATTGTAAGTAAATAGTTTATTGCTTTGTTTTTGTATTTTAAGATTATTTTATAGAAATTTTATCTGCTATTTGTTATACCTATCTTATATGAAAAATGATCAGACAAAAAGAGGAGAGATAATAATATATAAAACTAAAGGTGGCGAAATATCTTTGGATGTTAAGCTTGAAAAAGATACTGTTTGGTTTAGTCAGAAGCAAATGAGTATTTTATTTGATAAAGATATAAGAACTATTAATGAACATATTAATAATGTTTATAAAGAAAAAGAATTAGAAAAGAATTCAACTATCCGGAATTTCCGGATAGTTCAAAAAGAGGGTACTAGCAAAGTCTTTAGAAATATAGAGTTTTATAATCTTGATGTTATTTGTTAAATTTTAAGAGAGGAAAAATAAATATATGTAAAAATACCTGTCAAACAAATTGACAGATATTTTTACATTTGCTATACTAAAAAAGTAAAAATAATAATCAATTTATGACTACATTTTTAAAAAAACTTCGCCAAGAGCAAGATATTAGTCAAGATTTTTTGGCAGAAAAAATTGGTGTATCTCGTCCGACTTATGCGCAAATAGAAAATGGTGCGCGTGATATGTCTGTAAAAGAAGCGCAAAAATTAGCGCAATTTTTTGGTTTATCTTTGGAAAATTTTCTTAATGGTAAAAAAATACCAGAATCAAAAGTAGAATTAGAAAAAACTAAAAAGCCAAAAATACAAAAAATTGAAAAACGTATTTCTGTACCACAAGAAAAAGTAGAAAAATTCAAAGAAGTACTTTTATATATCTTAGAACGTATTGGTGCGCGACCAAATATTGGTGAGGCCGTAGTATGCAAGTTAATGTACTTTATAGATTTTGATTTTTATGAAAAATTTGAAGAACAATTAATTGGCGCAAAATATATAAAAAATCATTTTGGTCCAACTCCTGTTGCTTTTTCCGAAATTGTTGCTCAAATGGAACAAGATGGCGCTTTAACCCGTGTTACCAAAAAATATTTTCAACATGAACAAAAAAAATATTTGCCATTAAGGTCTGCTAATTTATTAAATTTTTCAGCTCAAGAAAAAGAATTAATTGATTGGGAAATTGAACGATTTAGGGATTTTAATGCCACAAAAATGCGTAATTATTCACATAAAGATGTTCCGTGGATTGGTACAGATGATTTACAGTTAATTAACTATGAAGCGGTTTTTTCTCGTACTAATGAATTTTCTGTAAGACAATATGAAGATTAATTATGATAAAACAGAAGAATTTACACGTGATTTCAAAAAATTATTAAAGAAATTTTCATCGTTGGTAGATGATTTAGAAGTAAATAAGCAATATAGAATTGAACTTTTTCATTGTAAAGGAATAGATAGTAGAAGTATTTTTGAAATTCAAGGAGTTGGTAACACGGCAGAGTTTAAATTTTTTAAAGTTAAAAAATTTCAATGTAAGGATTTAAAAGGTCGTGGAGCAAAAAGTGGTATTCGTCTTATTTATGCTTATTTTCCTATTGAGCAGAAAATCGTGTTTATAGAAATATATTTTAAAGCAGATCAAGCTAATGAAAGCAAACAGAGAATTATTGATTTTATAAATACAATAAAATAAAAGCTACTTAAAAAATTTAAAGTGGCATGAAAATAAAGATAGAAAATATAAAACAAGGCAATAAATGTCTTGTTTTTGTATTTTAAGATTATTTTATAGAAATTTTATTTGCTATTTGTTATACTTATTTTATATGAATAAAAAGGATAATAAAAAAATTATACTTAAAGATAAATCAACAGATTTTTTACTTTATAACTCTTCTCATGGAGATATAAAAGTAGAAGCATTTTTATATAATGATAATATTTGGCTTACACAAAAAAGAATAGCTGAGTTGTTTGGTAAGGGAAGAAGTACAATAACTGAACATTTGTAAAATATTTTTAAGGAAGGGGAATTACAGGAAGATTTGGTTAGTCGGGATTTTCGACATACCACACAACATGGTGCTATTAAAGGCAAAAAACAGATAGGGACTGTTAGATTTTATAGTTTAGATGCAATCTTGTCTGTTGGGTATCGTGTTAATTCTGTACAAGCCACTCAATTTCGTATTTGGGCTACTAAAACATTGAAAGATCATTTATTAAAAGGGTACACTATAAATCAAAAAAGAATAAAGGAATTAAAAGATGAGCAGTTAGAGGAGTTTAAAGAAGCTGTTGGTTTAATTAAGAAAACAATTGAAACAAAGCAAATAAGCACCGATGAGACAAAGGGGTTATTACAGAATATGCTAATACTTGGGCAACACTGCAGCAATATGATGAAGATAAGTTGCAAACTCAAAAAACTACAAAAGTAAAAAATATATTAGATTACAATGTTTCTCATGAAGCAATAGTAACCTTAAAAGATAATTTAATAAAAAAGAAAGAAGCAAGTGACTTATTTGGCAGAGAAAGAGATGAAGCTTTAAAAAGTATTTTAGTGAGTATCAATCAATCTTTTGGGGGGAAGGAGTTGTATCCAAGCATAGAAGAAAAAGCTTCTCATTTAATTTATTTTGTAATTAAAAACCATCCATTTACTGATGGAAATAAACGGATTGGTTCTTTACTATTTATACTATTTTTAGCACGTAATAAGTATCTATTTAACAAAAAAGGAGAAAAAAAGTTTAGTGATAATGCACTTGTAGCATTAGCACTTTTAGTGGCTGAAAGTGATCCTAAGCAGAAAGATATTATTATAAAATTAATAATTAATTTTATAGCTAATTGATTATATAACTACTATTATTTAATATTAGTTTAGATAAGACTAATCATTTCTTGCATTATATTAAAACAAGGCAGTAAAAAAAGTGAAAACAAGCAAAGAATAAACGAATATTTATAAATTTAATCATAATTTATAACACCAATTACGGTGAAACGAAGATTGAAGTGCAAATGAAAGACGAGACCGTTTGGCTTTCGCAAAAGCAAATGGCTGAGCTTTTCGATAAAGACAGAAAAACTATTACGGAAAATATCCAAAATGTATTTAAAGAGGGAGATTTAGATGAAAATTTAGTATGCCGGAAATTCCAGCATACTGCCAAGGATGATAAAACATATAATGTCAGTTTTTATAATTTAGATATCATTATTTCCGTTGGTTATCGCGTGAAATCATTACGAGGAACGCAATTCAGAATTTGGGCTACGCAGAAATTAAAAGAGTATATTATCAAAGGGTTTGTTATGGACGATGAGCGTTTGATAGAGGGTAGAGTGGAAAAACATATTTTGAAGAATGGGAAGAAAGAATTAGAGGGATTAGGATTTCGGAAGCAAATTTTTATCAAAAAGTCCGGGATGTTTTTGCCACCAGTGCTGATTATAATCCTAAAACCGATTATGCTAAATTATTTTATGCTACCGTGCAAAACAAATTCCACTATGCTATTACCGGTTCAACCGCGGCAGAAATTGTTTCTTTTCGCGCAGACAGTCAAAAAGAAAATATGGGACTTACAAACTGGAATGGTAAAATTATTACTCGTAAGCAAGCGCAAATTGCAAAAAATTATTTGGAAGAGTTGGAAAATTATAATCAAAAAGAATTAGAAAATAAAAAAGTAAAATTACGAAGCTAAAACTTAAAAAAATTACATAAATTTAATGATTTTGTTATTTATAAAAGTCAAAGACAGTCAGGTGTACGATAAAATCGTATACTTGAAATTAGAAGTTACTAATGGTAAATATATGCAACAAATTGTTTTTCTACAGAAGGTTTTACTTGATTATTATGGACAATCTAGATATAAAAATACTATTAAATTAGTTTAAAAAACTTTCTTAAAAAGAGGTTCTATAATTAAATAATAAAGTTGTTAAATAACAATATAAAAATTAAAAATAATAAAGATTTAAGTAAAAAAAATGGTACAATTAAAATATAGAAAGGTAAAATATTAAAGGAGTCTATAAAGGATGCTAAAAGCAGTTTTAAATCTTTTAAAAGTGGGTTAGCCTTAATTAAAGATGTTTTGAATAGATAGAAATTATAAACTCTATACTATTTTATTATTATAAATACATAGTATTAATATAATAGTTTGACATTTCTGTTGTTTAGTGTATAATATGTATATAAAGTACTATAAATAATATTACCTTATGTACAAAAAAAACATTAAAAGTTTATCTACTAAAGAATTGGAATTAATTGAAAAATTAATCATAGATCATGGAAATGTGGTTAATTTTGATATGATTCATAAAAAAATAGAGAAAAATTATAATAAACAAAAAACAAAAAACTTTGTTTCTAATTTAGTTAAAAAAGGGTGGTTAGTTAGAATTAAAAAAGGTGTTTTTGTTATTTCTGATATTTCAAGTAGAGGTAGTGTTAATCTAAGCCAGTTAAGCATAGCTCAAATTATATATGATAATTCATATATATCTTTTGAAGCTGCCTTGCAGTATCATGGTTTCTTTGATCAATATTTAAGAATAATCACATCAGTAGGGCAGAGAAGAACATACTCTACAAAGTTTAATGATTGGATATTTAAGTATATTAAATGTAAAAAGAGCTTATTTTCAGACTATAAAGAGTATAGTATTGATGGACAATTGGTTAAAATAGCTTCAAAAGAAAAAACAATCTTAGACTTTTTAACATATAGAAGAAATTTATATGAAATTGATTTAGTTATTGAAAAAATTAAAAACTATGAAAAAGAATTTGATATAAAAGAATTAATAGAAATGAGTAAAAGGTGCTCAGTAAGTGTTCAAAGATCATTAGGTGTAGTTTTAGATCTAGTGGGGATTAATTCAGATGAACTCTATAAAACAGTTAAGGATAATAAGAATTATAGTTTAATGACTTCAAAGAGCAATAAATTTAATGCTAAGTGGAGAATTTATGTTGATAGTAAAATAATAAAATAATTATTATATTTTATGTCAGTTAATATTCAATTAATCTCTAAAAATCAGTTAGCTATAATTAATAGGCAGAATTTTAAATTTCCACTTGCAATTGCAGAGAAAGATTATTTTTTAGCAGTAGTTTCAAAAATAATTTTTAATTCAAAGTTAATTGATAGGTTAATATTTAAAGGTGGAACAGCTTTGCATCATGTTTATCTTCCCCAATTAAGATTTTCTGAAGATTTAGATTTCTCCAGTAACATGACAGAAATATACATAAAGGAAGCTTTAGATATTTTTAATGATTTTAATTTTTTAAAAATAAAAAAGCATTATAATTCTGGAGCAACGATTAAAATTGAGAAATTACAATATCACGGAGTTTTAAGTCAAGCTAATTTTTTAAAGGTAGAGATTGATTTTCTTCAAAATGTAGTTTTGCCACCAATTAAAATGGATTATAAAAATGTTTATGGTATCAAAACGAAAGTAAGAGTAATGGATATTAGGGAAATTACTGCGGAGAAAATTAGAGCTATGAACGATCGCGCTAGGTATAGAGATTATTATGATTTTACAATGATTATTAAAAAAATAGACATTGATATTAAAGAAGTGCTCAATTTAGTTAAATTAAAAGAAATCAGGAGAAACATCAAAAAAGAAAATATTATAAATAATTGGGAAATAGCTAAATCTGATAAACAAAAAGATTATCAAAATATTTATTTCATTGAAGAGCTAGATGATAAAGAGATAGATAAAGCTTTATCTATGTTAAATTTTAAACCAATAAAGATAAAATAATTATTATATTTCTTACTTATCAAAACTAGTGACAAATAATACAAATAGGTAGATAATATATAATAATATCATAAAAAGCATAGTATCAAATAATTTTCTAAATGATATAATATAATCAATGCCTACTAACGGGGCTTCGCCCTAAACGCTCGCACCAACTAAAGCCGGTGAGTTTTAAGATAATAGAAAAGGTCTGAGTGAAACTCAGACCTTGTGTAAATTAATTTCTTTCATTTTTTTACATGTAATAGTTAAACATATAACTATATTGCAAAAAGTGTCCTTTGTGGTTGACGACAGGATTATTCCAACACATATCTAGGCCGTCCGCGAGAATATTGCCAACATTAATGCAATCTTCCTGAGAATAGCCTTGTGAAATAACATCGCCCTTTGAATCGATAAGGAAACAAGAGTGATTGTTGCCTAACTCGGAATAATCCTGAATAGTTATAAACGGCTCATCACCCGACACCTTCTTAAGTTCCTTAATCTGGTTCAGATAAGTTTCATGTTCTTTGTTTGAAAGTAACAACTCCCTATTCGTGAATGCCTTTCCTTGCGGCGCAATAAAGATATAAAACAACCTATCTACTTTTAAGTCTTTCACTAATTGGTAGATATAGTCAATCTTATCTAAATTGTCCTTTCTGATAAGGAAATTGATACGAAGTGGAATTCCAGCGTCTTGATACCTTTTAATATTTTCTACGACTTTCCTGTAGGCACCTTTACCTCGAGATTTGTCGTGAATTTCTTCGTCCCCATCCAATGAAAGCAATAGTAATGTGTTAGTTTCCAATAATTTCTGAGTAATTTTTTCACTCCAAATAGAGCCATTGGAAGTAACGAGCGTTTCAATACCTTTATTGGACGCGTAAGTCAATATTTCACAGAAATCTTGACGAAGAAATGGTTCGCCTCCAGTGAAATCGATTCTCACCAAACTTGCCTTAGCTAAAATGTCGATTATCGACTTGATTTTGTTCAACGGCAATTCGTCTGAGTCTTGCTCTCCACTAAGACAGAACGGACAATCATAGTTGCACCTTTTAGTAATTTGCCAGCAGAGAGATAGCGGGTTAGATAGCGTAACTTTCAGGTTAGCTAACCGCACCTCATGATCTTCTTTGTATTCTACAATTTTCATTTTTATTCCTCCTTTAATTAATAGTTTTCTAATTCCATAAAACAAAAGCCTGCATTTCTAGGATTAATACTTTGTGCTGTATTTCCAATGAAGATAATTTTACATTTTTTTTATTTGGGAAAACATTATAAAACACGTCTACGTGCGGTAATTTTATTATGGTGTCAACAACCTTTTTCTGAATAAAACCCATATTTACATAGGCGTTTTTCATTTCGGAAGTAAATTTTTCAATACCCATAATTTTGCTGAATTCGTCATTTCCTGCGTTCTCTACCAACAGAATCATTCCATCTTTTCGTAATATCTTTTTTAATATTTCAAAAACGACATCAAATGATTCTCGCATAGAAGTTACACTCCAACTAGCAAAGATGATATCAACACTGTTCGGCTCCATTACTAATTCTCTTACGTCCGATAATATGAATTCCACATTATCTGCATCACAATTTTTATTGCGGTTAATTTGCATTAGACTTGCATTGCTTTCAACAACGTATAATTTTGAACACACTTCTGACAAGAATGACGTAAACTTTCCGCTTCCAGCACCAATTTCGAGTATTATCTTATCCTTAAAATCATAGTTATCCAACAGATACGTATTGATTACCTTAAAAACATCCTCACTCTTGCTAAATTCTTCATATGCAGCGCCCTGATTGTAATCAAATAGCCACAAGTCATTGTTTAATTTGCTCATTTTTATAACCTCCTATAATTAATTTGTTAATGTGCTTCTACTAAAATAGTCTAGTTTCGAATCCTAAATTAGATTTAATTAAAATTATCATATATTACTGAATATTGCAAATTATTTTCTACAAAATTCGCAACAGCGCGTTCCTTGACAAAGTAATTTACTTTATGTTATTATAACATAATTAAATAAAAAAACGCACTGCGATTCTTTTATTTAGAAGTTCATTTACAATATATATTAATTAATCAATTAAGAAAGGGAGGTAATAGATATGCAGTATAATGACAAGATTATATCCATCAGAGATGATGTTATGAAGTTTAAAGTTGAACAAAGTATTGATATAAATGATTTGTTCTTATCTCACATTTCGCAATATCTTGTTAATGGTTGCTCATTACTTGATATTGGCACTGGCAATGGATTTGTTCTATCGCAGATTTTGCAAAAAATCGACAAACAAGTTCAATTATTCGGTGTTGACAACTCAAAAGAGATGGTATCGCTTGCGAAAAGAAATCTTGGAAAAAATGCCAAGATAGTCGAAGCAAGCATTGATAATTTACCATTCAGTGATCGTAATTTTGATGTTGTAACCGCCAAAAATGTTACGAGAATTGATGCAATGGAAATCTTTCGAGTTTTGAAAGATGACGGAGTGTTTATTTTCCGTGAATATGGCTATGGCAAGGGGTTGATTGAAGTCGCAGAACTATTTAGTGGTAGAATTATTCGACAACTAAAACCAGAGAGTTATGTGAAAAAATTATATAAGGCAAATTTTCAAGTTGTTAAACTTAATCAATTTGAAATTTCACGTAGATATAATTCTGCACGAGAATTAGTTTCTATCATTAAAAGTTTTTCATTTATTGAAGGTTTTTCAGAATCTGATGAAGCTGTAATTTTGAAAAAGTTCCGTGAAAATGCTATCATTACATCTGACCCCTTTATTCTGGTTGCTAACAAATTAAAAGGAGATAAATAAAATGAGAAAAGTAGAATTATTATTCGACATCATCCGTTCGCCATACGATATGGCACACATCGTTCAAATCGCGCAGTCAATCGGCGCCATCGTTTATACTTCTGGCAAGAGTTCATTGTCTTTTGATATTCCGAAAGTAAAAACTAAAGTGCGGTCTTGGAATATCAAAGATGGATTTAAAGCAATCCATTACAACACTTTTGAAGAAGCAATAAATGATTTGCACGCGAAAGGTAAATACTTGATTGGTACATCTGGTAATACCGACAAAATTTTTTATAATGTTGAATTACCCAAAAACAAAGACATCGTAATTGTCTTTGGCACTGAATCTTCGGGTTTAAAACTCGAAAAACAAAAAATGTTAGATGAACTCGTGAAATTGCCGATGGACAAAAGTAAAGTCGATTTTCTGACTTTACCGGTCGCCACTTCAGCAATGGCTTACGAATTATACCGACAATTTACATTCGATTAAAATCAGAAAGGAGGTGATTATGTTATTAAAAGGCAAGGTTGTATATATAGTTGTAACTGGCGCTACTAAAGCAAAAACCATCGAGACTTTATTATGGTATCTGAAATCAAAGGGTGCTGAGTGTATACTTATGCCATCTGATGAGGGCTATAATTTGCTAGATCACGATTCTGTGAATAAGGAATGGATGAAATATAACAAAAAAGTCTATAACCCCAAGTTCGAAAAAATTCCAGAAGAAGATTTGGTTGTGGTGGCGCCATGCACTTTCAACACTTTATCAAAGATTGCTTATGGTATTGCCGATAATTATCCTACATCGATTATTCACGCAGCCATCGGAAAGAGGAAACTAGTCATTATAGCTCCCGCAATGAATTACTGGTATTTTGAACACCCATTGACAATGGAAAACATTAAAAAGGTCAGTAGTTTTCCGAACGTGAGAGTAGTGTGGCCGGAATCTGTATATCTATTGGACGGTTCTCTAGAAAAAGTAACAATGGCACCTTGGGAAAAAATTACTGATACGATTTTCCATCAGTATAATAAAGTTTGCTACGAGTCACAGAAAGGTGATGAAAACATTCCAAGTATCATTGAGAAACATTTTTCAGAGTTCTTTACCGTCGGTAAAGAACTTCAAGAAAACCACTATCTTAATAGTTCCGCTGGATTCCTTGCTAAGCGTACGCCGGAAGGAATTTTAGTGACTTCAACTGGTTCTTATGTTGGCGGTCTAGCGAAACGCGATCTATCACTAATTAAGGATTGGAGTGACCGCCTAGTTTCGTGGTCTGGCGAAAAATTACCATCGTCAGAAACGCCATTAATTTTGGATATTTTTGAAGAATACCCAAACATTGACGTAATCATTCACGGTCACTGTAAAGATATCACTTATAGTCCAAAAATGGTCAGATATCACAGCAGTGAATATCTAAAAAATGGCGAATGGGGTGAGTTGTTTAAAATTGACTCAATTCTTAAAGAGCGTCAGTCAGGCATCATGAAATTACATGGAGAGATTATTATTGCTGGCAATTTTAATGAAGCACTCGGCAGATATGCAGAAATGTATAAAGAAACGCTTTAATGCACCAAAGCTCCAGAATAAGTTACTGGGGCTTTTTTATTACCACTAACTACCAGATTGAAGGGTTTGGTGTGTCTCTTATCCATGTCCACATAGTTCCGGTGAATAAGAAAAACAAACTAAATCTAGAGAAGGCAAAAAAAATTGGAGTATCTCGTCCGACTTATGCGCAGATTGAAAGCGGTGCGCGAGATATGTCTGTAAAAGAAGCGCAAAAATTAGCGCAATTTTTTACCTTTATTTTACAAGCTTTTTATGCTATAATATATACATATGAAGAATAAAAATAATGAAAAATTAAAACAATTTAAACCTTTTCTTTGGTCATATGATTTAGATAACTTAGATGTAAAAAGAGATAAAAGGCGTATAATTACAAACGTCTTAAATTTAGGCACTAAAGAAGCCTGTGATTCTTTGTTTAATATATACACTAAAGAGGATATAAAAAAAGAAATAGCTAATCCATTGCCAGGTGAATGGAATGATAAGTCATTAAATTATTGGTCTATTATATTTAATATTAAAGTTAAAAAAACAAAAAATGTACTTAGAAATATTAGATAAAAAAAGAATTAATATTTTACCTCAACTAGGGAACTTTAAGGATGAATATTATTTAGCTGGAGGTACAGCATTAGCTTTACAACTAGGTCATAGAGATAGTGTTGATTTCGATTTTTTTAAAAAAGAAGATATAGATACTACTAGTTTATTTAAAAAATTAAAGGAGGTCTTTAGTGATTATAAGGTATATAAAATAAATGAAGAAAAAAACACTTTAGATGTTTTGATTGATGATGAAGTTAATTTAAGTTTTTTTTCATATGATTATCCTTGTATTGAAGAATTAGAAAAAGAAAAATATTTTTCTTTAGCTTCAGTTTTAGATATTGCTAGTATGAAGTTGTCAGCTATTTTAAGTAGAGCTACCAATAAAGATTATATTGATTTGTATTATATATTTCAAGAATATAATCTTAAAACAGTTTTAGATGTTTTTAAACAAAAATATCAAGATACTGATCTTAGTTTAGTTTTGAAAAGTTTAGTATATTTTGAAGATATAAGAGAAGAACCTATTTTATTTACTGCCGGTAAAGAAATAGATTTTAAAAAAGTACAAGATTTTCTTATTCAATTAGTTAGAAAAGAAAAGGATTATATTTGAATATAATTATATTAGATATTTATATATTAAATGATGCTCTTATTGTTTTTAAATAAGAGTTTTTTATTTTCCTTTACGTCTTAAAATAGTAGAGATTGTTTTTAAGGTAATAGAAAAATCTAAGTAAATAGAACGATTTTTTATATAGAATAGGTCATATTGAAGCTTTTCAAAACTATCTTGATAAGTGGCGCTATGATAATTTTCTGATATTTGATCCCAACCGGAAAGGCCAGGTTTAATAAGTAGTCTTTCTTGGTAGAAAGGAATCTGCTCTTTTAATCTATTTACAATACTGGGTTGTTCAGGTCTAGGGCCAATAAAGCTCATTTTTCCTTGTATGATATTGAGAAGTTGTGGAAGTTCATCTAAGCGGGTTTTTCTAAAAAATGATCCAACTTTAGTAATTTCTCCATTTTTCATAGTTCTAAACTTTATAATCTTAAATATTTCTCCATTTTTTCCTAGTCTTTCTTGTTTAAAAAAAGCTGGCAAGCCAGAGTCTAAAATAATTGCTATAGCAATTACTAACCATAGTGGTAGAGTTATGAGAAAAATAATTATAGCCATGATAAGATCATATATTCTTTTAATATGGTTAAAGTATTTTTTTTCACCTTCATTAAAGTTTTCTAAAAACCAGGTGTGTGTAATAGTATCAATAGAGACTTTTCCAGTTATTTTCTCATAAAAACTAGAAAGGTCAGTGAAGATAAGGTTATAGGGAAGACATTTAAAGAGTAGTTTTCTAAAAATATCTGCTTTTTCATGGCTAGAATCTAAAACAATAGTGTGAATTCTTTTGTTTATAATAATATCTTTTAAGTTCTTTTCACTAAGTGTTTCTTCTAAAACTAAAGCTGCGTGAAAACCAAGGTGTTGTTTATTTTGAATATAGTTTACTAAACTTTGTACTTTATCTCTTTTAGCTATTAAAAGTAGGTTGTTTTTAGGTAGATAGTTTTGTAGTAGT
>JAIPJO010000007.1 GCA_021734135.1 Patescibacteria group bacterium
ATGTAGGCCAAATTCGCTAGCAATGTCATTTGCATTTTTTCCTTTATCTTGTGCTATCTTTGCCTGTATTATTTGTTGGAATTGTCTTCTTATCATAGCTAATATGTATTCAGGGGAAAACTCTGTTTGTAATTGTTCGCTTAAAAGCTTTATAGCTGTTTTATAGTCTTTCTTTCCTAAAGAATCTGTAAGGGCAAAAATATTTTCTTGAATTTCTAAATTAATATTTTCTTTTACTAATTTTAAGCTAATATTTACATCCTTAGTTAAATGACAAAGTTTATGTAGTTCATTTTTTAGAGCCCAAAGGTTAGTACCTAAATTTTTAATTAATTCTTTTTTAGCATCTTCAGTTATTTCTTTATGATATTTATCTACATATTCTTTTATCCAGCTTTTAGCTTGATAGGGGGTCATTAGTTTGAATTCTTGAGCAAACTTTTCTTTACTTAAATATTTAAACAGTTTTTTAGCAACAGCTAATAATTTTTTTTCATCAATATCGTCTTCAAAGAAAACTATTGCATGAGGGCTATCACTTATTTTTTCTTTTTTTAAGTAATCTAAAAAATTTTCTAAGAATTCTTTATCCTTATTTTCTAATAAGTTTTTAATTATTAGCATTTTTTTCTCACTAAAAAGACTTTCACCTTTAATACTTTGGTTAATTTCTTGTAAATTTGTCTTTTGACCATCAATTTTGAGTAAGGAATTATCAGCATTTTCAACACTATCTACAAATCTTTTTACAATAGCATTTAATTTTTCTTTACTCCTAAAAGTATCAGGTCCGTATAGAAAAAATATCATAATTATTTATTTATCTCTTTTTTAAATAGTTTACCTCTTTCTTTATAATTTTTAAATAAGCCAAAGCTAGCACAGGCAGGTGAAAGAAGTACTACATCATTTTTTTTAGCATTTTTTTGAGCTAAATTCACTGCTTCTGACATAGACTCTACTTCAATAATATTATTGTTATTATAATTATTTTTTAATAGGGATTCCTTTATTTTTTTAGATCCTTGACCAGGAAACAGTATAGTCTTTTTTACTTTATCTTTAAAGTTTTTTGTTAAAGACGAAAAGTCAGCGCCTTTATCAGGCCCTCCGGCAATTAAGATAATATCTTCAGAAAAAGATTTAAGGTCTAATTTAGTACTTTCAGGAGTAGTGGAAAAAGAATTATTAAAATATTTCACTCCTTTTTTTTCAGCTACAAACTCTAAACGATTTTCTAGATTCTTGAAATCTCTTACAGTTTCTAAAGTTTTTTCTTTGTTTAAATTTAAAGTCTCAGCTAATTTTAAACTAGCTCCAATGTTTTCTTGATTATATATACCTTTTAATTTGGTTTGAACTTTAGCTTTTTTATATTCAATAATTTCTCCATGATATTTTTTTAAAATTTCAGGAGTATTTTTTTTGTATTCTAAAATTACATTACCTTTAGTAATTAAATAATTATTATATTTTTTGTGTTTAAAAATATTAGCCTTAGCTAAAAGATAATCTTTATAACTATGATGATAATTAGGGTTATGGGGGTCAGCTGGGCTTAAGTGTTCATGATAAATATTTGTGATAATTGAGTATTTAGAACTATATTTTAAATCTTCTAATTGAAAACTAGATAACTCTAATACTATATAATCATCCTTTTTAATATTTTCAATAAAGTCAAAAGGAGCAATACCAATATTTCCACCTAAGTGCACTATTTTTTTATTATTTTTTAATATTTCTGTTATTAAGGTGGCGGTAGTACCTTTACCTTTAGAGCCTGTTACTGCAATAATATTTTCACTAGGGCAAAGCTGGAAAAATAAATTCATAGCACTACTTATTTCTACTTTCGCTTTTTTAGCAGATTTAATTCCTGGGCAAGATAATGACCAACCTGGAGATCGAAACATTATATCGTATTTATCCAAATTAACATTGAAATCAGCTTGTAGTTGGTATTTATAGTCTTGAGTATCTAGATTTACTTTTTCTAATTTATCATTAATTTCAGTTTGTGCTCTAAAATCACAAATTGTTATATTAAATTCAAGATTTACTTTTTTTATGTATTTTAATAAAGCCTGGTTTTCAAGTCCTAGGCCTAATATAGCAATTTTTTTGTTTTCTAGAATTTTAATTAGTTCGTTTTTCATAATTCTATTTTTTCTAAATCTCCCCAAGATTTTCCTGTTTTTATTTCTGCAATTAAAGGTACACTTAATTTACAAACATTTTCCATAATATTTTTTATTTCTTTAGCATAGATTTTAACTTTATCTTTTTTAATGCTAAAAATCAACTCATCATGAACTTGTAGTAATATTTTAATATCATCTTTGTTTTTGTATTTATTATACACCTCATTCATAGCTATTTTGATGATATCAGAGGCTGTTCCTTGAATAGGTGTGTTTACAGCTGTTCTTTCAGCTGCTTTTCTAACTAAAGCAATCTCTGAGTTTATTTCAGGAATTAACCTCCTTCTGCCAAACATAGTTACAACATATGATTCTTTTTTGGCGAATTCAATTGTATCTTCAATATATTGTTTAACACCACTATATATTTGAAAATATTTATCAATAAAGTCTTTAGCTCTAGCATAAGGAATATCAGCATTTTGACTTAGTCCATGAGGTCCTTGTCCATATAAGATACCAAAGTTTACCGCCTTAGCTTCTTGTCTCATTTTAGGGTTAACGTCCTTTTCTGTAATTTGATTAATAGCAGCTGCAGTAGCTCTATGAATGTCTTGGTTATTTTTAAAAGCTTTAACTAAAGTTTTATCTTGAGACATTTCAGCAGCTAGGCGTAGTTCAATTTGAGAATAATCTAAAGCTACTAAACTGTAGTCTTCTTTAACAGTGAAGCTTTGTCTTATTTCTTTACCTAGTTCATGCTTAACAGGAATGTTTTGTAGGTTGGGAGCTGTAGAGGAAAGTCTGCCAGTAGCAGTAATAGTTTGGTTAAAATGAGTATGGAGCCTTTGAGTTTTATTATTTATTAACTCTGGTAAAGCATCAATGTAAGTAGTTTTTAATTTATATAGTTCTCTATATTCTTGAATGTGTAAGATAATAGGATGTTCATGTTTTAATTTTTCTAGTTCATCAAAAGCGGTAGAGTAACCAGTTTTAGTTTTTTTTATGTTTTGTGTAGGAATATCTAGTTCTTTAAATATAATTTCTTGAAGCTGTTTGGGAGAATTAATATTAAACTCTTTATTAGCTAGTTTATATATCTCTTTAGTAATACTATTTATTTCCTTATTAACTTTTTTAGCAATTTTGCTTAACTTTTCTCTACTCAAATATATACCATTATCTTCCATGTCAGCTAAAACTTCAATTAGAGGTAATTCTATATCGTAGTATAGCTTTTCTAGTTCATATTTTTTTAATTGTTTTTTTAATATTGGTATTAACCTATTAGTACAATCAGCATCTTCACAAGAGTATAGTGACATTTTTTCTAAATCTACATCTCCATAATTAATTTTATTTCTACCTTTACCTACTAAATCTTCTGAGTTAATTTTTTCCCAGTCTAATTCATTTTCTGATAATGCGTCTAAGCTGTGTTGTCTGTTACCAGGATTGATTAGATAAGCGGCAATTTTAGTATCGAAGTTTAAACCCTTTACTTTTACACCTTGGGCCTTCATTAATCTCAAATCAAATTTTACGTTATGTCCAATTTTGCCAACTTTTTCATTGTTAAAGATAGGTTTAAGTTCTTCTAACCATTTATTATTATTTTCTTGACTGTTAAAAAGATTAAAAGTTTTAGCACCGGAATTAATGTTTATATAATAAGCTTCTTTTTCTTTAAAGGAAAAGCTTATACCAAGTAATGTAGCAGAAAAAACATCTAAGGAATCTGCCTCTGTGTCAAAAGTGAATTCTTTTTGTTTTTTTAATTCTTTTAAAAAGGTTTGAAAATCTTCTTCATTGTTAACCAATTTATATTTAAGTTCCTTTTTATTTCTAGCAAACTTATCAATATTCTCTGGTTTGTAATTTTTATTTTTATCTTTTTTTAATTTTTCTACTCGAGGTAATAATGTTTTAAATTCTAAGTCTTTAAAAAGCTTAGTAATCTTATCTATTTCAATATTATTAAATTCAGCTTCTTCCAATTTAAATTTAAAATCAACGTCTACTTTAATAGTAGCCAAACTTTTACTAAGTAAAGCTTTATCTTTATTTTCTTTAAGAAGTTTTGCGGTACGAGCTTTTATTTCTTTAGCTTCAGGATGTTTCTCTAAATATTTATATATGTTTTCTAAAGTGCTAAATAGTTGGAGTAAATCTACAGCAGTTTTATCACCTATTCCTGGCACTCCTGGAATATTATCACTGGGATCACCTCTTAAGGCTTTGTAGTCAATAATTTGATTTGGTCTTAAACCATATTTTTCTTCTACTTTATTTTTATTATAGATCACTGTATCACTTAAGCCTCTACTCATGGTATAGACTTTGGTGTAGGGGCCAACCAACTGCAAAGTGTCCATATCACCAGTAATAATCATTTTTTCTAGGTGTTCTTTAGTTTTTGAGCTTCCATTATTTAATATATTTACTATTGAACCAATTAAATCATCTGCTTCATAGCCTGTCATTTCAAATATAGGTATATTAAAAGCTTTAGCTACTTTCTTTACCAGTGGTATTTGATCGTATAATTCTTGTGGTGCTTTTATTCTTTTGGCCTTGTATTCTTTATATTCTTTATGTCTAAAAGTAGGTCCTTTTTTATCTAGCGTAAGAACTATATAGTCAGGGTCTAAGTCAGTGATTGATTTTAAGAGAAATGAAGTGAAGCCATAGACAGCATTAATAGGAGTACCGTCTTTAGTACTCAAGGTAGGAGGTAGGGCATGAAAACTCCTGTGAATAAGGGCATTACCATCTATTATTATAATCCTTTTTTGTTTAGTCATAGTACTTTAATTTTAACATGTTTAATTAAGAAATCATAGTTTTGAAATTTGCTTTTGTATAAAAAAACGCCAAAAAGGCGCTTTTATATTAAGAATTGAAAAAAATCAATTTTTTTAAATGAAATGTATATGACAAGTAGTTGTTATTACGGTATTTATAAATCTATTTGTTCTATATATTTACGAAACATAATAATTTTTTTACTATTTTCAGGATTAAATAAAAATGGCTCAACATCTTCAGTTAAATCTTCTAAATTGATTGAATTTAAGTATGTTAAAAGTTTTTGTTTTAAATCTTTATTATTTTTTATATTAACTTTCTTAATTAAGTATCTATAATTTGGTTTAGTTTTTTGTAATAAAAATATAATGTCAAAAAAATCACGTCCTTTAGCTCGTTTACGATTAAATAGTGCATATATTTTTTGTGATAATAAAATATCTAATGGGGTAACTAAAACTTGAGTAAAAACATCAAATTTATTAATAATATTTTTATTTGGTTTATATTTAAAATTATGTGGAGCTGTATCAATTTGAATCATTATTTTTTCATTTTTTAATTTAAAAATATGATTATCAAATAAAATATTAGGTATTCTAATGTAACAACGATAAGCTCCTTTAAAAACATTTTTTATTTCCACTTCGTAGCCTAAATTTTGCATTTTCTTTTCAATTTCATGAGATAAATAAGTAAAATCTTTTTCAGAAAGCCCGAAATTATCAAAATCAAGATCTTCTGAAAAACGAGTATTACCATAAACTATATGAAGAGCTGTGCCACCTAAAAAAGATAGTTTATGAGTTACTTTAGAATTAAAAATAATTTCTAAAATTTTATATTGCAAATATTCACGTAATATATTTTTTTTAAAACCACGTAAATTATCAGGATAATATTGTTCTATTTGTTTTAGGCTAAGCATAATTAATATATTTTAATAAATTATTAATTCTTTGTTCTAAACTTTTATTATTAAAAGTTTTAAGATATCTTTTTAATTTCTCTTTATTAATTTTATTGTGAAGTTCCTCTATGTTAAAACGCATTTCAATAAAATCATTTTTGTTTTTAAGTTGTGTGTTTATATAAAAATAATCTAACAGGGCTTTTTCTACTTCTGCCATTTTAAAATAATGACCTTGATATTCAATTAATTTATAACCAAACATTAATTTTGGCTTAAAGCTATGATAAATAAACTCTGCTAAATTAGTTTTAAAGTGATTAGTTTTTTTTGAGCTAACTGAAGTAATACCATAGACCGATTCTGGTATTAAATTGTAATAAGAAAAAGCCATTTCAAAAGAAATATATGATGGTGAATAAATTTTATTAGCAATTAAAAACAACACTGACTCATTTATTTCTAAGTCAGAAAAAATATAATATCCTTTAGTAATTTTTCTAATATAACCTTTTTTTTGCCACTCACTTAATCTTTGGTTATGGAATTTAGAATCTATCTTTTCTATATCTAAAGTAGAAAAAACTAAGAAATCTTTTAGTTGTGCTTTTAAATCTAAAAATTGCATATATTTATTTTAGTTCCTTTTTTTAGGAACGTATAGAATTATAATATCATAAAACTATAAAAAATGCAACAATATTTATATTAAAAAAGATTAGCATTATTTTTTTGTCTAAAATTATATTAAAAAACAACCAAATAAAAGGTTGTTTAAAGTGTGGACCATAAGGGATTCGAACCCTTGACCTCCTGCTTGCAAAGCAGGCGCTCTAACCAGCTGAGCTAATGGCCCTAAAATATTGATTTATTTTTAATTTTTTTTAAATTATTGACTTACTCTAATTAGTGGTGATAATAAAAATCTTAAAAAATCGTCACTTATGCCTAACATAATAACTAATCCTAAAAAAATAAGCAAGAGGCCTAAAAGTTTATAGCCTAACCTGGATCCACCTTCAGTGCCAAGGTGTCTTTCAAAGAAACTACTACTACCAAAATTTCTTAAAACATCTTCTGTTTTAAGTATCATATAAACACCTAAAACAATAACTAGTATTCCTAAAATAAATTGCATATTTTTATCTTATATAATTTAGTGGATTTAATTTTACACCATTTATTATAACCTCAAAGTGTATATGTGGTCCAGTGCTCCAACCTGTTGAACCCATGGCAGCAACAGATTCTCCTCTTTTTACAGTATCACCTTTTTTTACATACAATTTAGAAGCATGAGCGTATCTAGTTTTTTTACCACCCCCATGATTTATTAATACATTATAACCATAACCTGTACTCCAACCAGAATATTCTATTGTTCCACCTTCCGAAGCATATAAAGGTGTTCCTGTTTTATTAGCAATATCTAAACCAGTATGTCTCCAAGAATAATATTGTGTAATACGATGACCCACGGTTGGCCATTGCATTGTTTCACTAGAGCTAGATGAAGCAGGTTTTGGTTTTATTAAATCTTTAATAACATCAATTCCACTTGAACTGCTAGGCACATTACTTGAACTAGAAGTACTTGCTACCCTAGTTGTATTTGTTTTACTAGCTCCAGGAATAATTAAATTTTGACCTATTTTTAAAGAATTAACATCAGATATATTATTAGCCTCTAAAATATCATTAGTGCTAACATCATATTTATTAGCAATATAACTAATATTTTCACCTGATTTAACATTATGATTAATGCCAGAGACTGGTAATATACTTAAGCTATCACCAGGATGAATAATACCACGAGAACTTAAATTATTTTCCCAAAGTATTGTATTTACACTAATTCCAAATTTATTAGCAATAGTACTAACAGTATCACCAGGTTTAACTTTGTAGTCAATAATTTCAGATCTATTATTACTTAATTTAGAGTCTTCATTATTTACTATTTGATCAATACCTAAATCGCTACCAAATTTTTCAGCTTCTCTTTGTAAGCTTATGGCTGTTTCCTGACTCATTTCTAGATTTAAATCTTCAATTTCCTTTTCTTTGCTATTAGTATTTATATTAACATTTGAGCTTAGTAAGCCTAATTCTTGATTAATCTTACTAGCATTGGTATCAAAATTAGTATTTGATCTACTTTCTTCAATTAACTCTTCCTCTTGAGGTAATTGAGCAAATTCAGAGATAACTAAGTCAGCCATAATAGTATCATGAAGTTTATTAGCACTAGCTTTAACTGGGCTAATAGAGGTATTTTGATACAAAAGAAGGGAAAGTATAATGGTAGCAATTATTATATGTAAAACACCTTTTTTAACTATAATTCTTTTAAGATGAGAATTATCATTATTAATCTTTCTTTTTAAACTTCTATAATGGTGATATGTTCTAATTAATTGTTTATATAAGAGCAAGTTAAATATAAAAACTAAAGGCTTTTTGAAAAAATATATAAAAAACCAATTTAGCAGGTTTTTAATAAAAAGAAAGCCTTTAATAAATAAAAGTAATATTTCAATAAGTATTTTTTTTATTTTTATCTTTATCGAGATATATTTAGAATTATTAGTTATGATTTAAAGAATAATACCAGTAATAATTAAAATTGTAAATAAAGATTAATTATGATAAAATAATGTTGAAATCTTCAAATAATTAATTATAGTTTATGTATAAAATTGTCTTTGTAAGACATGGTCAAAGTCCATGGAATAAAAAAGGTCTTTTTACTGGTTGGGTAGATGCTGAAATTGAAAGAAATAAAATGACAGATGTTGATTTAACCAAAAGAGGTATTGACGAAGCTATTGAAGCAGGTAAAATTTTAAAAGAAAAAGGTTATCACTTTGATGTTGCTTATACTTCTTATTTAGAAAGAGCAATTAAAACCTTGCAAATTGTTTTAGACCAAATGAATTTAATGTGGATCCCAGTTATTAAAGATTGGCGCTTGAATGAGAAACATTATGGTAATTTACAAGGACTTAATAAGAAAGAAACAGCCAAGAAGCTTGGTGAAGAACAAGTATTTAAGTGGCGTCGTGGTTATGATGTTAGGCCACCTAAGATTAAGAAAACTAATAAGTATTATACCAGAAAGGACCCAAGATATAAAGATGTTGATAAAAAACTACTTCCTTTAACTGAAAGTCTAAAGGATGTGGTGGAGAGAGTAAAACCTTATTGGCAAAAAAATATAGCAAAAGATATAAAGGCTGGAAAGAAAGTTTTAGTTTCAGCTCATGGAAATAGTCTTAGAGCTATTATTAAGTATTTAGATAAGGTTTCAGAGGAAGAAATAGCTCATTTAAATGTTCCTACTGGTATACCTTTAGTATATGAGTTAGATAAGAATTTAAAGCCAATAAAGCATTATTATATAGGCGACCCTAAAAAGATTAAGAAATTACAAGAAGAGGTAAAAAATCAGGCTAAGATAAAAAAATAAACTTATCAATATTAATATAAATAAAATAATATAAAAATATGAGAACATTTTATAAATCTTTAGTATTTGGTTTAACAATTGCATTATTAAAATACTTATTTTGGAAATTAGGTCTTGAATATTGGGATATTGGGCTAATAAGTATTTCTGGGTTAGTGGCTGGTATATTTTTTATTTTAGCTTCTATGTTTCAAGCTGCTTTAAGAGATTATAAAGGAGCTGATGAAAGTGTTTGTAAAATACAAGGTAGTATTTGTTCAATGAACGATGTAATTATAAGTGCTGAGCTTATGACACCTGATAAATTTAAATCTAAACATTTAAGTAGAGAATTAGTTAAAACATTTCAAATTATTAAAAGCTATATTGAAAATGAAAAGAATTTTTTTCAATTACAGAACCATTTAAATAAAGTGGTTAATAAATCACTTAGCTTAGATAGAGTGGTACAACCTGATAAGATTGCAATTTACTATAATTACTTAAACCAATTAAGAATACAGATAGGTTATTTAGAATACAGTAAATCATTACATTTCCCTAAAGTGGGTTATAATTTTCTAAATTTCTTTATCTTTTGTTTAATTTTCTTACAAATATTCAATAAATCAGATAATGTTTTTCTTGAAGTAATATTTTTATTTTCTTTTGCTACAGTGTTGATATTTTTTGCAGGTTTAATTTCTGATTTAGATCATCCTTTTCTAAGAAGAAAAGCGGCTTTTAGAGTTGATTTAAGCCCTTTAAAAAGAGGGGAGAAGGCAATAAAAGATAATATTAAAGATTAATATTAAAATTATTAGATATTAAAATTCTTTATTATTTTAATTTATAATACGTTGCTTTTCCTTTGCCAATTCTTTCAATTATTCCTAAAGATATTAGTTTGTTAAAATCTAAATTTCTAGTTGCTTTGGCTCTGTTTGTTAAATTGGAATATTTTTGGTCAGTAATATAACCCTTTTTTTTAATGTGATTTAGAATTATTTGATGATGTTTTTTTAAATCGTTTTCAGGAGAAACCATTATTTTATTTAGTTCCTTATTTACGCGAAGTAATTCATCCACAATACCGTCAGTAAAATATTCTAACCATGAAGTGAAGTCAATTTTATTTTTAATATCATAATAATTACCTAAAACCCCAACTTCTTTAAAGTATTTACTAACATTTTGGTTGTAATAATTTTCAAAACTAAAAAGATTAAAAGTATTTAAACCCATTTTTGCTAATAATAGTTTAGTAGCTAATCTAGCTGTACGACCATTACCATCAACAAAAGGGTGAATTATTACAAATTGTTTATGAAAAATTCCAGCTAATATTAAAGAGTCAACTTTATTTTTATTAATAGATAAATATTTAAATAATTCATTTAATAAATCGTTAACTTCTTTTTGATCAGGGGGTAAATAAATAGTTTTACCAGTTTTGGGATTGTTAACAAAAACTGGCTCTTGTCTAAGTTTTCCACATCTATATTCTTCAATTAAATCTTTAGTGACTGTTTCTTGTATATTTAATATCAAATCATCATTAAAAAAAATATTATTTTTTTTAATTAATTTATCTAAATTTACTAAAGCTTTATTATAATTTAAAATCTCTTTTTCACTATCACGAATATGTTCTGGTTCATTCTTTAAAATTCTTTTAACTTCTGTTAAAGGTAAGGGGTTACCTTCAATACTTGTAGAAGAAAAAACTGACATTGCTCTGGCTTTTGTTTTTAATTTAGTTAAAACAACATCAGAAAATTTATGATTATTTAAATCAGTGATAAGTTCAGCAATTCTTTTAATATTTGCCATTAGTTTATTAGAAATTGTAAACTTAGGATTAAACATATATAGACGTATTGTAGACGATTAATAGACGATTGTCAATCTTTTTTAATTATTTTTTAAAGGAAAAATTATTTAATTATTAGCTAAAATATTGCTTTTCATTATTTATCTTCATTGCCTGGTACAATAACATCAAAAGCTTTATTTTTACCATAAGCTTTGGGGCCGTAGTCTTGAGTGTAATTTTTAATATTTTTTTTGAAATAATCTGGTTTAACTTCTTGTATTTTACCCATTATGTAATAAGTTAAAGCTAAGATGTAGGCATAATCATGATTTTTAGAAAGTTTAATGTCCCAACGACTGTTTTTATCACCAAAGTACTTATTTTTTTCACCAATACTAATCACTAATTCTTTTTTCCAAGGAATAACATATTTAGCATGTCGAGCCTCACCTTGACTAAAAGCTTTAATATTTATTTTAGAACCAAAGAGTTCACGCTGTTTTATCTCTAACATAGGTGCAATACTTTGATATTTATCAGGGAGTATAAAGCTATAGGCTTCATAGTTTTTAAAGTTTTTTGGTATTTTTATTTTTTTTATTTGTTTTAAGATATAATCTGCCTTTTCTCCTGTGCTAGCTAAAATCATAGCCATATAGGTAGAAACATTGTAGGTATATGGTTCAGGTATTTTTTTAAAACTTTCAACTTTATCTGCTAGTAGTGCTGCTGAGGAGTTTTTATTGCAGGTAATAAGAGTGGTTTTTAAACCTGTTTTTTTTGCAAGTTTAGTTTCCCAAATAGAATCTTTTTCTCCAGAGGCAGAAATGATAATAGCTTCTTTACTTAAGCCTTTTTGAATTAAAGGTTTGTAATTAAGAATTGTTTCTTTAAAATTGCTTTCACTGTCAATAATAGCGGGAGTTTGAGCGAAAAGAATATTAGCGGTGTTATAGGCGTTACCTGAGCCTACCACAAAAGGAAATTCTTTATTTTTTAAAGTAATTTTTTTAGGAGGATTTTTTTTAAAAAACTCTAAAGCATTTATAGTCGCTTGGTCGAGGTTTATAATTTTCATAATATTATTATATTTAAGTCTATAATTATTAAAACATGTATACCTTTATATTATATTAGAGATTGATTTTTATTTCAATTTAAGATAAGATAAAATTATAAAAGGCAAAAAAATTGCCTTGTAATTTTAATATAAGAGCTTATGTCAGGACATTCTAAGTGGTCTACAATAAAAAGAGCAAAAGCTGCTAATGACGCTAAAAAAGGTGCTATATTCACTAAAGTGAGTAACCTTATTACCATGGCAGTTAAAGAAAAAGGAGCAGATATTGATTCTAATTTTACCCTTCGTATGGCTATAGATAAAGCCAAGGAAGCTAATATGCCCAAAGACAATATTGAAAGAGCAATAAAGAGGGGCACAGGAGAGTTAGCAGGAGATCAAATTGAAGAGTTGTATTATGAAGGTATTGGTCCAGTTAATTCACAATTTATTGTTAAGTGTTTAACAGATAATAAAAATAGAAGTGCTTCATCTATTAGACACATCTTTACTAAATATGGTGGTGCTTTAAGTTCAGTAATGTGGAATTTTAATAAATTAGGTGTGATTAGTTTTAAAAAAGAGCAATTAAGTGATTTAGGTATTGATAAAGAAGAATTAGAACTTGAGTTAATTGATAATGGGGCACAGGATATTAAAATAGAAGAGGAAGATTATGTTATTTATACGCAGGTAAGCGATTTGCAAAGCGTAAAGGAGACTTTAGAAAAGAAAAATATTAATATTGAATCAGCTGAGTTGAATTATATAGCTAAAGAAGAGCAAGAGATATCAGATAGTGATAAAGATAAGGTGGAAAATTTTATTAATGCCCTAGACGAAGATGAGGATGTGTCTGATTATTACACAAACTTAAAATTATAATATGTATAAATATATATTAGGCATTGATCCTGGTATTGCTGATACTGGTTATGGAGTCATAAAGGTGTATGAAAATAATAAGATGGAATGTATAGATTATGGCTCTATTGTAACTAAACCTAAACAGCCTTTAGAAAATAGATTAGTTTTACTTCATCAAGAACTTGAAGAAATAATTAAGAAATATAAACCAGATTTATTTGCAGTAGAAGAATTATTTTTCAACAAAAACACAGCTACTGCTTTAATTGTTGCTCAGGCTAGAGGAGTCATACTTTTATCTGCTATGCTTGCTAAAATAGACATTGTTCATTATACTCCTGGACAGATTAAACAAGCTGTATCTGCTTTTGGTCAGGCTAATAAAGGGCAAGTACAGAAAATGGTTAAATTATTACTTAATTTAAAAGAAATACCTAAACCAGATGATGCAGCTGATGCTTTGGCTGTGGCAATTTGCGCATCATCAACATTAAAATTTAATTAATTATGAAGAAATTAAAAATTGTCCACATTGCTTCAGAGGTAGCTCCTTTTACTAAAACTGGAGGCTTAGGAGATGTTACTAGGTCACTACCTAAAGCTCAATATAGATTAGGGCATGAAGTTAGAACAATAACACCTTTATATGGAAAAGTTTTAAGCAAGAAAAAACATAACTTAAAATTAACCTTTTCTAATGTTAAGGTTTATCTTAATTCTAAAGAAGCAGTAAGAATTAATTATTGGCAAGGTTATGCTATGGATGGGTTGCCTATTTATTTTGTAGAAAATACTAAATATTTTTCACAAAGGAAAGCTCTTTATGGCTCTAAACATGAAAATGCAAGATTTTTAATATTTAATGTAGCCTCTTTAAAACTTATATCACTTTTAAAATTTTCAGCGGATATAGTTCATTGTCATGATTGGCAAACTGGTTTAATTCCATATTATTTAAAAACAGATTTTCGTTATTCAAAAACTTTAAAAAAAGCAAAAACAATTTTTACTATTCATAATTTAGTTTTTCAGTTTGGTAAAAATTGGTGGCAGGTTCCCGCTGAAAAGAAAGATTATGGACATAGCAGGCTACCACATATTAATAATCCTGATGTAGAATATATTAATTTTGCTAAAAGGGCTATACTTTCAGCTGATATAATAAATACAGTTAGTGAAAAATATAGAGATGAAATTATGACTAAGAGTTTTGGACAAGACTTGCATAGAATTTTAAAAAATAGAAATAAAAGACTTTTTGGGATAATAAATGGTATTGATTATAATACCTATAATCCAGAAAATGATACTAATATATTCAAAAATTATACATATAATAGTTTTGAAGATAAGTATTTAAATAAAGAATATATTCAAAATAAATATAATCTTCCTATCAATTCTCAAATTCCTGTATTTTGCACGACCTCTAGAGTTACTTTTCAAAAAGGTTTTGATTTAATTTTAAAAACTATCATTCAGTTGTTAAATTTAAATGTGCAAGTAATATTTATGGGAGATGGTGATAAGAATTATCTTAAACCAATTAAAAAGTTAGTTAAAGAAAACCCAAAAAAATTAGTTTGGTCTTCTTTTAACCCTAAAGAGGAAACTTTATTATATGCAGGTTCTGATTTTTTTCTATTACCCTCTAATCATGAACCTTGTGGTATTAACCAGTTAATTGCTATGCGTTATGGTTGTGTTCCAATTGTTAGAGAAGTAGGAGGCTTACATGACACAGTTGATAATTTTGATCCTAGCACTAAAAAGGGTACAGGATTTACTTTTAAGGCAGAAAATCCTTTTGCCTTTTATGGAGCAATTATTCGAGCTTTAGAAGCTAAGAAAAATAAATCTCTTTGGTATAAAATTTTAAAGAGAATTATGAAAGAATCAAATAGTTGGGAGATACCTGCTAAAAAATATATTGAATTATATAAAAGAGTATTAAAGAAATAAAAAAATATTATGAAATGGATTAATTTTATTCACTTATATCAACCAGCTAATACTAATGATTATTATGTTAAAGAGGCTGTTGAGCATAGTTATAGCAGAATTTTAAGAGCCTTACAGGAAAATCCTGAGATTAAGTTTACTATTAATATTAATGCTTGCTTACTTTATCAACTAGACCATTTAGGTTATATGTGGCTTATTGATGGTTTCAAAAAGCTTTATGAAAAAAAACAAATAGAGATAGTTTCTACTGCAGCTTTTCATCCAGTATTACCATTACTACCAGAGCATGAAATAAAAAAACAAGTTTTAGAGCAAGAAGATGCTTTAAAAAAATATTTAAATGTAAAGGAAAAACCTAAAGGTTTCTTTTTTCCAGAAATGGCTTATAGCCCACAAGCAGCTAAGGTTATTAAAGATTTAGGTTATGAGTGGATTTTATTAGATGAAATTGCTTATCAAGGTGAATTTGATAAAGTTGATTTTGAAAAAGTTTATTTAGATAAATTTAGTCAATTAAAAGTAATTTTTAGATCTCGTAGACAATCTAATACTTATGTACCGGATTTAATTTTTAATTTAAAAAAACAAGGAAAAGAGACTCTTATTATTACAGCCACAGATGGTGAGTTATATGGACTTAGGCATCAAGATCCAAGTGGTGAACTAGAAAAATCATTAAAAATAAATAATTTAAAAACTGAAACATTGAGTGAATATATTAAAGGAAAAGAGATCTTGGAAATAAAACCTTTGGCTTGTAGCTGGGAATCTATGCCTAAAGAATTACAATCCAATCAGCCTTATATATTATGGAATGGTAGAAAGAATTCTATTCACAAAGAATTATGGAAGTTAGCTAATTTAGCTATAGTAATATTAAAAGAAAACAAGAAAGATGAAAATTATAACTGGGGGCGTTGGCACTTAGTTAGGGGTTTAGCAAGTTGTACTTTTTGGTGGGCTTCAGCTAAAGACTTTAAACATAACTTTGGACCCTATGCTTGGAATCCTGATGAAATTGAAAGAGGCTTAGAGGAACTTATTAGATCTATTAGATCCTTAGAGAATGAAAAATTAAGAGCAGATAAATTAAAAGCAGAAAAAATATATTTAAAAATTAAAGCTAATATCTGGAAAAGACATTGGCAATACTATTGGAAAAAGTAATATGAATAAAGCAGAAAAATTATTTGATCCTAATTATATTAAGGATTATTTTAAAGAAAATATTTTACCATTATATCCTCAATTTTCAGATATAAAAAAAGTAAAAATAGTACCTCATAAAAAGATGATGTGGGAGGATGTAGCTTATCATATTGTTTGTGAATATGAACTTAGTTTTGTGGAGATAGTTAATAATAATAAAAAAATAAGGAAATTACCTATTTTTTGCTCAGCTCATTCTCATGAAAGAAGGTATAATGTTTACGAGGCTCTGCATTATTTATGGGATAAAGGCTTTGGACAAGGTTATAGAACTATTCCTAGACCTTTATATTTTAGTCAAAACTTTAATGCTGTTTTTTATCGTGGAGTAAAAGGTAATAATTTGTATCACTATATAAAAGAGCATGACTTTAAAAGTATAGAAGAGGTTAGCGCAAAAACTGCTAAATGGTTTGTTAAATTACATAATTTAGACAGCAGTGATGCTAAGAATTTTAATCCTGAAAATGGCCGTATTTTAACTGTTTTACCAGGAAAAGAGCATGTACTTGAGACAATTAAAAATGAAGAACCGCATTATTTTGATTTATATCAGAAAGCTTATGATTACTTTATTAAATACGAAGATGATTTTTTACAAAAAACAGATAAGCTCTATTTAGTGCATGGGGATGCTCATCCTGAAAATGTTATTAAAATGGGAACTAAAAAAATAGCTGTAATTGATTTTACAGATTTATGTTTAGGTGATTTTGCTAGAGATATAGGTACTTTTTTGCAACAAATATCTTATATGGCTGGTAGAAAAATTAATGATGAAAATTACAGCTTAAAACTACAACGTATATTTTTGGATAATTACTTTGATAATGCTAAAATAAAGCTAGATGATGATTTAAAAAGGCGTATTTCTAATTATTACCACTGGACAGCATTACGTACTGCCACTTTTTTATTAATGGGCACGCATTATAGTCCTGAAAGAGCTAAAGATTTATTAAAAGAAATGGAGTCATCTTATACCGAGTTAATAAAAGTGTTTAAATAATTATGAAAATTGATTTACAAGTACATTCTACTTACTCAGATGGTTTTTTTAGTCCAACAAAGTTAGCTAATTTCTTAGCTAAAAATGAAGTTAAATTAGCTGCTTTAACTGATCACAATACTGTTAAAGGACAAGATGAATTTAAAAGAGCTGCTAAGAAAGTAAATATTAAAACTATCACTGGACTTGAATTATATGTATATTTAGAACATAGGCGTGTTAATATTTTGTGGTATAACTTTGATGATAAAGATCCTGAACTTCATGATTTACTTCGAGAAACTCAAATTAGAAGAAAAGGAATTGTTAGAAAAGCCTTGAATAAACTAAAAGAACAAGGTTACAAAGTGCAAACAGAAAAGATTTTAGACAAGTTTACCAATTATGTTGCAGTTAATAAAGTTGCTAGTGAATTTTACTCTCATAATAAAACAAAAGTACATAAAGAATTAAATAATATTAATCCTTTAGAGGAAGATATTTTGCATGAATATTTTTATAGCTCAGATCATGCCAGACTTAGAGAAACATATATTAACATTGAAAGAGTTTTTAAGTTAAGAAAAAAAATAGGTGGACAGATTATTTTTTGTCATCCAGGTAAACATAATAAATATAGAGGTAATTTACCTGAGAAGTTAAATAAGTTAGGCATTGATGGTATTGAAGTTTTATCACCCCATCATACTATTGGAGCAATAGTGTATTGTCAGTATTTAGCACAAAAATATTCCTGGATTGAAACAGGGGGTTCAGATTTTCATTTACCAACAGGTCAACACTTTAGTTTACAACATTCTTGGCAATGGTTTCATATTGAGTCCAATTATTTAAGAGAAATATATAAGATTATTAAATAAACATGAAAATAGCTATAGTTTCTAAATTGTGGGAACCTACTTCACCAGAGTCCACCGGTGGCACTGGTGCGGCTATTGGTAATTTAGTTAATGGTTTAAGTGCTAGAGGTCATGAAGTGACTTTATTTGCTACTGGGAATTCAAAAACTAAAGCTAAAGAATTAGTAGCTGTAAGGGAATATCCTTATGCTAATGATTATAGTGAAATACAAGAGTTTGATAATATTGCAAGTGCATTTAAAAGAGAAGAAGATTTTGATATTATACATTTAGCCGTTGAGCATAAAAGTCTTTTCTTTTCAGGTATTGGAAAAACACCAGTTTTGCATTCAATTAGATATGGAGAATTTTTTGATCAGGAAATGGAAATATTAAAAAAATATAGTCAAGAAAATTTTGTTGGTATTTCTGAGGCTATTGCTAATAAATTTAAATTTCTTAATTTTCAAGGTATAATATATAATGGAGTTAATTTACAAAATTTTCCTTGGCAAGAGAAAAGTCAAGATTACTTAGTTTTTTTGGCTAGAGTTTCTCCACAAAAGGGACCGCACTTAGCAATTAAATTAGCTAAAGAATTAAATAAGAAATTAATTATTGCAGGTAAGATTAGTGATAGTGATAAAGAGTATTTAGATAAACACTTTTGGCCATATATTGATAATGAACAGATAATATATAAAGGAGAATTAGGATTTAATGAAAAAATAGAATTACTAAGAAATGCTAAGTGTTTATTACATCCTATAGAAAATATTTTTGAAGCTTTTGGAATGAGTTTAATTGAAGCCCAAGCTTTAGGAACTCCAGTAGTGTCATATGATAATGGCTCACCTCTTGAAGTTATTAATCAAGGGAAAACTGGTTATGTGGTAAAAAATTATGATGAAATGATAGAGGCTGTAAAAAATATTGATAAAATAAAAAGAAAAGATTGTAGAGAGTGGGTAGAACGTATGTTTTCTTTAGATAAGATGCTTGAAGCTTATGAAGATCTCTATAATAAAATTATAGATAAATAAAAAGATTGATATAAAAATTATGAAAAATAAGGAAATAAAAGTTTTAATGGCTTCAGCAGAGATTAGTCCTTTTGCTAAAGTAGGGGGCTTAGCCGATGTTGTTGGATCACTGCCACCAGCAATGAAAAAAATAGGAGTAGATGTAAGATTAATAATGCCTAAATATGGAAGTATTGATGATAAAAAATATAGTTTAGAAAGAATTTATAAAAACATTAAAGTTCCATCAGCTACTAATATACAAACAATTGATATTTATTTAGGACACTTACCAAATACTGATATTCCTGTTTATTTTATTGATAATAAAAAATATTTTAGTAAAAAAGAGGTTTATTGGGGTAATAACGCTGAAAGATTTTCCTTTTTTTGTTTGTCTGTAATATATGCTTTATCAGAGTTAGAGTTTAAACCTGACATTATTCATGCTCATGATTTTCATAGTGCTTTAATCACTAATTTAGTTAAGCTTTCAACTTATGTATATTCAAAAAGCGCTAAAACTCTTTATACAATTCATAATTTAAATTATCAAGGAAAATCTGAACCCAAGGTGTTAAAAAATGCTAATTTAAGTATTAGCTCAATGGAAAGTTTAAGTAAAGATGCTAAAGATGGAGATATTAATTTAATGGTTCAAGGAATATTTAATTGTGATTTACTTAATACTGTTAGCCCTACTTATGCTCAGGAAATAACTAAAAAAGAACAAGGTGGGGGATTACATAGGGTTATAGGGAAAAATAAAGATAAGTTAAGTGGAATTTTAAATGGATTAGACACAGAAGCTTTTAATCCTGCTACTGATAAAGATATTGTAAAGAAATATAGTCTTTCTAATTTAGAAGGAAAGACTAAAAACAAATTAGCCTTACAAAAAGAAATGAATTTAGAAGTAAATAAAGATATTCCACTTGTAGCTATGGTTTCAAGATTGGCTTGGCAAAAAGGATTAGAGTTAATTGAGGATAACTTGATAAATAATTTAGATATGCAGGTTGTCATCTTAGGTACTGGCGAGAAAAAATATGAAGATTACTTACAGAAATTAGCTAAAAAATATCCTGAAAAATTGGCAGTAAAAATTATGTTTAGTTCAGCTATGGCTCAAAGAATATACGCAGGCTCTGATTTCTTTTTAATGCCTTCTCGTTTTGAGCCTTGTGGACTGGGACAGATGATTGCTATGCGCTACTCTTCACTTCCTATAGTTCGTGCTACTGGAGGTTTAAAGGATACTGTAGACTCTAGTGTTGGTTTTATGTTTAAAAAGTTTTCAGCTAGAGCTTTTTATTTAGCTGTTAAAAGAGCAATTGATGTTTATTACGATGAACCTAAGAAATTTAAAAAAATGCAAATTAAAGCTATGAAAAAAGATTTTTCTTGGGATAATTCTGCTAAGAAATATTTAAAATTATATAAAAATTTACTTAAATAATATGGCTAAGAGAAGAAAAAAAAAGAAAAAGGAAGCACTAGAGTATATTGCTATGCCTAAACTACATTTAGAATCAAATGTAAAACAAAGCATAATACTTATATTTATTTTAGTGATTGCTATTGTTAGTGCTTTTGGACTTTTTGGTCAAGGAGGACAAACAGGGTCTTATATGGCTCAAGGACTAGGCATTGCTTTTGGTTGGGGAAAATGGTTGTTTCCTGTTTTAATTGTAGCTTGGGCAATACTTTGGCATCAAAATAAAAGAAAACAAATTAAACCTGCTCATTATATTGGTTTATTCTTTTTATTTATTACTTATCAATCTCTTTTTACTTTTTTTTATGATAAAAAAGAATGGATTAATTTAGCCAGTGCTAAAGAGGCTGGTGGATATTTAGGATTATATTTATCAGTTTTCTTTTCTAATCTATTTGGTTTTTGGGGAGGATTAGCAGTGTTGATTGCTTTGTTTTTAGTTTCTTGGATACTTATTTTCAATCGTCCTTTATCTCATATACTACCAAAAGGAACTTGGCTTTTGGCTCCAGTTAGATTAATTGCTTCTATCTTTAAAAAAAGACATAGAGATGAAGATTATAGTGAGGCTGAATTTGAAGAAGTAGAGGAAGAGGATGAAAATCTATTTTTACCTGAAAATCAAGAAGATGAAGATAGTAATGAAAGTGAGGGAGTGGTTTTTTCTAAAAAACCTGTTTTAGAAAGTGCTGATATAGATAAAGTTGTTACAAATGATAAAGCTAAAACTTCTGCTAAAAAATGGAAAAGCAAAGGTTTAAAAATTGATTTACCTTTAGATCTTTTAAAAGATAAAGAGGGTAAAGCTGCTGGAGGAAATATTGATAATAATAATGACATAATAAAAAATACTTTAGCTAACTTTGGCATTACAGTTGAAATGGGTAAAGCAAGCGTAGGCCCAACAGTTACTCAATATACTTTTAAACCAACAGAGGGAGTAAAGCTTTCTAAGGTCACAGCTTTGAGTAATGACTTATCTCTATCTTTAGCAGCGCATCCAATAAGAATTGAAGCACCTATACCTGGTAAATCTTTGGTGGGTATAGAAGTGCCAAACAAGACTAAAGCTATGGTTGGTTTAAAGGCCATGCTTAAAAGTGAAGAATTTACTAAAAGAAAGACTAATCTTTTAATGGCTTTAGGGGAGGATGTCACTGGGGGTACCTGGTTCTATGATATAACTAAAATGCCTCATTTACTGGTAGCAGGAGCTACTAACTCAGGTAAGTCAGTATGTTTGAATTCAATTATTATTAGTTTATTATATCAAAATAATCCTGATGATTTACGTTTTATCATGGTTGATCCTAAAAGGGTAGAACTGCCAATATATAATGGTATTCCTCATCTGCTTACACCTGTAATAACAGAGGTGCCTAAAACTATTAATGCTCTAAAATGGTGTTTAAATGAAATGGATAGACGTTTTGATATCTTGCAACAATATAAAAAGAAAAATATTGCTTCATATAATGAACTAATGACAGC
>JAIPJO010000008.1 GCA_021734135.1 Patescibacteria group bacterium
GAACAAGCTTTTAACAAGTATTAATGGGATTATAATCATTTTTTGCTAATATTAGCATTAATATTAGCTATTTTATTTATATATTAACAACTTTAGTCCAAGAAACTCTGGACTAAAGTATTATACTTATATACAAAAAACACAAGTTATCCACAGGTTTGGAAAAAACAAAAATACTCATTTTTGAGTATATTTTGAGGCTCAGACCGGATTCGAACCGGTGAATAACGGTTTTGCAAACCGCAGCGTTAGACCGCTTCGCCACTGAGCCTTAGGGGTACTTTAGTCCAGGTTTTCCTGGACAGAAAGTTCTTTCCAAGAGTCTTTTGTTCTTGAAAGTGATATTTTATTTTTTGTTTTTTCGTTAAAAATAGAAGCAACTGCAATCATTGCAGCATTATCTGTAGTATATTGTAAATCACTAATGAAAACTTGTAAATGTTTGTCTTCAACTTTTTTTGTGATTTCTTCTCTTAATTTTATATTAGCGGAAACTCCTCCAGATAGCAACACTGATTTAGTATTATATTTTATAGCAGCTTTTATAGTTTTACTTACTAAAACATCTACAATTGCTTCTTGATATAGGTAGCAATATTCATTTATCTTTTTTTTCCAGTTTTTATCTTTTTTTAAGCGATACAATAAAGAAGTTTTTAATCCTGAAAATGAGAAATCCAAATTATCGCTATATTTCATTGGCCTAGGAAAATCTTTTAAACTTTGTTTTTTCTTTGATTTTTCAAATTCTTCTGCCTTTTTAGATATAATTGGACCTCCAGGATAACCTAAAGACATCATTTTAGCTCCTTTATCAAAAGCTTCTCCACTAGCATCATCTCTAGTGCTACCTAATTTCTTGTATTTAGTTGTTGATTGCATTAAAATAATATCACTGTGTCCTCCAGAAACTGTTAGTATTACTGCTGGAAACTTAATTTTTTTCCAGTTATTGATAAAGGGAGCAAAAAGATGACCCTCTATGTGGTTTACACCTAATACTGGTATATTATTAGAATAAGCAAGCGTTCTAGCTGTTTCTGTGCCTGTTAGAAGAGATGTTATTAGCCCTGGTCCTTTAGTTACTGCAATTAGATCAATATCTTTTATGGTGCAGTCTGCTTCTTTTAAAGCCTTGTCTATTGTTGGTAGTAGCTTGTATACATGTTCTCTAGCAGCTAGCTCTGGTACTACACCTCCATATTTAGCATGTAGCTTTATTTGTGAAGAAATAATATTAGTTTTTACTTTTATTTCTTTCTTTTTTTTGTCAGCAAAAACAACGCTAGCAGCGCTTTCATCACAACTTGATTCAATAGCTAAGATATTCATACTATTATTTACTTGACTTAAAATATAATTTTATTTATACTTATTTTCAGTACAATGTTATCATATTTATTTAAAAAAAGCCATCCCGATGGGATGATTTTTAAATAATCTTGGTCCCTTCGTCTAGTGGTTAGGACGCCAGGTTTTCATCCTGGTAACAGGGGTTCGATTCCCCTAGGGACTACTATTAGAGAATTAGCATTTGCTAGTTCTCTTTTGTTTATGAACTTATCGTAATGAATATAAAAAATATATTTGAATCTAATGAATTATTTTATTATAATAATGATTAAAATTAGTGGTTAAAGTTTATTAATAATAATATAAAGTTGGTACTAGAAAAAAATAGTGATATAATAATAGCAAAGAAAGTATATGAAAAAACAAGAAAATAAAATTAATACAAAGGTTTTGCCTGGATTTGTGGAATTATTACCAGCTGATCAGATACTTTTTGATAGTATGAAAAGTATTATTGAAAAAACTTATCAAAGTTTTGGCTTTATTTCACTCGATACTCCGCTTATAGAAAGATCAGAAGTTCTTTTATCTAAAAGTGGTGGGGAAACAGAAAAGCAAATTTATCGTTTTTCAAAAGGGGATAATGATTTATCCCTCCGTTTTGATTTAACAGTTCCTCTTGCTAGGTATGTTAGTGATCACTTTAATGATTTAAATTTTCCTTTTAGAAGATATCATGTAGGAAAAGTTTTTAGAGGTGAGAGACCACAAAAAGGAAGATATCGTGAATTTTATCAATGTGATATTGATATTGTTGGTAAAGATAAATTAAGTTTAGTAAATGATGCTGAGATATTAGCTGTTATTTATCAAGTATTTAAAAATCTTGAATTACCACCTTTTATTATAAAAATTAATAATCGCAAGCTAATTAATGGTTTAATAGAAAGTTTAGGTTTACTTGATAAATCAGTAGAAATTATGCGCGTTATTGATAAAATAGAGAAAGTAAGTAAAAAAGATTTTAAAATTATGCTTTCTGATCTTAGTTTATCTGCTAAGTCTATTTCTACTATTTTAAAATTTCTTAGTATTAAAGGTGACACTTCTTATATTTTATCAGAACTAGATGCTCTTAAAATTCAAAATGAAACTTTTTCTGCAGGATTAGAAGAGCTTAAAACTGTTCTAAAATATGTTAAATCATTTAATTTACCTCAAGAATATTATGGTGTAGATTTATCAATTGCTAGAGGATTAGATTATTATACTGGTACTGTTTATGAAACAAGCCTTTTAAATTATGACAGTATTGGCTCTATTTGTTCAGGTGGTCGTTATGATGATTTAGTTGGTAGTTATATTTCACAAAAATTACTTGGTGTTGGCATTTCAATTGGCCTTACTAGGCTTTTTGCGCAGTTACAAGCATTGAAAATAATTAAAACTAGTAAAGCAACACCTTCAAAAGTAATTATCTTACCCTTTGCTGAGGAAATGTTTGGTAAAGCAATCGAGATTAACCGTTTATTAAGGGGAGCAGACATTGCTAGTGAAGTTTATTTTGAAGATGATAAGTTTAAGAATAAAATTTCTTATGTTAATAAACTTGGGTCTGAATTTTCAATTATCATTGGGCAAGATGAATTAAAAGATAATTTTATTACTCTTAAAAATATGCAAAACGGTAATCAAGAAAAGGTTGATATTAATGATTTAATAAAGAAAATAACTTAAAAAATTAAAAATATAAAATTAATATAATCATTTTTAAAACCCCTTTCGGGTTTTTTTAATATCTTTGACAGCTTACATTTTAAGTAATATAATATCAATATAAATTGATGATAGAATAATAATTTTATACATGAGAGCAAAGTGTTGCGAGAACAAAGAATTAACTAAAAGGTATTTCGACTTAGCTAAGTTTTTGCGAATTATTGGAGATAATAATCGCTTGAAGATTTTATGTTTATTAAAAGATAATGATTTATATGTTGAACAATTATCATTTAATTTAGATTTAGCTCAAAATTTAGTTTCTAGTCATTTAAAAGTTATGGTAGATTTTGATTTGTTAATTATAAAACAAAAAGGAAAGAAAAATTATTATAGTATTAATAAAAATATATTTAAAAAGTATAACAAATTATTAATTAATTTTTTAAAAAATTATGAAAGATAAAATAAATATAAAAGTTTTGGGTTCGGGCTGTTCTAGTTGTAAAAAACTATATGAGCTGACTAAAGAAGCTATAGAAGTTTTAAACTTAGATAGTGATTTAATGTATATTACTGATATAAATGAGATTATTGCAATGGGTGTTATAGAAACCCCAGCTTTGGCAATTAACGAGAAAGTGATCCTAAGTGGTAAACTTCCAAGTTTAGAGGAATTAAAGGAGATTATAAAAAAAGAATTGTAAAAATGCTAGCTTAAATATTTTATATGAATAAAGAAATAAAAACTTTAATTTCTCTGATAGTTGTTTTTTTATTGTTTTATTTTGTACCTTTAGATAGTCCTAATATGGGAGGGGCAATTTTAGCTGGCTTAGCTTTAGTTAATGAATATGCACGTCAACATGTTTTAACTTGTTTATTGCCAGCTTTCTTTATTGCTGGAGCAGTAGCAGTGTTTGTGAAGAAGGGGTTTGTTTTAAAGTATTTGGGGTCACAGGTTAAAAAATATGTTTCCTATTTAGTTGCTTCAATTTCTGGAATATTATTAGCTGTTTGTTCTTGTACGATATTGCCTTTGTTTGCAGGAATATATAAAAGAGGAGCAGGATTAGGGCCAGCTATTACATTTTTGTTTTCAGGACCTGCTATAAATATTGCAGCTATCTTTTTAACATTTTCTGTTTTAGGCTTTGAAATTGGTATAGCTAGAATTATTGCTTCTATATTCATGGCTATAGTTATAGGTGTATCTATGCATTATATATTTAAAGAAAAAAGTGTAGGAACACAATTGCAAATAAATAAAGATGAAGATAATAAATATAGCACTAAACTTATTTCAATTTTTATTTTAAGCATGGTAGCAATTTTAGTAGTTAATGGTTTAGCAATTGAACAGAATTTTAAATATATTTTGATGCTTGCGTTAGCTTTTATTACAGCCCTTATTGCTAAGTTTAAATTTAAAAAAGAAAGTAATAAAGAATGGATTCAAGAGACTTGGAAATTTAGTAAGATGTTGTTGTCAATTCTTTTTGTTGGTGTTTTTATTGCTGGTTTTGTTATGCCTTTTTTGCCAGAAAAATTAATTATAGATTTAGTAGGCAAAAATAATATTACTGGTAATTTAGTGGCCTCAGTGTTTGGTGTTTTTATGTATTTTTCTACACTTACAGAAGTTCCTATTTTACAAGCCTTTTTAAGTAAAGGCATGAATCAAGGCCCAGCGTTAACATTATTATTAGCAGGTCCATCACTTAGCTTGCCTAATTTGTTAGTAATTAAAAAAGTTTTGGGTAATAAAAAAACTACCGTGTATATGTTTTTAGTGATAATCTTTTCTAGTATTATTGGTTTAATATATGGTTCAATAATATAATAATATGTTAGAAAGTGTTTCTAAAAAGAATAAAAAATAAAGTTTGAAGATAATAAATAAAAGTAGTGCTTTATCCTACTTATAATAAATCTTTGTTATTAAAGCAAGATAATTGGTATAATGTACTAAGTACTAGAAATACTACTGAAAGTTTAAAATTGTTAGATAAAAATATTACTAATTATAGTAGAAATACTGCTGTTTATGTTTATGATAAAGATGATGAACGTTATAAACATTCTATAACTCCAATATTATATTGTAAGAATTGTAATAAAGAGATTATTAATTTATTTATAAAGACATTAAACAATTAAACTAATATGAATATGAAAAATAATTTTTATATTAAGAAAAAAATTATATTAGCTATTTTTATACTTTTATTTTCATTTTTTTCTTTTAATATAGGTGCTAGTAATAATTTAGCTCTTGCAGATAGCGGTAAAAATAATAGTGATACTAATCATGAGCTTTGCTTACACTTTTTCTATAAACCAGATTGTTCTCAATGTCAGCATGTAAATGTTTTTTTAGAAGAACTTGAAAATGAAGATAAAGTAGAGATAGAAAAATATAATATTAGAGAAGAAGATGATAAAAAGTTGTATGATTCTTTTAAGTCTAGATATGGATTAATTAGTAGCGCTTACCCGGTTGTATTTATTGGTGATAATTATTTAATGGGAGATAAAAGTATTATAAATAATTTAGAAAGCGAGATAGACCGTTGTCAAAAACATGACTGTCCTTGTCCTTTAGCGATTGTAAATTCTAATACAGCTTCAGTTCCTCAATCTGATGAAATAACTGCTGAAGATCCTGAAGTTTTAGACTTACCACTTGTAGGTGAGATGGATTTTTCTTCTATGCCCATTTATGTTACTACAGGTATCATAGCCTTTGTTGATGGCTTTAATCCTTGCTCCTTGTGGCTCATCACTTTTTTAATAGGTATTGTTATATATAGTCGCTCCAGGAAAAAGATAATAATTGTAGGGGGAACTTTTCTTTTGGTGACCGGTGGAGTCTATGCTCTTTTTATGGCAGGGCTTTTAAATGTTTTTTCCTATGTTGGATATTTAGCTTGGATTCAGATTGTAGTAGCTATAGTGGCAGCTATATTTGCTTTAGTAAATATAAAAGATTATTTTTGGTATAAGAAAGGTATATCTTTTACTATTTCTGATAAATATAAACCAAAGATTTTTAAGAATATGCGTGGCATAATGAAGGGTGATAAATCTCTTTGGCAAATGGTAGTAGGGACAGCAATTTTAGCTTTAGGAGTAGTTTTAGTAGAATTACCTTGTACTGCAGGATTTCCAGTTGTATGGACTAATATTTTAGCGCAAGGTGGAATTGAGGGAGGACTTTTTTATTCTCTTCTAGCTTTATATATGTTAATCTATTTATTAGATGAAGTAGTAGTTCTTTTAATAGCTGCTTGGACTATGCGAGCTAGTCGCTTTGAAGAAAAACACGGTAGAATGTTAAAGTTAATTGGAGGAATGGTTATGTTATCACTAGCTATAGTAATGATAGTAAATCCTGATTTAATGCATAACATTAGTGGTAGTGTTATAGTTTTTGCAGGAGCTATTGCTTTATCCTTTTTAATTATGTATTTTCATCGTTATCTTTTACCTAAATTTGGAATTAGAATTGGGAGTGAAAAAGAAATAATTGAAGAAAAAAAGGAAAAAGAAGATGAGGAAAATAATGATGAACTTGATAATAAAAGTGATAATGAGATTGATGAAGAAGAGTAAAATAAGTTGATAAATATTATAATAATAAAATAATAATTATTTATATGAATAAAGATTTACCAACAAATTTACTATATAATACAGATTATTCTTGGGTTAAAATTGAAGGAGATATAGCTACTTTAGGAATTATTAAACCTGCTTGTGATAAAATAGAAGAGTTTGTATTTGTTAAATTACCAGAAAAGGGTCAAAAAATTAAAAAAGGTGAAACTTATTCTTCTTTAGAGGCAATTAAATGGAGCGGTCACCTTTCTAGTCCTTTTACGGGTGAAATTATCGAAGTTAATGAAGAAATTTTTGATGAACCTAGTATTATAAATGAAGATCCATATGGTAAAGGTTGGATAGCAAAAATTAAATTGGAAAATGAAGAAGAAAAAAATGATCTTCTTACATCCGAAAAAGTTAAAGATGTGTAGATAATTTGTAGTAATATATAATACATAATAAAAAAAATAATAAACTAATATATTTATATATGATTAAAAATAATATACTTAAAATTAGCTTCTTGATTATCATTATAGCATTAACTCTTTCTGCTTGTTCGTCAACAGAAACTACTAACAATGAGGAAGGGGTCTTAAAAGGGGCTAAGGTTGAATATTTAGGTGGTCAACTTGAAAATCCACAAGCTAGTTTATATTTCTTCTGGGGAGATGGTTGTCCTCATTGCGCTAATCAGAAAGTTTTTCTCAATGAAATGAAAGACAAGTATCCAGATTTAGAAATTAAGATGTATGAGACTTATAAAAATAGAGAAAATGCTAAGGCTCTACAAGATATGGCCCAGACTTATAATGTTACTGCTAGAGGCGTACCTATGACTTTTATTGGTGATTTTGAGCCTATAATTGGTTTTTCTTCTAGAATGGAGTTTGATATAGAAGAAAAGATTGAGTATTGTCTAGAAAACGACTGTATTGATCCTGCTTCTAAACTTTAGTTAATAATAAGTTAATAATAATTAAATAACTATATAATATATGAGAGTTGTTATTATTGGTGGAGGTACTGCTGGTAGTGAACTTGCTTGGCGTCTGCGCAGACAAGATAAAGATATAGAAATAATTATTTTAGAAAAGGGAAAGTATAGACAATATTCCCCTTGTGCTTTACCTTACCTTTTAAGTGGTAAAATAAAAAAGGCAGAAGATATCGTTTTATTTTCAGATGATTATTATACTTATAATAATATTGATTTAAGATTAAATTCAGAACTTAAAAGTGTGGACACTAAGAAGAAAAGTCTTCAATATATAGATAAAAATAATAATAGCTTTAAAAACATAAGTTATGATTATTTAGTTTTAGCTACTGGTTTAAAATTTAAATTACCTGCAATCCCTGGTTTAAAAGATCAGGATTTTTATACTTTAAAAAGTCTTGATGATGTTAAAAAAATAAAAAAAGTGGTTAAAAAAAATAAAAAAGCTTTAATAATTGGGGCTGGGTATGTAGGTGTTGAATTGACAGATGCTCTTAATGAGTTAGGACTAAAAGTGAATTTAGTTGAAAGTCAAGCTAGTGTTTTGCCAACTACTTTAGACAAAAAGATAGCTAATGTTGTTAAAAAAGAGATGGAAGCACAGAAAATTAATATTAGTGTTAATTCTAAAATAGAAAAAATAACTAAAAAGCAGATATTTTTAAAAGATGACTCTTTAGAAAATAAAAAGATAGCTTATGATCATCTTTTTCTTGCTTGTGGCTTAAGCACTGATTTGTTTTTAGCTAAGGACTTAGGGTTAAGAGTTGATAAAGGTGTAGTTGTTAATAATAATATGCAAACTTCAAAGCAAGATATTTATGCTGTGGGAGATATAGTTGAATCTATTAATTTAGTTGATAATAAAAAGACTTTAAGTCAATTAGCTACTACAGCTGTTTCTCAAGCTAAAGTTTTAGCTCAAAATATTTTTGCTGATAAAGAAAAAAAAGAAAAATTAAAGATTAATAGGAATAAAGTTTTGAACTCTAGTGTTTCTAAATTTGATAATTTGATATTTGCGAGTTGTGGCCTAACAAGTAATTATTGTCAGAAAAATAATATTAAAACTGCAGTTGCTTTCTACAAAGCAAAAGATAAGGCAGAATATCATCCTGATGCTAAAGATATGTTTGTTTATTTAATTTCTGATCTCAAAGGTAAAATTATAGGTTGCCAAATTGCAGGTTATAATGAAGTTGTGGGTCGTCTAAATATGATTTCTTTAGCTATACAACAAGGATTAAGTTTAAAAGAATTTATTAATACAGAAACTTGTTATAATCCAGCTTTATTACCTATTTTCGATCCTTTAATCATGGCTGCAGAAATTTGTTTAAAAAAATTAAAAGCAAAAAATGCTAAAACCTAAGTATTTAAAAATAAAAGATTTTGATCGTAGAAAATATTTAGAAACTTTTCAACTTATTAAAAAACATAATTTAAATACTGTTTGTTTGTCAGCTAATTGTCCAAATCGTTATCATTGTTTTTCAAATGGTACTGCCACCTTTATGATTTTAGGAAGATATTGTACAAGAAATTGTCGTTATTGTGATATAGAAAATAAAAAACCAGAAGAACTTGACGAGCAGGAACCTGTTAATCTTGCTTTAGCAATTAAAAAACTTAATTTAGATTATGTTGTTATTACTAGTGTCACCAGGGATGATTTAAAAGATGGTGGTAGTAATCATTTTGTTGATTGTATTAATGAAGTTAGAAAAATTAATGATTGCAAAATAGAAATTTTAATTCCTGATTTCCTAGGCAAGAAAAGTTCTCTAGATAATCTTATTCAAGTAAGGCCAGAAATTATCAATCACAATATTGAAACTGTAAAAGAGTTATTTTCTAAATTAAGACCACAAGGTGATTACAGTAAATCAATATCTCTTTTAAAAAATATTAAAAATAGCAATGCAGATATTATTACTAAATCAGGATTAATGGTTGGCCTTGGGGAAACTAAGAATCAGCTATTAAATACATTAAAAGATTTAAAAAGAGCAAAAGTTGATATTATTACAATTGGACAGTATTTAGCACCAAGTAATAAACATGCAAAAATAGAAAAATATTATAGTGAAGAAGAATTTTTAGAGCTTAAAAATATAGCTAAAGAATTAGGCTTTAAAAAAGTTATTTCTGGTCCTTTAGTCAGAAGTTCTTATAAAGCTAAAGAAGCTTATGAAAAAGTGGCGAATACTTGAGACAATAGAAGAAAGTGGAGCTAAGCAAATGGCTATTGATGAAGCTATGCTTATTGCTAGAATAAATAATCTAGTGCCTAATACTTTAAGGTTTTTTACTTGGAAGCCAAGCGCTATTACCATTGGTTTTTTTCAAGATTTAGAGCAAGAAATAAATTTAAACAAAGCTAAAGATTTAAAAGTAGATGTAATTAGGCGCTACAGTGGCGGAGGAGCTGTATTTCATGAAGATGAGTTAACATACTCTTTAGTAGTTTCAGAAAAGGATTTATCTTTAAATATTTTAGATTCATATAAGTATTTATGTCAGGGTGTAATTAAAGGATTAGAAAATTTAGGCATAGAAGCTGAGTTTAAACCTATTAATGATATATTAGTAAATAATAAAAAGATTTCAGGTAATGCACAAACTAGAAAGGAAGGAATAATACTGCAACATGGTACTATACTTTTGTCTGTAAATGTTGAGAAAATGTTTTCACTGCTTAAAGTTAGTAATGAAAAATTAAAAGGAAAAATGATTGCTAGTGTTAAAGAAGGAGTTACTTCAATAAAAAATGAGTTATCTAGTTCAGATTTAGATATGAAATATTTAGAAAAAGTTTTTAGACAAGGTTTCTCTAAGACTTTAAATGTTGATTTTGAAGAAGATGTTTTAAGTGAGAAAGAAAAAGATATTGCTCAAGAACTAGAGAGAGATAAATATTTAAGTGTAGACTGGAATTATAAGCAAAAATATAATAATAGATTTTATGGAAAAAATTGATTACAAAGTGGAAGGTGGAAAATTTTTAAGAATACAAATTGATATAAAAGATGATATAATTAAAGATATAAAAATAAGGGGTGACTTTTTTATATACCCTGAAACTGCAGTTTTTAAAATAGAAAATTATTTAAAAGAAAAAAAAATCAAAACTTTTGCGTCTTTGCTTAGGTCGTATATAAAAGAAGAGAATATTAAAATAATTGGTTTTTCAATAAATGATTTAAAAAAAGCTTTAGACTTAGTTAATTAAATTTAGTTTATATATGAAATATAAATTTTATAATACTTCAGAAAAGGCTTGGCAAGCTATGTATGAATCTATACAAGAATCTAAAGTTTTTATTTTATTAGAAATGTATATTTTTTTACCTGATACTTCTCCTAAATATGATTTTATTGAAACTTTGATAAAAAAAGCTGAGTCTGGTGTAAAAGTAGCTATTATTGCTGATAAGATTGGAAGTCAAAAAATGCCCACATTTGTTATTAAAAAATTAAGAAAAGCTGGAATTGAGTTTTTATTTGCTTCTAAACTTTTACGTAGAACTCATAGAAAAATACTTGTAGTAGATAATCATACAGCCTTTTTGGGCGGAGTTAACATTAAAAGATCTACTAGTAAATGGAATGATTTACAAATAAAAATAACAGGTAAAAAATCAATTAAATCCATTAGTAGAACATTTGCTTATAGTTATAAAATGTATGGTGGTAAAAAAAAGGAAATATTAGATTTATATAATAAATCTAAATTAACAAAAGTAAAAAATATTATTTTAGAACATAATCCTCATGAAAATATTTCTACCATCAGTACTTACTATAGGGAAAAAATAATTAAAGCTAAAGAAACAATAACTATAGTAACTCCTTATTTATTACCTCCTTTGTGGCTAGCAGTCCTTTTAGATAAAGCAGTAAGAAGAGGTGTAAAAGTGAATATGCTTATACCTAAAAAAACAGATTTATGGTTAATTAATTTTATTAATAATTCATTTGTTAAAAAAATGTCTTCTTTAGGTATTGATATTTATTATTATGGCTCTATGAATCATGCAAAATTAATGTTAATTGATGATAAAGAATTATTTATGGGTTCTCATAATATGGATATAGCTTCTTTTAAATTAAATTCAGAGATTGGTATTTTTATTCAAGACAAAAAAGCAATATTAGAGGTTAAAGAAATTATATTAAAATGGCAAAAAGATTCTATTAAAATTGAAGCAGAAAAGTATAAACTTAATTGGTTTGATTTTATTCTTATGAGATTTATTGCCATGTTTTACTCTATATTATAAAAAATAAATATAAAGATTTTTAAACTTTATTATTTTAAAATAAATTAGTTTTTTTATTTATAATAGACCTTGAAAAATCTTTAAATATAGTGTAGAGTATAAATTAAATTATTATTTTTCTTAAATTACTATTTAATATAAAAACATGGAAAGAAAGTTCATAGAAGTTAAAGGTGCAAAAGTGAATAATTTAAAAAATTTAAGCATAAAGTTGCCTCGTAATAAATTTATTGTTATCACAGGCTTATCTGGTTCTGGTAAGTCTTCTTTAGCTTTTGACACTATTTATGCTGAAGGACAAAGAAGGTACGTGGAATCTTTGTCAGCTTATGCACGTCAATTTATTGATTTAATGGATAAGCCTGACGTTGAATCTATTGAGGGTTTATCACCCGCAATATCAATTGATCAAAAATCTGTTTCTCATAATCCTCGCTCTACAGTAGGAACAATTACTGAGATATATGATTATCTTAGACTTTTGTATGCAAAAATAGGTGTTGCCCACTGTCCTTTATGTAATAAAAAATTAGTTAAACATATTTCTAAAGATAGTAAGCATAATCCTTCAATTTTTTTGGTATGCAGAGATTGTAATTTTCACATGACTCAACTTAAACCTGGTGATTTTTCTTTTAATTCATCACAAGGATCATGTTCAAGTTGTAAGGGGTTGGGAACACGTTTAGAATTAGATCCAGAACTCATTATTAATGAAAAATTAAGTATTAATGAGGGTGCTATTAGACCGCTTTCTAGGTGTAGAGTTTCAGGTTTAAAAGATATGTTGCTAGAAATGGAAAAAACTGCTGAAAAATTAAAGATTGATTTAAATGTGAGTGTAAAAAATCTTAAAGAAAATTCTTTAAATATTATATTGTATGGAAAAGATTCTTGGGAGGGTGTTTTGCCATTTTTACAAAAGAGATACGAAGAAACTGAATCTAGATACCTACAAGAAGAACTAGGGCAATATATGAGAGTCCTCCTTTGTTCTACTTGTGATGGTAGAAGGTTAAAACCAGAGTTTTTGGCAGTGAAAATGGCGGGTTATAGTATAGATGAAATAGTAAAGAAAAATGTTACAGAATTACAAAAGTTTTTTAAAGATTTAAATAAAAGTAATAAAATTAATGAAAGGGACAAGCAGGTTTTTAACCCAATTGTTAGGGGTATAATGGATAAATTATCACTATTGCAAAATGTTGGTTTAGAATATTTATCGCTTGATAGAAGCGCCACTACTTTATCTGGCGGAGAAGCGCAGAGAATCCGTTTAGCTACACAGGCTGGTTCTTCATTAATAGGTGTACTCTATATTTTAGACGAACCCTCTATTGGTTTACATCAAAGAGATAATGGTAAACTTATTAAAACACTAAAAATATTAAGAGATAAAGGAAATACTGTTATAGTTGTAGAACATGATGAGGCTACAATTTTAGCAGCTGATCATGTAGTAGATGTTGGGCCAGGAGCAGGTGAGCATGGTGGTGAAATAATATTTCAAGGAAGTCCTGCTCAAATTAAAAAAAGCAATAAATCTATTACTGGTAAATACTTAGTTGGTAAGAAAAAAATATTAGCACCTTTAAAATATCGCCAAGGTAATAAAAAACTTTTAGAAATATTGGGTGCTAATGAGCATAATTTACAAAACATAGATGTTAAAATTCCTTTAGGTAAATTCGTTGCTATTACTGGTGTTTCAGGGTCAGGTAAATCTACTTTAATGAGTGATATTTTAGCTAAAGCACTTAGTAAGAAGTTTTATAGAGCTAAAACTTTTCCAGGTGAACACAAAGAAATAAAAGGTTTAGAAAATATTGATAAAGTAATTAATATTGATCAATCACCAATAGGTAGAACTCCTCGTTCTAATCCAGCTACTTATACAGGAGTATTTACTCCTATTAGGGAATTATTTGCTGATTTAGCTGAAGCTAAATTAAAAGGTTTTGATGCTGGATCTTTTTCCTTTAATGTTCCTGGTGGTCGTTGTGAAAATTGTGGCGGAGATGGTTCTATTAAAATTGAAATGCAATTTTTATCAGATGTTTATGTTAAATGTGAAGTTTGTCAGGGTAAACGATATAAAAAGAAAGTTTTAGATATATACTATAGAGATAAAAATATTCATGACATTTTAGAAATGACAGCAGAAGAGGCAATGAACTTTTTTAGGCATAATTCTACTATTTATCAAAAATTAAAAGTATTATATGAAGTAGGGTTAGGATATATTAAATTGGGTCAACCTGCTACTACTCTTTCAGGTGGTGAGGCACAAAGAATTAAATTAGCTACAGAGTTATCTAGAAGAGCTACAGGTAAAACTATATATATATTAGACGAACCTACTACTGGTTTGCATTTTGATGATATTGATAGATTGCTTAAAGTTTTAAATAAATTAGTTGATAAAGGAAACACTATTTTAGTAATTGAACATAATTTAGATGTAATTAAGTCAGTTGATTGGGTTATTGATTTAGGTCCAGAAGGTGGAGATTTGGGTGGAAAGATTGTAGCTGAAGGTACACCTAAGCAAGTTTCTAAGATAAAAAAGAGTCATACTGGTCAATATTTAAAAGACGTTTTTAAATAGCTCAATATAAATTGTATATAAAAATGGGAAATATTTTTTATCCCATTTTTTGTTTTATAATTAAAATATTTATTTAAGAGAAATAATTATAAATACATTGATAAGGCAATCTATAAAATATCTTAAAATATTGCTAATATTAGCACATAAATACTTACTAAGAATTCAGTGCTAAATAATATTGACACTAAACATAGCCTTAGTGTGTAAAGTAATTTACACTATGTTTTCTTAACTTAAAGCTTGAAGAATTTGTTTATGAACTTTGCCATTGCTAGCTACTATGTCATGACTATTTAAATTCCAGGTTTTATTGTTAAAATCAGTAACTTTACCCCCAGCTTCCTTTACTAGTAGTGCTCCAGCGGCTATATCCCAGGAGTTAGCTCCAGGAATAGTAATTGATTCTATTCTGGCGCTAGCAACATAAGCTAACTCTATTGAAGCGCTACCTAATTGTCTAGCATCAAATTGTGCTAATTTTTGTTTATTATAATAACTTATAGCTTTCTTAATATCCTTCTTTTTACTGCCATGGCAAAAAGTATTAATTACTTTTTCTCCATTAAATTTAGAAACCTTAATCTTTTTATTATTTAAATAAGCTCCCTTGCCTTTTTCAGCATAAAAAAACTCATTAAGGCTAGGCGAATATACTATAGCCAAAATAAGTTTGTTTTTATAGCTTAAACCAATAGAAGTAGCCCATAAAGGGTTATGCATAGAAAAATTTGTTGTTCCATCAAGTGGGTCAATAAACCATTTATAATCAGACTCAGTTTTAGTTTCCCCTGATTCCTCTGCTAGAATTTGGTGATTAGGGAAGTTTTTATTAATTATTTTAATTATTTCTTTTTCTGCAGCTAAATCAGCGGCTGTTAATATCTCATGTTTTGATTTAAAACTTACTTTACTACGATCAAAGTTCTGGTATTTTTTTAAAAGTATTTGTCCTGCTTTTTTAGCTGCTTGCGTGGCTGTATCTTTTATCTTCTTATTAATCATATTTAATATTTTTAATTCTAATTTATTTAATAATTTCTAATATTTTTAATTCTAATTTTTTTGTTTCTGTATTATATGTAGCAAAGGTGGCTTTTTGAAAAACTCCACCTAGAGTTCCAGGGTTAACAATTTTTGTTTGCTTTTGTTTTTCAATCCATGGTTTATGAGTATGTCCATAGAAAATTATATCTAAATCTGGTCTTTTTTCAATTAGTTCATATATAAAATGAGGTTCATGACACAGCCCAAATTTAGTGTTTGCTAATGTTATAATCCCGGTTTCTCCTAAATGATGTACGTTCTTGTATTCATGAAACAACTGGGGTTCATATAATTCAACATTTCCAGATATAATATAAATATTTTTATTAAATTTTTCCGCTAAATATCTAGCGCTCTCTTCATTTGTTAAATCACCAGTGCAAAAAACAATGCTGACATCATTATTGTTAGCCCAATTGATAAATTTATTTAAATTTTTTAGATTGTCGTGGACGTCAGAAATAATAGCTATTTTCATAAAGTAATCTTTAGCTATAATTATCTTCTTATACTAATGTCGTAATTAACTTGTTCAATTTTTTTCAAGTGTCCCCTAGCTTGATCATATTTAGTTCGTAAATAACCTGTGAAATCAAATTCAGTTAAAGAAGCTAAAAGCTCTGAAGCATCTTCACTCGCTCTAGCTACTTCTTTTGTATTTTGTTTAGTAGCTTGGTTGGTTGAGTATCTTGCCATTTCACCTATTAAATCTGATATAGCACCTAAATATGATTCATGACTTAATTTAAGTTCTTTTAATTTTTCAATTTTATAATTAGTTAACCATTGCCAAAAAAGATGTGCTTCTAAAAATTCTTCAATCGCTGCCTTGTATGATCCCTCTTGCTCTAAACGATTAACACCTAGATTTTTTTGTAGTTTTTTAACTTCTTCTTCTAATTTTTTTAATTCTGTTTCAGCTTTTTTAAAATCTTGTCTATGTAAAGAAAAAATAATTCTTTTAGAGTCGTGTAAAATAGGATTACTTGATCTAATAATTTTACTTCTTTCCTTATTTTTTTCTATATGTTCTTTTTTTAGCTTATTAACAAATGTTTTTTTTATCATAAAATTTAATTATTTAATTATACTTTTTACTTTAATGATCTAAAAATTTCATCTAAAGTGGTGTAGCCTTTTAGGGCTTTAATAACTCCATCTTGCAACATAGTAACTGAGCCTGCTTTTATAGCTAATTCTTCTATTTCATAATCAATAACCTCCTGGCTTTGTATAGCTTTTCTAATTTCGTTATTAACTTCTAGAACTTCGTAAATACCAATTCTTCCTTTATATCCTAAACTGTTACATTTAGGACAACCCTTTCCTTTATAGAATTTTAATTCTGAAGGAATTTCAACTTTTGCTTTATCGCTGATACTGTCTAACACCTCTTTAACATCGTTTAATTGTTTTTCATCAACCTTAATTTCTTCCTTACAATAAGGACAAACTCTCCTAGCTAATCTTTGTCCAATTGATGCTTCTAAAGCGCTTGCTAAGAGCTGTCTAGGTACGTTTAAACCACTTAAACGACTAACAGCGCTAGCAGCACTGTTAGCATGTAAGGTTGAAAGTACAAGGTGACCAGTGGTAGCAGCTTCAATAGCCATATTAGCAGTTTCTTCGTCTCTGATTTCACCTACCATCATGATGTTAGGATTTTGACGAAGTAATGATTTCATGGCTGCGGCAAATGTATATCCTTGATCAGTGTCAATTTGAGTCTGCATTAATCCAGGCATTTGATATTCAATTGGGTCTTCTACAGTAATAATTTTTACATCAGGAGTGTTTAATTTGTTTAAAGCAGAGTATAATGTAGTTGTTTTACCAGAACCAGTAGGTCCAGTAGTAATTATAATACCCTTAGTTTTGGAGATAGATCTTGTCAGTGGCTCTAAACTATATTTTTCCATACCTAATTCTTTTAGATCAAGACTTTGAGCTTGTGATGCAAGTAGACGAATTACAATAGTTTCACCATAACCACCTGAAATAATGGAAACACGACTATCAGCTCTTTTTTCAGGCATTTTAATGCTAAAACGACCATCAATAGTTGGTTTTTTTATATTAGTAGCTACACCAATAAGTATTTTTATTTTTGAAAGTAGTGGTAAATAATGATCTTTTGATAAATCAACTACGTCATGTAAAACACCATCTATTCTAAAACGTAATTTAACAGTATTTTCAGTTGGTTCAATATGAATGTCACCAGCTTCAGCTTGTACAGCCATAGCAATGATTATTTTAAGTAGTTTTTGTACAGGAACATTCTTAAAACTAGTATTTATATTAATTAAATCTTGACTTAATTTTTTTGCTTCATCAATTTCTTCTTGGCTTATTTTAATTCCTCTGCCAATAGTTTGAGAGATAACAATATCATATAACTCATCGATATAATCAGTATTACCACTTACTCTATATATTTCATCTAAACTAGTTAATCCTTCTATAGCTTTTAGAATACCATCTTGAAGCATGGTTATCATGCCATTTTCAATGGCTTGTTGTAGTATTTTAAAGGAAGCAGAATTTTCCATTACTAATTCTTTTATTTTGTCATCTAAAGTAAATATTTCGTAAATACCAACCCTGCCTTTATAACCAATATTATTACATTTTTCACAACCATCAGGATTTGCCTTATATAATTTTGGTATTTCTGTAGGGACATTTATATTAGCTTTTGGTGATATTACTGCTAATATTTTTTTTATCTTTTCTTTTTCTTCTTCATTGGGTTTATATTCTATTTTACAATTATCACACAACCTTCTAACTAGTCTTTGACCAATAACAGCATTAATTGAAGGAACTAAAAAATATGGTTTTACACCCATGTCTATTAAACGAGGTATTACACCAGAGGCGTCATTGGTGTGTAAGGTAGATAATACTAAGTGACCAGTTAAACTGGCTTGTACGGATATTTCAGCAGTATCAAGATCACGAATTTCACCCACCATAACAATGTCAGGGTCTTGCCTTAAAACAGAACGTAGCCCATTAGCAAAAGTGTATTCTTTTTTTCTATCAATTTGACTTTGGTTTATTCCTTCCAGTTGATATTCAATAGGATCTTCTAGAGTAATTATTTTAGTTCCAGGTTGATTAAGTTTAGTTAATATAGAATATAAAGTAGTAGTTTTACCTGAACCTGTAGGACCGGTTGTTAGTATTAAACCGTTAGGTTTTTTAATTTGTTCTTTTAATATTTCAAAAGCTCCTTTTCTTAAACCTAACTCTTCAAAACCTAATTGAATAGATTCTGATCTAAGAATTCTCATTACTACACTTTCACCAAAGGCTGTAGGTAAAAAGGAAACACGCACATCAATCTCTTCTTCAGGTAAATGTATTTTAAATCTTCCATCTTGAGGTTTCTTTTCAACATTTATTAGTACACCTGATAAAAGTTTTAAACGAGAGATAATTTTTTTCCATTGTTCTTTTTTAATGGTAGCTGCTTCTTGCAATACACCATCAATTCTTAATCTTACAACTATTCCTTTTTCTTCAGCTTCAATATGTACATCACTAACCTTAACTTTAATAGCAGTGGCTAATATTAATGTAACAATATCACTGATATTTACTTTGTTAATTTTTTCATCAAGTTTTTTATAGCTTGTAATTTCACTTTTAAATTTTTCTAGATCTTCAGCTGGTATTTCTACACCACTATCATATTTTTTTGTTTTAGGTACAGCTTTATATACTTCTAAGGCATAATTAAAACTATGTGGAGATATTAAATATATTCTACTTTTAGTATAATATTTAGCATCAATCTCTTTTTGTATTTCTTTAGCTGCTTTTGCTTCAGGATCAGTGGTAGCTAAACGAGCGCTGTTTCCATCGTAATAAAAACAGATAACCTCCTTTTCTTTAGCCTCTTCTTCGTTTACTAAAACAATAGCATCAGGACTTATAGGAAAAGCAAAAAGATCAACATAATCTAAGCTAGCATTTTCTGCTTTAGCTTTTGTTTGCTCTTCCATTTCTTTTATTTTGATCTCTTTTTGCTTCTTAGCTAGTTTTCCTTGAATAGTATCTTCATCGTTAACATTAGTAGAGTTAATCAAATTATCAATAGAATTATAGTCGGACATAATCAATATCTAGTTATTTATTTGTTTTTTTTAGTTCTTTTTTTCTTTATCTTTTTTTGAGTATTTTTTTCTTTATCTTTCAATCTTTTAATCTTGCTTACACCTTTTCTATCTAGTAATTCTAAGAAAAGTTTTGTCCAAGAGTTAATTAAGAAGGCTGTTAACATAGAGCCGAGCCAAATTACTGCTAATATTAAAATAGCAAACCCTAAAAATGTTACTAACCAAAATATAGTATAATTAGCAAAAATAAGGCTTAATATAACAAAAGGTGCGGCAATGGCAAACATGGCTATTAATATTGTGAAACCTACAAGTATGTTTATTAGTATTAATATAAAGGCCATTTCTAAACTAATAACCCAATTTTTGGAAAATAATTTAAAGGCATTATCAATTGCCTCTACAAATTTATTTTTCTTTATAACAATATAAGCAATAGCATATTTTGCTATTAAAGATAAACCTATTACAACAGGAATGAAAATCAAAAATAAGACAACATAAATAATAATTGTTAGCCAGGAGGTAGAAGCGGTTAAAATAATAGGAAGTGTGATTAAGAAAAATATACAAGCTATAATAAATTTAACTAATATATTTATACCAAGCACTGGCCAAAAGTGTGATTGACCTATAACCATGCCTTTGCTAATACCTAAATCTTTCTTTTCGTTATTATATAATTTTTTAGCTTGATCAACTAAAGCCACCTGTGAACTAACTGTTAGAATTACTAAAAATATAAATATTGCAAGAGCTAAAAGTAATAAAATAATACTAATTGAAGCTCCTCTAGGATCTTCTGCAAAATAAGGTCCAATATTTGACCATAACTTTGGATTAAAGATTGCAACAAAACGACCTAAACCGTTTAAAGCTGTACTGCCATTATTTTCAACAATTTTATTTATTATTTGATATTCACCACCAGCGCCTAAAAAAGTGGCAAATAAACCAAAGAACCAAAGATACTTGTTGTGCCAAGTAATTTTTAATGATTGTTTTAAGATTTTACGATAAGAGAACATAAATTTAAATTAATATAGCTTAAAAGCCTTTTTTAATTAGTAGTTTGTGTATATAATTATATCATATGAGACAAATACTTGCCAATTTAATATTTTTTAGATAATTGCTAAATAAAATTAAATAATATACAATAAAAATACTAATATATAAGTAATATATTATGAAAATAAAAAAAGTATTTAAAATTACTCAAAATAGTCGTCATGATTTTATTTCTAAAGTAATAGATTCTAGTTCTCCTAATGTAGAGTTCTATTTTTTAGTTATCATTTCTACTTTAATTGTAACCTTTGGCTTAGCCTCTAATAATGTTATTTTAGTTATTGGTGGTATGCTAGTAACCCCTTTACTTTTTCCTATATTGGCTATATCTTTAGGGGTGGTAACTAATGAAAAAAAATTATTACTTAGATCAATTAAAGTTTTTTTATTTTCTATTATTTTAGCTTTAATTATTGCTTTTATTGTTGGTTTTTTAACTAAGGTGTATGTTTATAGGATTGATTTAATTACTTTAATGAAACCTTCTTGGTTTTCTTTTGTGGTAGCTGTGACAGCTGGTGTTGCTGCTAGTTATAGTTGGGCAAAACCGAATTTAGATAATATTTTACCTGGTACAGCTATTACAGTTACATTAATACCCCCTTTAACTGCCTTAGGTTTAGTCTTGGGAGAACAAAGTTGGTTTTTATTTTTTAGAGTTTTAGAATACTTTGTTTTAAATGTTTTTGGTATTATTGTAGGAAGTTTATTGGTTTTTTTACTTATGGATTTCTATAAAGCTAAAACTAAAGCTTCTAAAGAAATTAAATTAGAGGCTAAAAAATTAGCTAAATAAATTATATAATAGTTTATTATAAATATATTAAAATACTTTAAATAGTAATATTATATATATGAAAATTAATACTAATAGTCAGGATGTAGAAGAATTAATAGAAAGAGGTGTTGAGCAAGTTTATCCTGATAAAGATAGTTTAGAGAAAAAATTAAAAAGTGGAGATAAAATTAAATTGTACTGTGGCTTTGATCCTAGCGCTAAATCACTGCATATTGGTAATGCTATTTTAATAAATAAATTATCTCAATTTCAAAAACTTGGACATGAAGTAGTGTTTTTAATAGGTGATTTTACTGGCATGATTGGCGATCCTACTGATAAAAGTTCTGCTAGAAAAAAATTGAGCAGAGAAGAAGTGCTTGCAAATAGTAAAGATTATCAAAGACAAGCTTCTTCATTTTTAGATTTTGATTCTAAAAATCCTGCTACAGTAAAATATAATAGTGAGTGGAATGATAAGTTGAGCTTTAAAGATTTAATTGAATTATCATCTAATTT
>JAIPJO010000009.1 GCA_021734135.1 Patescibacteria group bacterium
AAGAAATTGTTGGAGTTAGAGAACCTTCAACAAAATTCATAGTTTGACCCTCAATAGGACCTTTATCAAAATCTTCTGTTGAAATTAAACCTTCTCCATTTACACTTAATGATACTGTTAAATCATCTGTATCAGCTACATCAAAGTTATCATCTACTGTAGCGTAAACTTTAATAACTTTTGTAGTACCAGCTACTAATTCTTGGCTTACATTAAATTTATTACCAGTAGCTGAAACACTTGTAATAGTGTCATTGTCTTCTGAAATTGAAAGTTCTTCAATATTGTCAAGTTCAATTTCACCAGTAATAGTAGCAACATCAACTACATATTGATCAACTTGAACACCTTCAGCATCATCTACTTCAAGGATAAATTGACCAACTAATAAATCATCTGTACCAGCTACAACATCTCTACTACCATAAGTACTATCAATACTTAATGAAACATCACCAGTAGCTACAGTAATTGTAGCACCAGTTACAGTTCCTTTAATTTTAGAGGTATCAGTAATCTCATCTCCTTCTTCATTTTCTGCTGTTAATTTACTACTATCTAATTTAAAGTAGTAATCACCAGCTGTAGCTACATCTGCGATATCAGCTTTTACCTCTAATAGTTGAGTTCCATTAACTTGGAATTCTTCATCAAAGATAATTTGACCATCAGTAGCAACATCAAATAAACTAGGACCAGCTACTACATTACCATCTAGGTAAAGAGTAACATCTTCTAAAGATAAAGCATTATTACCATCGTCATATAAATCAAGTTTTAACTCAGTGATAGTCATCATCTCTTCTAGAGATTCAACATCAGCTGATAAGAATAATACATCTTTAGCTTTAGGAGCTACATCAACATCTCCAGGATTAGTATTAGCTTCTGTGAAGTTAAGGTCACCTCCTTGAATTGTGTATGTAACAGAAGTTCCAGAATCAGTAACAACTGCGTTAAAGCCATTGTTTAGACCAGTAGCTTTTAGATCAGTTGTTTCATCTAAAGAAATAAGTATTTCTCCAGTTCTTCCATCATAGATGTCAGCTTTAACTACAAAAGTTTCACTATCTCTATCTTCAATAGTCATAGCATCGTCTAAGACAAATCTAATCATGTCATTAGAATCAGCATCTACTGGACCAGCAACAACTTCATCACTATTGTTATATAGTGTGTAGTTAATAACTTCATTTGCATCAGCACTTCCACTATTTTCTAAAGTAATTTCAGTAAATGAGATGTCTTCACTAGTAGCATCATTGTTAAGGTCAAATTCAGCAACCTCAACTTGAACGTCTCCTAGGTAAACAACTTCATCTGCTTCACTACCAAGATCAAATGAAACTTCAGGAGCACCAACGCTTGAAATTGACATTTCATTACCTCTAATTGGGAATGAGCCACTTACAGTAGCACCTGTGTCAATAGCACTAGCACTAACAATACTTAAAGCGTTTTGACCGTCAGTAGAATCATCAGAAGCTTTTTTCATGTCAGCAACTACATCTAAAGTAACAGTTTCACCTGCTGGAATAGTGATTTTTGAACTGTCTGTGTTGAAGTATAGGTTAGCAACATTGTCAGAACCTAAAGTTCTTTTATTACCATGTCTAACACCATCAACTTCTACATAAACTTTGTCAAAATTTGTTGGATCACCTAAACCAGTTCTTTTAATTTCAAGACCTGTTAATTCAACAGCTCCGTCATTAGAAGCAGTAAGGTTAACTGAAGTGTAAACTTGTCCTTGTACGTTATAAGGGATAGTTGTAGCAGCTGGAGTAGAAGAGCTTAAAGCAGCACTTAAACCAGTTCCAGTTGGTACATCACCACCATCACTTGCACTAGCGCCACCTGCTGGATTAAATATTTCTGAATCAAATCCAGTAATTTCAGTACCAGTTGCACTAATGTCCATGTCAGTAGTAACTACATTGTCCCAGCTAAGGTTGTTAGCTAAGAATGCAGCTTCACCACTGAAAGCACGATATTCTCCGTTGTCTACGTAGTAAACGTCAGAGCTACCTTCTTCTTGTACTAAAGTTCCAGTTGGGTATTCACCTGCTGTTAATTCAGATCCTTTTTCATAGTTAACAAAGAAAGAATCTGGAATATCTACAACCATGTCAGCCCAATCTTCACCATATAAATCGATAGCGTTTTCTTCACTTACAATTGAGCGAAGAATGCCTCCTGGTTCAACCGCATAAACAGTTAAATCAGTTGTAATTTTCACCAAATTAGTACCAGGTCTCATAGTAACATTACCATTCATGTCGTAATCGTAAAGTTCTGATGAAGGAACTGTTACAACTCCGCTGAAGTCACTGTACCATGACATATAAGTACTTTCATTTGGGAAAACATATCTTTGACCATCATCGCCTAGGTAATATACAGCGCTTAATCCATCCATCTTAATAAGATCTCCGGCTTGAGCTGCAGCATTTGTTGGAGCAACTACTGCACCACTCATAACTACTACTGTCATTACCATTACGCTGATAGTAAAAATTCTGCGTAATTTGTTCATAATTCTGTTTGGTTAATTATATTAATGTCTGAGCCAAAAGGCTAAACAGATAATATAATTTAATTTTCAGTTTTTAAATCTACTTATATATAGATCAATCGGAATCCCGCTTCCCCACACACTGATACAAATAAATGTTTCAAATGGTTTCGGGAAAAAATACATGGGGGTTATTCTCTCCCACACTAGATACTGTCATTTACTTATATATTACTAATTAATAGTAAGGTATAAGTAATTTACGTGTATTAGTGTGGAGAAAAGCTTAATCGATCTATGAAGTAGAGATTAAAAACCTTTTTAGATTTTTAATTAGCATCGGCTACCTATTAATATAGGCATCGACCTTGATATCCTCTGCTCCTCCACTTAATGTGGATTTTTTAACTTATTAATATAAACTAAATATTAATATAAGTTACATAAATTCACATTAAGTTGCTATCTTTTATTATAATTACTTTATTATTAATTACATTGTAATATACAGCTCTGTTAATATATTATTATTTCTTTCTCTTAAACTTCTTCATTAGCTTAGAAACTGGATGATATATACTATCACTAATCTTCTTTAAAGGATGATTATCTAAACGCTCAAAAGCTCTGGAGTTAAGTGATACTGCTAATTTATTCAAACTACTATCATTAATACTCTCATCTGAAGCTAAAGCTAAATAGTATTTAGGATAAATATCTGAGCTAATATAGCTACTGCTACTATCATTATCATTTATATTATTACTATCACCTGAGCTAATTACTGTTGCTAGCGCTGTGCCTTGTTTTAGTATCTTGTAGTTTAAGAAATTCTTAGCTAGAAGTTCTTGTAGTTCAAAGAAGTTTAACTCTTTCAAGTGCCAAGGATTATTGTGCTTAGAAGCTTCACTGTTAGGTGTTGATAGCCATAGTTTTCCTTCTGGCTTTAAAACTCTCTTTAGCTCTTTTAAATAAAGTTTTTGATCACTAATATTAAAGTGTTCAATAGTTTCCAGTGAAACTACGCTATCAAAGCTGTTGTCTTGAAAAGGAAGACTTAAGGCATTTGCTACCTGAAACTGTAGATTATCCTTTTGATAGCTCTTTTTAGCCTTGTTAACAGAATCAGCACTTACGTCTGCTCCTACTACACTCAAACCATTGTTTAAGGATAAGTAATATGAGCCATAGCCTGAGCCACAAGCGATATCAAGTACTTTTTCAGTTGTAAGGTGCTCTCTTATGTATTTATATCTAAGCCAGTGTTCATTTACCAAGATGTCGCTATTTTCAGCACTTTCAAGGTCAAGTCTTTCTACTGGCATAATTATGTAATAATTAAATATATAAACGCTAAACAAATACCTAAACTATAATCTAAAATTATTCTACACTATTTTCTTCATTAATCTCTGAGCTAACGCTTTCCAACATATTTTCCACCTCATTTAGTTTTTCTAGAGCTTCTTGATATTTTTCTTCATTAAAAAGTTTCTGAGCATCATCTAAAGCTTTAGTGGTTTCATCAACATCTCCACCTTCTTTATTAACTTCATTAGTAATAGACTGAAGTTCATTTAGAGTTGAAGAAGCATTCTCTTCTTCAATATTAGTATCTCCACTACTATCTTCATTTTTGTCTGCATTAATATCTTTACTATCTTCTCTTAAATCTTTGTCATCTTCAACTACATCTTCATTAGTGCTAGTAGCTGTATCTGTTTCATTACTATCAGTTTCATTACTATCAGTATCTACATTATCATCAACACCTTCATTATCTTTAACATTAATCTCTAGACCTTGATCATCTTTTTTAGTGTCAGCACTAAATATAACTCCATCGTCAGCTTCACTGCCATCTTCATTTAAGCCATCAGAGTTTAACTCAGAGTTATTAGTACCAGAGCTATCATTTATATTATCTTCGCTGTTATTATAATTATATGTTTCTTTTTCTCTTTCATTAATGTTGTTAATACTTTCTTTAGCAGAGTTAATTTCATTGTTAAAGTCTTCACTTAAATTAGCAAGCTTATCTTCACTACCTTCTTCTTCATGAAACTCAGGATTATTCATTAAGTTAGTAATATCTTTAGCATGGTTGGTTGCAAACTGAGCAGAAAGCTTATCTCTATTTTCTTTATTAAAAGTCATATTCAACTGTGCCTTCTCACTTATAATTCTAGCAATATATAATGAGTCATTAGGTTGAGCTTCAGAAAGAACTGAATTAGAAAAGAAAGCACCGGTGATAAGGATTAAAACAAAAGCAGATAAAGCAAAGGCTGGTTGAGAAGAAACTTTAGCAAAATCTTTTATCCATACCATTACTTTAGAAAATACCCCGCTCTTTACACCCTCACTAATATGAGTACGTAAAAACTCCTGACTCTCAGCTTTCCACTGCTTGTCAGGCTCAATATCTTTTAAATTATGAAGTTGTGATAGCAAATGTTTTTTCATGGGGTAAAATTAGCTTTCACCTTAGTATTCGTAATTGAAGTCAATTTGTTACACCTCGCTATACTAGACTGTACAATTTATTTATCCTCTTTTATCTTCTTAGCATCAAGATCCTTTTTATCTTCCTCTTCTAGTGCCTTAGTAGCTCTATGTAGTAGTACTCTCAAAGAGCCCTTGCTTTTACCTAGTGCCTGAGATATCTCATCCCAGTTAAGCTCATTAATATGTTTAAGAATAATAACTTCTTTATACTCCTCTTTTAAGTTATTTAAAAGCTTTAATATTCTTTCATAATCATGTTTAATTTCAACCACTGCCTGAGGGTCTTGTTTAATATCTTTAAGGTCAGTATTTTCTAAACTCTTAAGTGGGCTAGTATCTTTTTTAGAGCGATAATAATCGACAATAGAGTTTCTAGCTATCTTATAAAACAATGCCTTTAAGTTCTTAGACTTATCTACTTTATTTAAAATAATATAATCCCAAGCCTTTAAAAAGACATTACTAGAGATATCTTGAGCCTCTTCCTTGTGGCCAACTTTAAAATATATAAAGCGGTAGATATCATCTACATATAATTTATATATCTCAATAAAGGCCTGCTTATCTTTTTTAAGAGACCTAGAGCTTAGATTATTTTCTTTAAATTTTCTCAGCAGATTACTGCTCATTATATTAAAATTATATAATTCTTTTATACTCAAACATAGACAGGAATATTCCCTGCCTTTATTTGTATAATATAACAATTATCTCTTAAAAAATCAATACGAGGAAAAAATGAAATAGTAACAAAAAAATAATAGCAAAAGCAAAAAAAGAAAAACAAAATATTAAATAATAATGAAATCTTTATTAAATAATTATTAAGAAACTATTAATTAATTATTAAGAAATTATTAAATAGATATTAAAAAACTATTAAATAATTATTAATAGTAAATAATATTTAATATAGAAAATATATTAAACTTATAATTATATAAGATTAAAAAAGAAACTATAAAAATAACTTAAGCACAGCCTAGCTCTTGATTTTTTTAAAAAAATGTGCAAGCATTGAAATATAGACTTTAGTCCAGAGTTTCTTGGACTAAAGTACCCTTTAAAGAAAATATTTCTGTCCAGAGCTTTCTAGACTAAAAAAGTGTCAAAAGTGCACTTTAGTCCAGAGTTCTCTGGACTAAAGTGCACTAAATGGTACGTAGGAAAATACAAGAAAAACTAATAAAGCACCCCATCTGGCTACTTATCTCAGAAGCATCCAAAATTGGTGGTGTTAGTAATAAAACCATTAGAAGAGGCATTAAGGAAGCAGATGGACTTACCTTCCGTATAATTAATGGAAGATATTATGTTGAACTACTTTCCTTAGTTGAATATCTTGAAAAAAGTGTTAAATTAAAAAATAGATTAAATATCTTTGGCATTGGTCAATATGTAAAAGAATATAACAAAAAGAGATCAGAAGGAAGTCTAGAGAATGAATCAACAGAAATGAAACAAGAGGAACATGAAAAAGAAATGACTTAATAGAAAGTTAATAAGAATTTAATAAGAATTTAATAGAAATTTAATATCAAATTAATAACTAGCAAGAGCTAGTTTTTTTAATAATTCAAGATTTATGATAAAAAATAAAAAAAGTACTGACTAGTACTTTTTAATAAGAAAAACACATTAATAAATAAAATGTTTTAACTTGAATGTTTTATATTGAATTTTTTATCAAATTCTTGAATAAGATTAAATTGCTCTTCGTTTGCTTTACGAACAGATTTTCTTAAAATGTATTTTTGCTCTCTTGAAGACAAATCAGAATATTTAAATATTTTCTTTTTTTTTATTAGATGACATATATTTATATATTAATGTCTTTTATTTTATTATACAAAGTTGCTTCATTATAATCAAGCTCAACATAATTATCAACATTCTCTATATTCATATAAACTTTTTCAATAGCATTAAAATAATTTTTAATTATTATATTTAAGTTAATTTTCTCTTTATATATTTTCTTTAGCTTTAATAAATGAATTAATAAAAAATTAATAAATTCTTAATATCTTTTTAATAAAAAAGCCCTTGTTTTTTTTACAAAGGCTAATATTTAAACTAAGTTTTCTTTTTCTTGTAACCTATAGTTACAATCACAAAATTAATTGAAGCCACTAGAAACCAGATAATCATACAAATGATTGCACTTGTTTCAATTTCAAGAGCTGTTTGCATGGCATAATAAGCAGTTATAATAATACTAATTTCTCCGCTAAGTAAATTAATCTTTTTATTTCTAAAAAGTAATCCGGTTAAAGTAATGAGTATAGAAAGCACTGCTAATATGGCTATAAAGATGATGGTTTCTGGTGCGGTGATTAGTTCTAACATAATATTTAGTTTTAGTGATCAATCAGCAATATCACTGATTAATTATCATAATAGAAATATTAATATATGTCAATCTCATATAATTATATAATTAATAGAAATTTAATAAGTATTTCATAAATATTTAATAAGTATTTCATAAATATTTAATAACTATTTAATAATTATTTAATAAAAAAAATAAGCCGTTTTTTAACGACTTATTATCACATTTTGATTTAACGAAATTTAAGCACCATTTTCTCTTTTGGAGTCTTAATAAACTTCTTACCGGACTTAAATTTTTCATAAGTGCTGTTTTCAGGTAAATCCAGGATAATATTATAACCTGCATCTAAATAAAACTGAGCTTTATCATATGAAATATAATCCCAATCAAAATCTGAAAATGCAAATCTACCATACAAGCTAATGTCATGTTTTTTAGCAAAGTCTATCCAGTAGTCTATATCATCATAGATTAGACAAGGATAAAACTTTTCCTTAAACTCATGAGAATAAACAAGCTTATCTTCGTTATCTTCTTGTTTATAATTTCTCATAAACAATAGCTGTAAACTTTTAGCACTTATAATTCTAGTAAAGCTTTCTAAAAAATAATAGTGCTTTTTACTGCCATACTCAATAATAAAACCTGGTTCATAACCTCGAGCTTTAACATTATATTCTTTACCCGTAGTTTCATTTAATAATGTAATGTTTTTTTTTGAATTAAATGAAAATACCGTAAAAAATACATACTCTAAGCTATCAACCCATTGCAGATCAAGTTCACGAGCTTTTTTAGGTATCAACAGTGATACTCGTACTGGAAAATTATTTTTCTCCAGGCTCTTTCTAAACTCTATATTATTTTCTGATTGCCTAATAGCATCAATCTGATCTATGATATTTTCTGACCAAGTTACTGAACTTGGGACATCTTTAGCTTCATAGGTCTTTTGACATGATACAACTACATTGGCAACAAAAATAACAAAAACAAATACAGTGGAAATAATCAATCCAATTCTTTTTTTTCTCATAGCAACTGTTTTTTAGGTTTATATTGGAATTTCTATATATTTGTAAATAACAATTATATCAATATATCAATAGCAATAAATAAAGTCAACAAAAAAAAGACCTCCATATTATGGAGGCCTTTTATCTGTAAGATTATTAGCAACTATTATGCTACTGAATCTTTAGCTGCTTTTGAAAGTCTAAATTTAACTACTGTTTTAGCAGGAATTTTAATTTCTTCACCAGTCATTGGGTTACGTCCCATTCTAGCTTTTCTTTTTACTTTAACTAATTTACCAAAACCAGGTAAAGCAAATTCACCATTCTTTTTTACTTCAGCGTAAGCTAAGTCAGCTAAAGTGTCTAAGACGTTGGTTACGTCTTTTTTACTTAACTCAGTCTTTTCTGCTAATGCAGTTAAGATTTGAGATTTAGTCATTTTGTTTGCCATATCTTTTTTTAAAATTAACCACTACCTAGAGGTAGGGATAAATAAATTAAAATTTATAACTACTGATATTATATATCATTTTTAAAAAAAAGCCAAGTTTTTGGGGCTAAATCAACTGCCCTTGATTAATATCTAAAAATATATTATCATTTTTTAATGATCTATAAAATAAAATAACCAAAAAAATAATCACCATGGAAGAAAAGAATCTAAATTTCAAAAACAAAAATGCTCTAGTCTTTTTTGCAGATCCCGACACTGAAGTTATTTGTAAACACTTAGCAGAAAAAAATGATCTTAGTATAATTAATGGCTATGACATTTTAAATGAATTTGAAAGTAGGAAAAAATTAAAAACACATCAAAAGGTGTTTTTATTTATTACCACTTATAATTTTGAAGATAATCATATTAAAGAAATCGAAAAGTTTGGTTTTAAAAATGATAAAATTACTCTTTTTACTACCTATTCCTTGGATGCTGATATCTAAAGAAAAAGGTATAAAAGTTATTTTATTACCTCTTTTTTATGATAAATTATCAGATTATTTAAAATAAGCTTCTATAACACATAAGCCCTCAGATAACTAAGGGCTTATTTTTTTAAAATTATTCTATAATTTACTTTTCCAGAATCCATTTCCAAGCTGGTATAATACTTATTTTTTTACCATCTATAGTTACCGTTTCTTCATGGTTGTAAGTAATGATCAGGCCATTTTTAACATCAAATTTTTCCATTGCTTCAAATATGCCCGCTAATTCTCTATCTCTATTTTTTTGGTTTAAATCATATACAACTTGAATAGCTTGATTAATAGATTTATTGTCTTTTACAAGAAAATCACATTCATTATTATTAGAATAATAAAATACTGTTTGTTGTCGCCTTTGTAGTTCTAAAAAAACTAAATTTTCCAGCAGTTTTCCCTTATCTTGAGAAAAATTAAATCCCACCTGAGTAATTAAACCATTATCAACAGCATATATTTTTTTATTATTAATATTTTGCTTTTTTAAGGAAAAATCAAATTTTTTTAATTCAGTAAAAATATAAGCATTTTGCAAAAAACTAATATAATTTTTAATTATACCATCATGTTTATTCAAATAATCAGCTAATTTATTATAACTAAAAAGACTAGTATAATTAGTAATTAAATAATAAGCTAACTCTTTTAAAGTTACTTTTTCTTCAATTTGATTATTATCAATTACATCCTTTAAGATTATAGTTTTATAATAATTTTCTAAAATACTTAAATTATTATCAATTACAGCCTCTGGAAAACCTCCTTGATATAAATATGTATTAAAGTTTTTAATTAATTTATTCTTTATTTGATAATTATTTATCTCATCATCATAAAAATTCTGACCCTTAAATCTTAAATATTCTTTAAATGAAAAAGGATAATTGATATGACTAAAATATCTACCAGACAATCGAGAAATAAATTCTCCCTCTAAAAGCCTAGAGTTTGATCCAGTTATAATTATTTTTTTAAATTTATTCAAATCATAGACTTCTTTAATCCATTTTTCCCAATATTCTATATTTTGTATTTCATCTAAAAAAAGATATTCAATATTAGTACCAGTCGTTGTTTCAGCTTCATCTACAACCTTACTTAATTCTTGAGGATGTTTATATATTGAAATAAAACTAGGACTATCAAAGTTCAAAAAAAGAATTTTTCTAGCTTCAATCTTTTTTATAAATATTAAATTATCTATTAATATATTTAAAATAGTAGACTTACCACTTCTTCTAACTCCAGTGATTATTTCTATAAATTTTGAATCAAAATTGACCCTATCAAGTAAATCTCTTTTTATATATGATTTACTTTGATAATTTTCATCCCAATGTTTATTTTGTCTAATTATTGTTTCTTTTATTTTATACATAAGTTTAGTATATTTATTTTACCATTTACAAACAGTAAAATTAAATTAAATTACCATTTACAAACAGTAAAATTATATACTATTAATAATAATATGTCAATTATCACTTACTTAATTAATATTTTAATATGTAATATTAGCACAATAATTATTTTATACCTATTTCCTCTCCCCTAATTCTAAATCCGCTGTTTTTTCCTCTCCCTGACTTTGTACCTTTAACTCTATAGTCTCACCTGGGCTATGTTTAGAAATTAAATAATTTAAAGGCTGTTGATTGTTAACCTTTTTACCATTAATTTCTAGAATAATATCATTCTCTCTAAGGCCTGCTTTATCTGCTGGTGAACCTGGAATTATTGCTAACTCCGCCCTACTTGCTCTAACAATAAGGGCACCATAATCTAGAGATAAATTGTTTTGTTTAGCTATTTGTTCATTTATAATAATATATCTAACACCAAGCCATGGCCTTACTATCTTCCCACTTTCATAGATGCTATCTATTATTGATTTAACTTCATTAATAGAGATTGCAAAACCAATATTTTGAGCTCTGCTAGCCATAGCAGTGTTAATACCAATAACCTTACCATCACTATCTAAAAGCGGACCACCAGAGTTACCTGGATTAATTGAGGCATCTGTTTGAATAACATTAGTTAGCTTTTCAGTATTACCTGCTCCACCAGCAATAACAGTACGAGAAAGACCTGAAATAACTCCAGTAGAAACAGTATTAGAAAACTCACCTAAAGCATTACCAATAGCAATAACAGTTTGACCAACTTCTAAGCTAGAGCTATCACCTAATTCAACTGTCGGTAGTTTCTCTTCAGTTTCTATTTTAAGCACTGCTATATCAGTAATTGTATCTCTATCTACAACTGTAGCTGTATATGACTTTTCATTATTTAAAACTACACTGTAGTCAACATCCTCATAGGCAACAACATGCTTGTTAGTGATAATATAACCATCTTCAGAGATGATGAAACCACTGCCTGAGCTAAGCTCTTGTTTTTGAGTTTCTCCTTCTGGACTTGTCTCTACTCTAAAATCATCACCAAAGAATTCTTGAAAAAATTCATCTTGAAATGGTGAAAATTGTTCTTGCATAACTGACAAATCTCTACTAGCCACAATAGAAACTACACTTGGAGAAACTTCTTTTACAGCACTAACAACTAAATCTTCTTGACTTTTAAATTCTAAATCTTGTTTTTTTACTTCTCTTTCTACTTCACTATCAACACTTTCTTTAACATTTTTATTTATTTGCTCTTTATTACTTTCAAAGTATAAATGGGCGCCTGCATAGCCAAGAAGTAAAGCAAAAAGAAGTACAATGATAGTGGTGAGGATAAAATTATAATAGTTATGAAATTTCTTTTTAATCATAGTGTTTAATAATTATTATATTTTTATATAAAAGTATTTTTTATTCTTCAATTTCCATATCAGCACTTGCTGATTGACGACTATCTATCATTCTTAGAAACTCTTGATACTCGGGAGAATCAAGATCTATCTCAGGTATATTTATGTTATTATCTCTATTGTTATTAGCTTTTACACTACCAGTATTATTAGAATCATCGTTAGTGTTTTCACTTTGTAAATGATTTTGTCCTCTATCTTCAGTTTGATTGTTTCTGTTTTGTTTATTTCCATTATTATTATCTTTAAACTCTTCTTGAAATTCTTCATTAAAATGCATCATATCTTGTCTACGCTTTTCAAGAAATTCCTTTAAATCACTGTCTTGACTATCATTTAAATTATTTAATTGTTCCCTATTTCTCTCCACAAAGTTTCTTCTATTTTCTCTTTTTTGTTTAGTTTTTTGAGCTTGATTTTGAAATCTTTCCCTTAACTCACGAGGAATCTTGTTATTATCAGCTACTTTTTCCATGAAGTTCTGTTGTTTGCTTTCAATTTGATCTCTGATTCTCATAAAATCCTCACTATTTCCAACATCTATATCATATTCAAGATTCTCCCACACCTTCGCTTTATTTTCTTGATGAATTAAGATATTTTCTAAAATACTTTCTTTCTTCTCATCTATGTCAGTAAAGACAATATCGGATTTATCTACAATATCATTAACATACTCATCTGCTTTAGCACTAAGATCAAAAGCTAAATCTTTTTTATCTTGAGAAGTAAAGGTGCTTAGCTTGTTAGCCCATCTAATTCTTTTCTCAGCGTATTTTAATTCTTTCTCTAGTTTTTTTGTCTTATCAAAAGTCAAAGCTAAATTAATAGTATCTTTTAAATCATGCCAAAAAACCTGGAGCTTATTTACAGTTTCAGCACTATCAACACTAGTTTCTAATCTTATATTTTTAAAGTCTTCTAAGTTTGCTGGCTCTTTTGTTTCTTGTGCTAAACTCACATTAAAAACTAGAAAACTAAAAGCAAAAATTAATATAATTGGAAATATAAAACTTTTTTTGAATTTATTTTTAATATTCATATTAATTTTTATAATTTATAAATATTTATAATTTATATCTATTTTTCACTACTTGGCATTACCAAGGCAAAAAGCAGATATATTAAAATACCACCACCTCCAGCAAAGGTTAAGATGATAAAACTTAATCTAAATAAAATTGGATCTATTTCAAAATACTCTCCTAAACCACCACAAACTCCAAAGATTATCTTATTTTCACTTGATTTTACTAATTTTTTCTTTTTAACCATATATTTAATTTATTAAAATAATTAATTTTACTAACAATTAATTATTTTCTTTATCTATATTATCTTTATTTGTATTATCTATCTTCTTATCACTATATTCTTTTAACTCCTTTTCTTGACTATCCTCCTTATCTTTCCCCTCATTAGTATTACTAGTATCAGCACTTATTTCTTTCAGGCTTATTTTTTGTTTCAAAGCTTCTTTTAACTCTTTAGGCTTTTGTGTTCCTAAAAGTAATTTGCTCTTTTTATCATTAAACTCCAGTTGCAAACCCATGTTACCACGTACATTTAAAGCTCTACCCTTACCACCTACACCAAATCTAACACCATAACCACCATATTCACTTAAAGCTTTATATTTTCTTATATAAGCACTTTTAATTTCAGAATAAGGAATAAGTCTCCACTTTCTGTGTATGGGGCTGTATTTATAATATATACCATCATCTCTTATCTCCACTTTCAAAAGCATGTTTTTAATTAAAAGAAAGACTAGAAATAGCAAGCCTCCATTTAACCACATAACAGTAGCTGAAGCTGGCTCATCACCAACTGGTTTATTTAAAAATTCTTGCATTACTAAGGTATAGATAAAGATTGCTAAAAGTACCCAAAAAATCAGCCAAACCCAAGTTGGCTTAGTACTTTGCTTTTCAGAAAATAATACTTTATTCATATTTTTAATTTATATTAATATCAGTATAATAATCATATACTACTTCTAATTATACTATATTTTAGGAAAAATAAAAAGTGGCTCTTAATAAAGCCACTTGTATTTTTTAAAGTAATTCACCTGCTAATTCGCTTAGTTTAGATCTAACTGCTTTCTCAAGATGTACCACTCCAATCATAGGATGATTCTTTAACTTTGAAATAGCATACATCATGCCGTTATCACTTTCATCTTTTAATTTAGGAACATCAATTTGAAAAGGATCACCGGTAAAGATAATTTTACTATTTTCCCCCATACGAGTAATAATAGTTTTAATTTGATGCGGACTAAGATTCTGCGCTTCATCAACAATTAAAATCTTATTGTGATGAGTTGTACCTCTAATATAATTTAAAGGTACAATTTGAAACTTAGGATTTTCACAATTACCCCCTGTCTTATTATTAGAGCTTCCATTTTCCCCAAAAAGATCTTCATATCTTAAATTATCTTTTTTATTGCTCTTTCTGCGGATATCGGATAAAAAATTAAAGGCTTGTTTAATTGGCTCAACCCAAGGACTCATTTTTTCATTTAAATCACCTGGTAAAAAACCATACTCATCTTTGTTGCTCATAAATACAGCCGGCCTACTACATAAAATACTGTTGTAATCATGACGCATATGAACAGCTGCAGCAATAGACATCAAAGTCTTACCAGTTCCAGCAGTACCAACTAAAAACAAAGCTTTAATTTCAGGGTCCAATAAATGATGAAAAGCTAAATATTGCATCCAATTAATTCCACCACCATTGCTATAAGGAGTTAAAACATCAGCTTTAATGCTTTTATCAATCTCCTTCAATATTTCACCTTTTCTAACTAATAAGATATTAGTTATATCATTCTTGTCAAAATACGAATTTTTGGTGCAAATAGCCAACTGGTTTTCTAAGATTTTTCCATGTTTTTTTTCATCATACTTACAATACTTAAATCCCTGCTTAGAATCTACAAGTTCATCATTGAAATAAGTAATTTTAACAAAAGGCTTGGCAGATTTTACTTCCTTAACTGGTTTATCAAATTTATACTGTTCAACAATTACTTCTGGTAATATTTGCCTAGCTAAAATACGCAAATTCCTGTCTTGGCTGATAAATTTTACCTTAGCATACTTTCTGTATAAATTTTTCTTATACATTGCATTGTAAATATACTTCAAAGTAGCTAAAATAACATGATCACCTTTTTGGCCATCATAGAAATTTAGATTCTTCCTACTGAGATTGCTAACAATCTGAAATTTCTCATGCTCATATTGATACTTTTCAATAATAGCAGAAACCTCTCTGGCTTCAGGAGAATTATCAGCTTTTCTGTCTTTAATGTTATCAATTTCAATTAACACATGTAGTGGCAGTAATACTAAATTATCCTCCTTTAAAAAACGAAGTAGAGATTTGGGATCCCTAATTAAGACACTAGTGTCTGGGACAATAATGTTAGTTAGCAATTGATCATAATTAATCTTTTCTTTAGAATTCATAGACCCTCCGATTTTTGTTTATATTAAATTGTAAAGTTCAAACTATATAAAAAAACAAACATCTTAAAAATGTTTGCCTTATTTACTTTCTTTATTTTCTTTTTGTTTTTGTTCTTTTTTATTCTCTCTATACTGAAAATACTTCTTGAGTCCAGTAGCCAAGATAATACTTAAAGTTAATACCTTTTTTATATTTTTTATCTTTCTTAAATTCATATTTTTATTATTTCATTTATATTTTAAGACTAACATAAGAAAAAATAAAAATCAAAGCCTTTAATAGCTTTGATTTTTATATATTTCTCTAATCTAGTTTTAGAAATTATTGAAACTTAATTTTCAACTAAAAATTATCATCATCAAAATCAACTAAATCTGACTTCAAACCACTGTCTGTATTCATTGCATCCCAAATCTTTTTTAAATCTTCTTTAGCCTGAGCAGGGTCAGTATATTGACTTAAGACTTCAAGGCATTCCTTAACAGCATCCCTGTCAATATCAAAGCTGTGCTCTACAGCATAATCATATAATTCAGGAACAATCTCTTCAAAGTCTTTAGTGTCAATTGCTGGATCTTGTTTTTCAATACTTTCAAAATGACTCATAATATAAATGTATATTAATCTTTATAAAATGTAATGTAATAAATAATTAAAGGAATAGTTATTACAATAGCTGATACACTTGTATACAAGCTGTTTGTGCCTGAAATTATATCAGCTATAAGTAAGCCGTCAAGTGTTAAAAGTAACAAGATAAATAAGGTTAGGATAATTTTTTTCCACATAGATTTTTAAGGTTAATATTTAATAAATTATAAGTTAATATTATTATAACAAAAATAAAATAAAATAGAAGATGCCTGCAAACAATTAAAGCATAATTTGACTAAAATGTTAAATACATAGTAACATAAATATGTTCCTTACAAAAGAATAATCACAAAAATCATATGATATGCTAAAAAAGAAACTTATTATTTTTGATTTTGATGGTGTTATCTATGACGCTACTGAATATCAAATACAAAGAATTATTGATTCTGCTGATCTTGCTTTAAAAACTTTTAAGACTACAGCCAAAATTCCTTGTCGCAATTATTTAAAAGGATTATGGGGTAAAAGCATGACACAAATGGCTAAATTGTTTATAGATCAATTAAATTGGACTTCTGAAGAAGCTAAATTATTTTTATATTTTGAAAAACAAAATAGTGGTTTTTTTGAAAATGCTTTAGCTGTGGGCTATCACAATTTAGTTGAGAAATTGAAAAGTACTGATGTCAAAATTGCTATTTGTAGTAATAGGTACACTAATACCTTTTATAACTTACTCAAAAATTTACAAGTATCTAGAGATGATTTTGAATTTATCATTTTAGGAGATACTTTAAAAGATGGTATTAAAAAACCAGACAAAAGAATTCTTGATCCTATACTTCTTAAATACAACAAAGAAGATGTAGTCTTAATTGGTGATACTATTAGTTCTGATTTCATGACAGCAGTGAATGCTGAAATTGACTTTATTGGTATCAGCTCTATCTTGCATAGCCAAGATGATTTTAATAATAAATTTAAAGAACACATTAATGGCAATAGTTTTTTAGCCATAAATGAATTCAAACAATTAAATGAAATCTTATTAAGTACAAGCAAGTAATTATTTCTTTTAATAAAGTAAAAACCACAGTCAATGTGGTTTTTTTATATATGAATATATAATTATATAAAATACTTAAAACAAAACTAACTAATTCAAAGAATATTTAAAATAATTACTTACTGCATCTTCAAATTGATCAATAAATATTTGTTTAAAATAAGAAAAATTATTTGTTTCATAAAATAATATTACAGCTTTTTTATATTCTTCAACATTAATAATTCTATAAGAAAGTGGAATAGAATTATGAGCTATCAAAATAGCATTAGAAATCATACGAGCAGTTCTTTTATTACCATCTTCAAAAATTTGTATATAAGAAATTAGGATTGATATTAAAAAAGATTTTTCGAAAAAAGATTTTTTTTTATTAACTAAATAAACCATCTTCTTCATGTTTTCTTTAATTTGATATTCATTATCAAGTGGTTTGTATTTAGTTCCAGTAATTCCAACTGCTACTTTTCTAATATTTTTAGATATACCTAATTTTTTAATTAAAATTGAATGAATATATTCTATATCAGAATAATGTAACTTTTTAAAACGGTCTTTATTTATAATAGCCTCATTGAATGCATCTTTATGATTAAGAATCATTTGAGTTTCTTCTTTAGTTTTACCTTTTCCAATAATATTATTTTTAATTAATGCTTCAGTCGCAAGTAATGAATATGTATTTCCTTCGATTGCTGAAGATTTCCAAGAAAAATCAATCATTATTCTTTCAAACTCTTTATTTATAACAGTTTGGCTATCATATTTAGAAAAATTTTTAGTAAATTTTTGTTGTAAATTATTTAATTTTTCTTTTTCTGTTTCCGTAAAAATATCATTACTTAAAATATCAAAAATATCAAAATTAAATCTTTCATTAACATTTCTTTCAATATATGATTTATTAAAATATTTATTAATATCAATTTCCTTTAAAAATTTATATATTTTAGCTAATGAATAAACAACATAAGCACCAGCACCACTCTTATCTAAAATACCCTCCCTAAAAAGATAAGATAAATCTCTAGTAATTGTTTCTCTAGAATATTTATATTCAAAAAAAATAAGTAAATCTTTATTTTTAAAAGATTTATTTTTTTGAGCAAATTCTATTATTTGTTCTTGTCTTTTATTCATATATATAATATATCACCATTGCGTCATCTTTTCAAGCTCATTGCGTCATTTTTACCACAAATACACAAAAAAACCCTTTTAATATGGGTTTTTTATTGCGTCATCTTTTCAAGCTCATTGCGTCATTTCTAATGAAATCCATATAAATAATCACCTAACTTAACACCATAATCACGGCCCCAAGGATCTACATTCATATACTGATTATCATCTATCTTTATTTTTAAATATTGATGAGGGATTATATAATATACAAAACTAAACTTTAATTTAATATCTTCATCTTTAAACCATTTACTTTTTACTAAAAAAAGACGAAGTAAATAATTATCTTGATAACAATAAAGAAACTTTTTCTGCCACATTTTCTCAGGATTTTTCATAAATCCTCTTTTTACTCTAATAAATAGTTTAAAACGTGAACTTTTAAACCTAGTGGCTATTATATTATATGCTTCTTTTAAAGCTTCTTCCTTATTATTGCAAGAATTCAAATGTTCAATTATATTAACAAAAGTGCTATTTAATTCTTTAGGTAAAGGCTCTTTTTTAAAAAAGTTAGGAAACATATTTTTACACTTTTATTAAATAAATATATATTATCTTAATTATTTACTAATATTTAAGTAATTATTAATATATTAGTATTTTATATCTATATTTTAACATTTATAATAATTAATGTATAGTAAAATTATATAGATTTATATAAATATACATTGATTAATATCAATTTTACAGTAAAGAATTTAAGCTTTATAGTAATAAAAAAAGCAACTTACATTAGTTGCTTTTTGGATTTTTTTTAGACTATTTGCGCTCTTTAAACTTTTTTATTCTCTAAACCATTTTCTTGTTCTTGGTTTTTTTAGTTAAGAAATTAAAGTCAAATTCCCTGGCCACACTGTTTAAAGTTTGTTTTTTATAAACTCTAAACTTTAAATGTAGATCATTTTTGCTATCTTTTAATTTAGTAATAAAAGCATGATCAACTTCATAGGCTAGTAACTTACCACCAAATTCATTTTTCAAATGAACTAATTCAGCACCTTCGAGTTCTCTCTGTATTACCTTGTTGGTATAAGAGTCTTTTGCTTCAACGTACCACCTGATTTTTTGTCTCATAAGGTTCATTTTTATATTGTTAAACATCTACATATTTCTTTATTTCCTATTATTTAATTCTACGCCTTTTCTTAGAGGCTTGCAAACAAAACCTGTGAGCCTCTTCTCTGAGCTCTTGCAATTTAGGCTTTAATAATTTAATTAACTCCTTAACACTTTTATTAGTACCTTTTCTAAAAACTAAAACATCTCCACCATATTTAGATAATCCCACTAAAGGAATGGTAATATTGTTTTCATCAAAATAATGACTAAGAAAATCAACTTGAGGCTTACCTCCATCAAGCAGTATTATATCAGGTCTAGGCCACTCTAAATGCTTCAATCTTCTAGAAAGCACTTCTAGCATAGAATGCAAATCATCACCACTATTTTCTTCACTAATTTTAAACAACCTATACTGACTCTTATCTATTTCATTGTTAGTAAAAACAACCATAGAACCATAGGCTTCTTTAGCGCTTAAATGAGAAATATCATAAGCTTCAATTCTGCTAAGCTCTGGAGTCTTTAAATCTTTTTCTTTTTGAAGTAGTGTTACCTCTTGTAAATTTTTTAATGCTTCAACTTGCTCAGGGTTTTCTTTTTTTAAAGTTTTAATAAGTCTAGTTCTTTCCCCTTTTAATAACATCACAATTTTTTCAATATTTTTCTTATACTCCTTAGAACTAATTTCAGAAATACAGACACCAGGACAAAGTCCTATTTGATAATCAAAACAAGCTCTAGCAGAGTTTGGTTCACAAGTACTATAGGGAAAAACCTGTCTAATTAACTTCAGAGCCCTTCTTAGTAAATACTGTGATTGATAAGGCCCAAAGACTGCAACCTTATCTGAGATAAACTTCTTTAGTTCCCTGCCTCTAACAATAACAGGCTTAGGGAAATCTTGTCTTTTATCAATAATTAAATAAGAAAAAGATCTATCATCTTTATCTTTAACATTATATTTAGGCCAATACTTTTTAATTAAATTAGCTTCTAAAATAATAGCCTCTAATACTGAAGCTGTCTCAATATATTCAATATTATCAGCTAAAAGTACCATTTCTTTAATTCTATCATCAACTTGTTTTTGAAAGTATTGCTTGAGCCTTGAACGTAAGCTTGTAGCTCTGCCAATATAAAGAATATTTTCATCTTTATCAAGATATTTATATACACCAGGTTTATGGGGTGCTTTTTTAGCAATTTCTAATAATTTCATAGCTATAAATAATCATATAAATATTTACCAGTAGCACTATTTTTGTCACCAGCTAAATCTTCAGGAGTGCCTTTAGCTACCACCTTACCACCCTTATGTCCGCCTTCAGGGCCAAGATCAATTAAATAATCCATATTCTTGAGCACATGTAAATTATGTTCAATAACTAAAACTGAGTTTTGTCTATCAACTAATTTATTTAGCACTGCCAGTAACATTTCAATATCATAATAATGCAAACCTACTGTTGGCTCATCAAGAAGATAAAGAGTTCTTTTTCCCAGTACATGACTAAGTTCTCTAGCCAATTTAATACGCTGAGCTTCTCCACCAGATAAGGTGGTAGCGCTTTGTCCTAGCTTTAAATAACCTAGCCCTACTTCTTGTAATACTTTTAGTTTATCAGTAATTTGATACTGATCTTTAAAAACAGGCATAGCTTCATCAATGGTTAAATCTAGAACATCAGCAATACTTAGCCCTTTGTATTTTACCTGCAAAGTCTCCCTATTAAACCTATTACCATGGCAAACCTCACACTCCACCATTACTGGCGGTAAAAAGTGCATTTCAATAATATTGAATCCTGCACCTTGGCAT
>JAIPJO010000010.1 GCA_021734135.1 Patescibacteria group bacterium
CTAGAAGAAATAGCAGCCTCATCTTTATCACCTACATTAGCCCTATCTTTAAAAGTTTTACCTGCATTAAAATCAGCACTATAACCTGGTAAAGGTATATTTATTACCGCCACAATTAAAAGCACAGCCCCTAAACTAATAATTAATAATCTTGATAAATTATAATACACTAAATTTTTCTTATATCTTTTTATTATATACACTAACCAAAATAAAAAGCCTAAGATTAAACCAACCCAAAGACTTCTTGATAGACTTAAAAGTATTGCAGATAAAGATAGCGCGAAAATACTTAATAATATATAAGCTTGTTTTTTACTTATTTTCTTTAAATCACTTAAACTAAATAAAGCTATAATTACAAGCATTAAAGTATAAATATGGGATTGAAAAAATATTCTGTAAAAACCGCCCTCTAAGGCTGTTATTTCAGCTAATAAATAATCTCTACTCCAGGCATATAGGGGTTCAATAACTGGAAGATTATGAGAAAAGAAAAATAAAAGTATTAATGTTTTAAGTGATATCCAAGTAACTCCTGCTAGAAATATAGTTATTATATCTTTAATTAAATCTTTAATATTATTATTTCTAAAAACATAAATAAAAGGTAAAAGTATTAAAAAATATAACCAAGAGTTAAAATCAGAAAACCATACAGATAAATCATTGCTTAATGCAGCGCCTTTAATACTAGCAATTAATATAAAGAAGCCTAGCAATAAATAGATTGGAAAATAAGCAAAGAAATAAGAAATATTTTCAACCTTCCTTTCTTTAATAGGAGTTTTTAAATAATTCTTTAGCCAAATAAGATATTTTACAAACCAGACTACCATTACTACTATCCACATAGCAATACGTATGGAAAGATCAAAATTAAAGATATCACTAAAGAAAATATAACCATGAGAACCAATAATTAACTCAATAATAATTAGATATAAAGCATATTTTAAATCTCTAATGGCTAAGATAAGCACAGCTAAGACTAAAGCAAAAAAACTTATCTCTCTAATAACTGGAAAGAAATAACTTAAAAATGATAAAGATTCAATTAGAAAAAGTGAAAAGATTAAATAATAGAATCTTTTATTTATAATTTCATTAATTTTTAAATTCATAGCTTGTGTTTGTTCTTAACAATTTCCAAAGCTTTATTATATTTTTTTACTACAGGCAAAAATGGAAATAATTTATAGAAAAAACTAGGTACCCAAGAACTAATAGTACCACCTGGTTTAATAGTAAACAAAATCATATCAATAAACATGCCTTGTTTACCATTTTCAGCTATAGTTAAGAAGAAGTCCCAATCTTGAAGCTTTTCTATACTTTCATCCCAACCGTTTTCTGGCATTACTTCCCTTCTAAGCATAGACATAGTGTGAATAAAAGGTGCTTTTTTAAGTCTTTCAAGAGAAAAACTTTCTAGTTTAAATAATTTTTTACCCCACTTAAAGGAGCTATAGACAAAATCAATATTCTTATTATTATCTAAAACTGAAACCATTGTTTTTAAGGCCTGTGGTTTTAAAATAGCATCAGCATCACAAAATAAAATATAATTACCTTTTGATTTTTCATAACCTTTATTTCTAGAAGCTGGAGCACCAAGATTTTTTTGATTACTTAAAAATAATATTTTTTGTTTAATCTCATTATTTTCAACAAATTCTTCAAATCTATTTTCAACGTTGTCATCAGAGGCATCATTAACAATAATAATTTCAAAATCTTGATAGCTTTGTTTTAACAAACTATCAAGTGTATCTATTAATTTCTTGCCTTGATTATATACTGGTATAATAACTGAAACCATAATTTTATTTATTTAATATATTATAAAATAATTGAGCCTGTTTTGACCAATTAAATTTTTCTTTAGCTCTAGTATAAGCATAATTTCCCATTTCATCTCTTAATTTTTCATTATTTACTAATACTTCTATTTTTTTAGCTAAAGCATTAATATTATTTTCCTTAACTAAATAACCACTACTTCCATCTTCAATTGCGTCTTTTATACCACCACTTAATGAGCTAATAGCTGGAGAACTATTTAAAGCTGCTTCTAAAAAAACAATACCAAAACCTTCAAAATCACCATTAATATTTCTAGAGGGCATTACAAATATATCACACAAATTAAGCCATGACCATTTTTCAGTATTAGAAATAGAATCAGTAAAAATAATATTAAAATCTTTATTTTCTGCTTGTTTTTTTAAATTATTCATCTCAAAACCAGTACCTGAAATAACATAAACTATTTTTTTCTTAATATTTTTATCTAAACTATTTATTGCTTTAATTACATTATCAAACCCCTTTCTTTTAACAAGTCTGCCTAGACTATATATAATTATTTTATTTTCTAAATTATATTCAGTTTTTATTTTTTCTATCATTTCTATATCTATTTTTTCCACTTCAACCCCAGGATTAACTACACTAATTTTCTTATTTAATTTAGAAAACTTACTTAAAACAAGATCTTTAGTGTAGGTGTTAGCAGAAATAATATTTGTGGCCTTTTTAAGTATAATTTTAGTTATAATTGCTTTTCTTTTGGATTTTAAAGCATAACTAAAGTCCATTCCATGAATAACTACACCATAGTTAATATTAAATAGGATTTTTAATATTAGAGCAGTTGTACCTAGTGGCAAAATTTGACCAACTAATAAATAGTCTATTTTATTTTTTTTATAATAATTATATATTGAAAATAATGACTTTATCCATCTTAGTGGCAGTTTTCTTTTACACAATAATTCATTATCATTATTATTTATTACTAAAAACTTATCCTTTTCAGGCCAATATTTTTTTAAATTATAATAATAATTTGCTACCCCACCTTGATGTGGCGGATATTCTAATGTAGACAAAAGTATTTTCATATTTTTCCCTTTTTAATTAAAGCTCTATATATACTAATAAAGTCTTCCTTTCTTATAGCTCTGAAAATAAATATAAATAAAAAATAAACAAATACTGCTATTAGTATTAAAATAATAATATTAAAATAACTTTTTAATATATATATTATTGATGCCATAATTATAGCAGAAGCTAAGGTTTTTAAGAAAACAATTATATTAGATTTTAATTTAAGGTCCATTATCTTACTACTAAAATATAGACCCATGAAGAACATAAACATATTACTTACTAATACAGTAATAGCAGCACCAACAGCTTGATACATTGGTATTAAAATAAGATTTAAAAATACACTTAAAACAACCGTTAAACCCATATTAAAAGTATTTTTCTTTTGTCTATCACAGGCATTTAAAAGTGAGCCAATAGGATAATTTAAGAAAATAAAAATAAGAGCTATAATTATAATCTGTAGTGGCAGTATCGCTTGATTATAAGCACTGTCAAATAACCTAACTATTTTATCAGCTAAAACAATAACACCAAATATTATTGGCACAGATATAATCATTAGATAATTTAAAGCTCTTTTAAATGAAATGAGTAATTGTTCTTTGTTATGTAACCAATAATGACTAAGTGCAGGATAAAGAGAAGCTACAAAAGCTAGTGGTAGAAACTGTAAAGCAAATATAATTTTAAAAGGTATTTGATATATTCCCACATACATCTCGTTAGCTAAAACTGAAAGTAATACTGAGTCTAAATAAGTATATAATCTTTGAAAAATAGCATAACCAGCAAAAGGAATTGCCAATTTAATTAAAGTCCAAAAAAACTTTTTGTCATACTGTAAATTAATTTTTACCCCTATCTTAAATCTTAAAATTAAAGAAGAATAAATAAAGTTAAACATACTAGCAATAGCTAGTGCTAAAATTATATATATTAGTCCAAAACCAGAATATAATGCCCAAAGTCCAAAGCTCATAACTATGAGTTGAAATAATATCGAAGCAAAGCTTTCATATATAAGATTATGATGCCCTCTACTTACAGCAAAAAAAGTGGTAGTAAAAGAATCTAATATCATACAAATTGATGATATATAAACTAAATGTTTAGTTAAAGTTTCATAACCTAATAAATAAGTAGTTAGTATAACTGCTCCAACAGTTAAAATAGATAATGGTATTTTTAAACTTAAAACATTAGCTAATAATTTATTAGACTCAAATGGTCTTTTAGCCACTTCCCTGGTCAATACATTAATTAAACCTAGATCAATAAATATGGCAAATATGGTAGTTAAGGAAATTGCTAAGTAATATTTACCCAGCTGTTCTGGGGCTAAATTATTAGCTAAAATAGTAAAATAGGTAAAGGATATTATCTTTTGACCTATAAGTGCTAAGGTTAGATATGATGTGTTTTTGGCAATATTATTAATTTTTGTCATATTGTTATTATAACAAAAACTTTATTTAATAACTAGGACTTGATTATTTTTTATATAGGTGATATTATAATAATCAAGCGAAAGAATTCGTTTTTTTATTTGTATAAAACTAATATGAAAAAAGAGATACACCCACAATACAATAAAGAGATTAAAGTACAATGTGCTTGTGGAAACACTTTCACTACCGGTTCAACCGTTGGTGAAATTAAAGTTGAGCTTTGCTCTAAATGTCATCCTTTTTACACTGGTAAGCAAAAATTAGTAGACTCTGCTAGAAGAGTTGAAAAATTTCAAGCTAAAAGAGAAACTCAAAAAGAGTTATCTAAATCTAGAATTGGTAAAAAGGTAAAAAGAGCTAAAAGAGCAGCTAAGAAAGCAGAAGAAAAATAAAAAACCAGTCTTTATTTAATATTTTTGTATTTGAAAATATTTTATAAGACTGTTTTTTGCATATATTAACAAAAAAGGCTAAGATTAATATATAGTATAAATATATAAATAATATATTATTTAATATAAAAATGTTTACAGAAATAAAAACAAAATTTAAAGAATTAGAAACTAAGTTATCTGATCCAAAAATTAATCAAGATCCTAATAAGCTTAAAGAGGTTTCACAAGAACATGCTAAAGTGAAAAATCTTTATGATATAATCATCACTTTAGAAGAAAAACAAAAACAATTAGCAGAAAATGAGGTTATGCTTAATTCAGATTTAGACAGTGAGATGAAAGAAATGACAGAAGAAGAGAATGAAAGCTTAAAAGAAGAAATAGAAAAATTAGAAAATACTCTTGATGAAAAATTAAACCCAGATGACCCCAATGATACTAAAAATGCAATCATTGAAATAAGGGCTGGTACTGGTGGTGATGAATCATCTCTTTTTGTAGCTGATCTTTTTAGAATGTATAGTAGATATTGCGAAAGACAAAACTTTAAATGTGAAATATTAAATTCTAATCCAATAGGTATTGGTGGCTACAAAGAAATAACTTTCTCAGTTAGCGGTGAAAATGTTTATTCTCATTTAAAATACGAAGCTGGGACTCATAGAGTACAAAGAATTCCTGAAACAGAAAAAAGTGGTAGAATCCACACTTCAGCGGCTACTGTAGCTGTACTACCTGAAGCAGAGGAAGTAGATTTAGAAATTAACCCTAGTGATGTTAGAGTTGATACTTTCTGCTCATCTGGACCAGGAGGACAAAGCGTTAATACTACTCAATCAGCTATTAGATTAACACATATCCCTACTGGCTTAGTTGTTAGTTGTCAGGATCAAAAATCACAGCATCAAAATAAAGATAAGGCTATGCAAGTACTTAGATCTCGTCTTTTAGCTAAGCAGGAAGAAGAAAAAAGAGAACAAGATTCTGATATGCGAAAAAAGCAAGTTGGTTCAGGTGATAGAAGTGATAAGGTAAGGACATACAACTTCCCTCAAGACAGAATTACAGATCATAGAATTAAAAAATCCTGGCATGGACTTGAAAAAATAATGGATGGTGATATTGAGGATATTATACATTCTTTAAAACAAGCTCAAAAAGAATTAAACAGAGAAAATGACAATTCATAATTTACTTCTATATTGTAATAATAAACTAAAACAGGCTTCCATTGAGAAGTCTGATTTTGAATCAGAACTACTGCTATCGTATATACTTAAAAAAAATAGAACTTATATAATTTCTCATCCTAAAGATAAAGTAAGTGTTTTTAAAGCTATAAAGTTAGCTTATTTGTGCCAAAAAAGAGCTCAAAACACTCCTTTAGCCTATATTTTTAGAGAAAAACATTTTTATAATTTAAGCTTTATTGTCAATAAAAATGTATTAATTCCCCGCCCTGAATCAGAATTTTTCATTGATTACTTTAAAAAATTTGACTACAACAATAGTCTAGTTTTAGATATCGGCACAGGCTCTGGAGCTCTTATTATAAGCCTAATAAAAAACCTAAACTTAGAATCATTTAATAATTACCACTTTATAGCTACTGATATTAGTAAAAAGGCTTTAAAAGTTGCTAAAAAGAATGCTAAAAGACATAAAGCATTAAAACATATTGACTTTAAACAAAGCAACTTATTGTCTAAAATAAGTGATAAAAGCCTAAACAAACATCAAAATATATACATTTTAGCCAACCTTCCCTACCTTAATAGCCAAGAAATGGAAGAAAAAAGCATAAAAAAAGAGCCTAAAACAGCTCTATACTCACAAAATAATGGTCTTAAGCATTACTTAAGACTACTACAAGAAATAAAATCAAAGATAAATAATGACAAAAATATAATACTTGCCATGGAAATAAACCCAGGACAAAAGGAAGTTTTAATAAACGAAATTAATAATACCTTTTTAAAACCTAAAATTGATACTGTTAAAGATTATAGTAATAATGATAGATTAATTGTTGTAAAAATAAAACAATCCTAATATTCAAGTTCACCGTTTTGATCAAGAATCTCAATCCAGAAATTACCAACACTAAAGTCTATTTCTTTCCCGTCAACATAATAGCGAGTCCTGGCTTTAGCACTATCTTTTTTCCAAGTCCCTTCTCTGCACTGAGCTTCAAAACAAATAACAGCCTCACCTTCAGATATGGTATTAATTCTTAATCTTAGCTTTTCATCTAAAACTTCACTATTTACTCTTTGGATAATTATATTTTTAGCTTTAATATCAATATTATTATCATCTACATGAACTTTATTATTTAAACTTCTTAAATAATTATTATTTTCAAAATCATAAACCCAATTTACTTCATAAGCATCTGCACCAAAATCAATATTAATATCAGTGTCTAAATCATCACTGTCATCTAAATTAATATTTTCAGAATCTTTTTTAAAATTCCAAGTATAAAATACAGGTTTTTCTCTGTTTTGGGTAATAATATAATTTTTAATATTATCAAAATCAATAAAGATATAATGAGGTTTTGGTCTATTTTCATCTCTTATAAAAATATCTCCATTATAAAATTCATTAAGATTGAAAATGTTGTCTTTAGCTATATCAATTAAAGCCTGAGGTGAACCACCAACATGAACAAATAATGCTGACAATTCTTGAACATAATCTAGCATATAAGGCCTAGCGCTTCTAACAGGTCCAATTTTATCTAAGTCTTGCCCAGAGTCATAAACAGCTAAATAACGCGTTATAGAGCCTTCTACAGGTAGTTCATAGACTATATGAGCTTGCGATAATGATGCTGGTGGTCTAGCATCAATATGATTATCTATTACTACCGCTACAGGAAAACCAAATTCATTTTTCTGTTCTATGCCAGTTAAAAGATTGCTGTAACAGTTTTCACATTCAGGTTTTTTAATTTCTTTATTATCATCTTTATCCTTATCTATATTAAAAATATTATCACTAGGTTTGAAAATACTAATTTTTTTAGTAAAAAAGGATGATGATAAAGCAATAGTTATCACAAGAGCTAAAAATAAAAAAAGTGCCAAAACCCCTAAAGAGAGCTGTGGCCACTTTTTTCTAATAGCTAGAGATATTTTTTTTATATCACGAATCTTCATGATTTATATATTTATTATTTCTATTAATAATAAATTATTCTTTTTTATCTTTTTCTTCTTCATTTCCCTCATCTTTTTTTTCTTCACCTTCAGTCTTCTCGCCTTCAGGACTTTCTTCTCCTTCCTCACTTTCGACTGGTTCTTCCTCTTCTTCTTTTGGTTCAATAGCGCTAACAACTACTTCATCAGCTTCCTGTAATATTTCCATACCACTTGGAACTTTAAGATCTTTTACGTGAATACTATCATTTATATCATTTAGAGAACTTAAGTCTACCTCAATATGATTAACTAAATCAGCTGGTAAACATTCTACTTCAACTGTGTCTAAGTTTTTCATAATAAGAGCCCCTTCTTCTTTTTCAGCTCTAGATTCACCAACAAATTCTAAAGGAATTTCAGTAGTAATTTTTTGGCTCATATCTACTTGATGAAGGTCAACATTATAAATAATATTTTTAAAGGGATGTTTTTGTACTTCTTTTACCAGAACTTTAACAACTTTATCATCATCAAGGGCTAAATCAATTAAACTTGATTCACCTACTATATCATAGACTTTTTCAAATTCAACTTTATCAAGCTTAATGCTTTTACTTTCAATACTTGAACCATACACTACTGCAGGTATAGTTTTGTGGTCAAGTTTTTCCTTCTTGACTCTTGGCTGTGCTTTTAATTTCATATATCTTATTATTTATTATTAACTGCTACAGAGCAATCAACTTCATTTTTAATTTAATTAATACTTTAATTTAGATTGAGTTATGATGTTTTCTAGTATTCCTAATAATATAAAATTAGAAATAATAGCGCTACCTCCATAACTAACAAAAGGTAATGAAATTCCTACTACAGGAAATATACCTATATTCATTCCAATATTAATAAACATTTGAATAAAAATCAAGCCCAAAGCACCTATTACAAAATATATACCAAAATCATTATTAATCCTTCTTGTTGCCATAAGCAGTCTTGTAAAAAAGATTACAAAAAACGATATCAGTAAAAATACTCCTAAAAATCCTAGTTCCTCGGCAATTACAGCAAAAATAAAGTCATTTTGAGCTTCAGGTATAAACTTAAGTTGAGACTGAGATCCAAAACCAACACCTCTACCTATAATTCCACCTGAACCTACAGCAATTATAGCCTGTGAAACATTATAACCTTCATTCAAATTATTTTCACTGGGATTAATAAAAGTCATAATTCTATCTTTTTGATAATCCTGAAACAAGAAGAACCACAAACTAACAAAAATAAATAAACCAACAAGCACTACTGTTAATATATATTTAAAGTTAAAACCAGAAACTATAAGCAGAAAAAACCATATAACTACTAAAATAAAAGCTGAACCAAAGTCTGGCTGTAAAAGAACTAGACCAGCTAATACGGCTGTAAAAAATCCTGAAATAAGTAAATGACTAAATTTTTTAAACCTTAAGTTTGGCTTAGAAAAATAGTTTGCTAAAAAAAGTAATAAAACTATTTTAACTAATTCTACAGGTTGAATACCAAAACCAAGGACATAAAACCAACCAGTACTTCCCCTTATTTCAGCACCTAAAAAAAGCACAGCTACTAAAATTAAAATAGCAAAAATATATAAATATCTACTGATACTTTTTAAAAAATAACTATCAATTAAAGAAACAATGAACATTAAAATTATTCCAATGACAATAAAAAAAATCTGCTTTTGAAAATTAAGCAAACTTAAAGTTTCTTGACCCAAAGCAATACTATAGATTTCTAAAAGTCCAAATAATGCTAAAAATAGCACTGGTAAAAAAAGGATCCAATCAAAACTTTTTAAAAACAAGCTTATTCTAGAAAACATATATTAATATTTGATATAAATATCAGGATCTATAATATTTAATCTTGGAGTTATTTTTATTTCATCTGCTTGCACGATAGTTCCTGGCCAGACTAAACGAACAGATCTATTAGTGCCAGTTAAAAATTCATTCAAAGTGTGTTTATAAACCCCAACAATTCTAGAATTATTATATAACACAATATTTAAAGGCACTTCCCAATAACTATAAGCTGTATTATTCTTTATATCAAATTCCAATACATCTAGTGACATTTTATCAGATAAAGGACTTTGCCTAGCGGGTCTAAATCTTATATTCTCAGTTTTAAAGTCTAAATGATCATTATAATATTTAGACCAATCTGGATATTTATGAGCATCTATTCTAGACCAGGAAACACTACTAAGCCTTATATTTAAATTTTGAGACACATTTTCATCTAAAGCTAAAGCAATTAAATGTTTATCTTCTAAAGGAAAAACAAAATCTTCATCACATAATATTTCAGTTTCACCATCTACAAAACAATATTCAAAATTAGCATAATATCTACCATTTGGATTATGTATTTCACTTACCAAATCTATTTTATCTTCTGTTTTATAGCTGTGAACATATTTAATTTCTAAACTATCTAAAGGATTATTCAATCTATATTCCATTGAAGCATTATCATAATTACTTAAATCTTGAGCTAATTTTTCATCATATTCCTTCCCTTCTAAGAAATAATAAGCATAGTGATAACCACTATAAAGAAAAAAACCAGCTGATAAAAGTATTAAAATTACAATAATTGAAATAATAAACTTTTTTTTATTTTTAGCTATCCATAAGCCAATGTTTAATTCTCTATGTGATATCCCACTGAATTTATCATATTGACTAATATCAATATCATCTTTCTTTTTCTTTTCTTCGTTTTTATTTTTACCCATATAATGATATAATAATTATATATTTAAATCATATCATATTTTAATAAAACTTTAAACATATGGACAACTTAATCATTCCATTGTCAGTACCAAAAAACAAAGAAAAAGAGTATAAAAAAAATTGGCAAATTGCAACCAAAAAAACTGGAAAATTATTACTTTTTGCAGGAGATCAAAAAATTGAACATTTAAACGATGATTTTGTAGGTAAAGGCATTTCTAAAGAAGATGAACATCCTGAACACCTTTTTAATATAGCCTCAGAGGCTAATATTGGGGTTTTTGCTTCTCATTTAGGTTTAATAAGTAGATATGCTAGAAAACACAAAAATATCCCTTATGTTGTTAAAATGAATGGAAAAACTAATCTATATAAAACTAAAGATGCTCACAGCCAAGCCTTATCATCCATTTCTGATGTTATAAAGCTTAAGCAAGACAATAAATTAAATATTGTTGGTGTTGGCTACACTATTTATCTAGGATCAAAATATGAAAAAGAAATGCTAAGCGAAGCTAGCAGTATTATCTTCAAAGCACAACAAGAAGGGCTTTTAACAATACTATGGATTTATCCTAGAGGTCCACACATAAAAAATGATGAGGATATACATTTGAATGCTGGTGCAGCTGGCGTAGCTAATGTCTTAGGAGCAGATTTTGTTAAATTAAAATATCCATATACAAAAAATACTGCAGATACTGCACAAAAGTATCAAGAAGTTATAAAAGCAGCTGGAAACACTAATGTTATTTGTGTAGGAGGCTCTCAAAAAAAAGTAAACGATTATTTAAAGCTAGTTTATGAACAAATAAACAAAGCTAAGTCTGGTGGTGTAGCTGTAGGTAGAAACATTCATCAAAGATCACTTAAAGATGCTAAAAACTTAGTTAATGCTCTTAGTGCTATTATTTACGATAATAAAAGCTTAAAGGAAGCAGAGAAAATATATAAAAAAGACATTAAATAAGATACTTACTTAATTAAATAAACTAAATATTGAATAAAATTATAATATAAATATTAAATTTATATTATTTTTTTTCACTAATCTCTTCTTTAAGTAAAGATATAAATTCTTCTTCTTTCATATTATTAGTTTCTCTTTCACCTCTTTTTCTAACAGCTAAACTATCACCTTCCATTTCTTTATCACCTATAACTAATATATATGGTATTTTATTTGTTACTGCTTTTCTAATTTTATTTCCTACAGTTTCTTCACTAATATCAGTTTCAACTCTTATGTCATTATCCTTTAATTTGTTGGCTAATTTTTCTGTATATTCTTTATGACTTTCACCCACAGAAATAAGCTTTACTTGCACAGGAGAAAGCCAAAGTGGTAAAGCTCCGGCATAATGTTCAATTAATAATCCAATAAATCTTTCAAAACTACCAAATAAGGCTCTATGCAACATATATGGTCTTACTTCCTTGCCTTCAGAGTTAAAATAAGTCATATTAAATCTTCTTGGTAAATTGAAATCAAATTGCAAAGTAGAACATTGCCATTCACGGCCAATTGAATCTTTGATTTTAAAATCTAATTTTGGTCCATAAAACACAGCTCCACCCACATCTTTACTATAATTTAATTTTTTCTCTTGAGCTATTTTTTCTAATATATCTTCAGTGAATTTCCAACCTTTATCATCTCCAGCGTATTTGTTGTTTTCTTGATCTCGCACAGAGAGATAAACATTAACATCTTCAATATTAAAACCAAATGATTTATACATAAATAGAATAAAATCAACAACTTTTCCTAATTCATTTTCAACCTGATCTTCACTACAAATAATATGAGCATCATCTTGAGTAAATCCACGAACACGGGTTAATCCAGAGAGCTCACCTTTTTTCTCAAAACGATAAACAGTTCCACACTCTGCCCATCTAAGTGGAAGTTCTTTATATGATTTTGGATTTTTTTTGTAAATCTGAACATGAAAAGGACAGTTCATTGGTTTTAATAAGTATTCTTCAGATTCTTTTACTTCCTTTTTTTGCTGTTTTTCTTCTAATGTTTGACCAACCTCTAATGGAGGATACATGCTGTCATTATAAAACCCCCAATGACCAGATGTTTCCCATAATGCCCTATTACCTATATGAGGAGAACGAACTAAATCATAACCTTGATTTAAGTGCTCTTTATACCAAAAATCTTCAATTATTCTCCAAAGCAAAGCTCCTTTTGGGTGCCATAAAGGTAAACCTATTCCAACTTTTTCATCAATATGAAATAAATCTAAGTCCTTTCCTAGTTTTCTGTGATCTCTCTTTTTAGCTTCTTCAATTAAATTTAAATATTTTTTCAATTCTTTTTTATTCGAAAAAGCTAATCCGTATATTCTGGTTAACATTTGTTTGTTTTCATCTCCACGCCAATAAGCTCCAGCTACCTTATTTAGCTTAAAAGCTTGGGGGTCAATTTCTTTAGTATTTTCTATATGAGGACCTCTACATAAATCCACAAAATTACCAAGCTTATAATAAGAAACTTCTTTTTCGCCTTCTTTAGCTAAATCTTCAATTAATTCAAGCTTGTAGTCCTCTCCTCTTTCTTTTTCTTTAACTATAGCTTCATCAATACTTAAAACATTCTTTTCAAACTTTAAACCTTGCTTAATAAATTCCTTCATTTTTTCTTCAAGTTTATCTAAATCATCTTCAGATATCTTTTTATCACCAGTATCGACATCATAATAAAAACCATTATCAATCACAGGACCAATAGCCAACTTAGCTTCTGGTAAATAATCTTTAATAGACATTGCTAAAACATGAGCTAAAGCATGTCTAATTTTATATATTTTCTCATCTTTCATATGTTTTTATATTAATTTAATTATTATTTTAATACTTAATTATTGTTTTATTTTTCTATATTATTTACTTTTAAGTAAAATTAATAAAAAAATCCCGTTCCAATAATCTATCTAAAAATAAATTACTAGAACGGGATCTCCCGCGGTTCCATCTAGCTTCCTAAATTAGGCGCTTAATTTTATCTATCTTTAACTTAGGCTTATGAGCTGCAAATTTTGCACTATAGTTGGTAGCTATAGCAATCATTAATGATAAATAATTTAAATTGTATCTATATTATATAACTAAAATAATTAAAGTGTCAATTATTTTAAAATTTACTTGATTATTCTGTCACTTTTACTTCAATTCTATCAACTAAACTAGGGGCTTTATTTAAAAAAGCTGGTTGAAAATTTAAACTATAATTCTTAATTTCAGGATAACTATCTAAATATTTTCTTATTTGCTCTCTATTTAAATTAACTAACTGAGATCTATCAATTATTTCAGTATTATCATCAACTGTCATAAGTCCAGAAAAATTAATTTTTACAGTTGCTGTACCATCTTTAAGACTATAGTTATCTAAAGTATAACTAAGATTAGATTCATCAAACTCTTTTAGTTCTTTATCTCCTGGCACTAAAAGTGATAGCTTGTCTTTAGCTAAACTTTTTGCATGTTCTTTTAAAAATGCTACTACTACAATCTGAGCCTCACCTGATAAATTAAATTCACTAATTTCATCTCCTGCTTTAACTTCAGTATTAAATGAATTAAAACTATTGTCTATATCATAGAGGGTGTAGTATCTATCATCAAACATATTTTCAGCCTTAGTCTTAGCTTTATTTATCATAATTTCCTGTAAATTTTCTTTAGCTTTATCTATATCTGAAATAGTTAAATAATCTTTAGTTTTAGTTCTGTATACAAAAGCTTCTTCACTTTCAGCGTAAATATCATCTTGTAAACCTGCCCAAAGACCAGGAATTGTAAAACTACTTGGACCTATAGCCATAGACTTTTCTACTTTGTCAGCATATATTTCTACCTCTATACTTGAATTAGCCGGGACATTAACAGTCTCTTTAATTCTATATAATTTATCATCTGGACTTAAAAGTCTAGTAGTAGCTACTAAAGGTTGATTTTTACTATAATTATTTATTATCTTTACAGTTCCCACTACTTCTTCACCAATAATTTCCTTACCACTACTTTGATAAGTCTCCTCTGCTTCACTTTCAATAGCCATAACACTGCCATTTAACAAGCTACTACCATAACTACTGTTATTATTTTCATTGTTTACTACATCTATTAAAACATTATTATTTACCACCTCTTCACTGGGACTAATAGCAATAGTTAGTTTAGAAAAAGAAAAATATAAAATAGCTGATAAAAGAATCACAGTTAAGAAAATAAAGAAGAAAGCACGTTTACGATATAAACCTACTGATTTTTTAATGGGTTTAATCTCAGATTCAGACATTTTTTTAGGTTCCTTTTCATAATCACCTTCTAAATGCTTCTGTTCAATTTCTTTATTCAACTCTTGATAGAATTTTTTTTGACTATCTATTTGAGTTCTATTTATCACTTCATCAAAACCAAGATCTGTTTTTATATCTTTATTTTCATTTTCATTATCTAACTCAAGGTCATCATTTTCATTTTCATTACTACTATTTGTCTCTACTTTAATTTCTTTCTTTTTAGCACTACTAGAGTCTGCTTTCTTAGGAGAGCTCTTTTTTGTGCTTGCACTTTTTTTTGCAGTACTTTTTTTAGTAGTAGTTTTCTTTTTAGGAGAAGTCTTTTTTGTAGTAGTCTTTTTGGTACTAGTTTTTTTTGCTGGACTCTTTTTAGTACTAGTACTACTTTTTTTCTTGTCAGTGCTAGAGGTTTTAGAATTTGATTTGTTAGTTTTTTTTCTTGCTGGCATAACAAAACTTGAATAATATTTTTAAGTTTTTTAATTATAACATTTTTTCTATATTTCCACAACACGAATTTTTTGTGGAAATTCTTTCTTAATTTCAGAGATAAGTATAATAGAAGGATTTACTTTAAAAGGCGTTTTTATTATTTTATCATTATAATATTCAAAAATATATACTTCACTATTACCACTGTAATTACTAAATATTCCTTTTAATGTTTTTAATTCATCATTATTTAATTCTTCTATAATTATCAATTTAAACGGTGGAGATATTTTTTTTAAAAGTTCATCATTGCTATCTTTACTTTCATTATTTAATTTTACATCACTATTAATCATTTCACTTTTTGTATTAATATTTGTATTAGTATTACTACTCTTATTATTGTCTTTATTATTTGCTAAATTATTATCTTTATCAATTTTTTTACTAAAAAATCTTTTTTTTCTAACTATAGCATTGGGTTTTAAATTTTTTAAAACTTCTTTAAGGTTTTTATTATTTACAGGATAAACTTTATCAGCTAATAGTTTTATTTCCTCATCTTTATCTGAAACCTTACCTTCTACTAAAATCATTTCTCCTTCTTGCCATGGTTCAGGATTAGAACTTAGAAGTTTAGGAAAAACTAAAACTTCAATACTAGTGAGGTTATCTTCAATTTTCACAAACAACATTCTTTCATTCTTTTTAGTTAATATTTTCTTTACCCCTGTGATTACCCCAGCTGTACGTACACATCCTTTATCTTTATGCTGTGATAATTGTCTAAGAGGCATAGCAAAACCATTTATCCTTGATTTGATTTCATTAATAGGATGTTCAGAAATATATAAACCTAAAAGCTCTTTTTCCCATTTTAATTTTTCTGATTGTTCAATCTCAGGACCATTATCTAATCTAATTTCACTTAATTTTGCATCAAAACCATTCTCATCAGCAAATAAAGAACTTTGTTTACTAGCTTTAGCTTGATCAGCTTCTTTGCTAGCTTGTAGTAATTTATCAAGATTGTGAAGTAATTGTCCTCTACTACCATATTTATCTAAACCACCAGATTTAATTAAACTCTCAAGTGATTTCTTGTTCAAATCTTTATCAGTAATTCTATTTAAAAAGTCAGCAATATCACTATAACTACCATTTTCTTTTCTTTCTTCAATTATTACTTCCACTATATGTTCACCAACGTTTTTAATAGCATTTAAACCAAAGCGAATTGTATCTAGTTTTTCATATTCACCTGCTAATTTATTTTCCTTAGTACCGGAAGTTACTACAGTAAATGAGGCATATGATTCATTAATGTCAGGAGGCATTATTTTAATACCCATTTTCCTACATTCTTCAATTTCAATGGCTATACGATCAGTATTTTGTTGATCAGCTGTTAAAAGGGCTGCCATAAACTCTACTGGCCAATGAGCTTTTAAGAAAGCTGTTTGATAACCAATCAAGGCATAACAAGCAGCGTGACTACGGTTGAAACCATAACCAGCAAAAGGTTCAATAAATGAAAAGATTTGCTGGGCTAATTCTTGATGAATGTTATTTTTAACACAACCGTCAATAAACTTTTCTTTTTGTTTAGCTAAAAGCTCAGGAATCTTTTTTCCCATAGCTTTTCTAAGGACATCTGCTTCACCCATACTAAAACCAGCTAAATCTCTAGCTATTTGCATCACCTGCTCTTGATAAATAGCAACTCCGTAAGTTTTATTTAAGATTGATTCTAATTTTGGATGTAAATATGAAACTTTTTTGTCTCCATGTTTACCACTGATATAATCAGGTATCCATTCCATTGGACCAGGCCTATAAAGAGCAACCATAGCAATAACATCTTCAAATTCTGATGGTTTTAATTCCTTTAAATATCTTTTCATTCCTGAAGATTCAAATTGAAAAACACCAGTTGTACCACCCTTTTGAAATAATTCAAAAGTTTTTTTATCATTTAAAGGAATACGTTCAATATCAATTTCTTGCCCTCTAGTATTTTTAATAATTTTTAAAGCAGCTTCAATAATGCTTAAATTTTTAAGTCCTAAAAAATCCATTTTCAATAGCCCTAAATCCTCTACAGGATGAAGAGAATATTGTGAAACAATACTTTTATCTGCTGATGAAGCATACTGAAGTGGTGTATAATCATCTAAAGGGTTTTTGGTAATTAATACTCCACAAGCATGAATTGAACTATGCCTAGAAACCCCCTCTAAACGTATAGCATAATCAATAATTTGCTTTACTTGAGGATCATTATTATACATTTCTTTTAACTCAGGCACAGTCTCTAGTGCTTCCTTCAATTTAGTAAACATAGGTACTGTCTTAGAAATACGATCACAAAATTCATATGGTGCATCCAAAACCCTACCCACGTCTCTAATAGCAGCACGGGCAGCCATAGTACCAAAAGTAATAATCTGAGAAACTTTATCATGACCATATTTATCTTCCACGTATTTAATTACCTTATCTCTACCAGTATCAGCAAAGTCCATATCAATATCAGGCATTGATACTCTCTCAGGATTTAAAAATCTTTCAAAAATAAGGTCATATTCTAAAGGATCAATACTAGTAATACTACTAAGATAGCAAACCAGCGAACCAGCAGCAGAACCTCTACCAGGACCTACAACAATTTTATTTTCTTTAGCCCAGCTAACAAAATCAGCTACAATTAAAAAATATGAAGGCCAACCCATATTTTCAATAATCTTTAATTCATAGTCTAGTCTATCTTTAATTTCTTCGCTTAAATTTGCAAATTTATCACCATATATTTTTTCCGCTCCTTTTTCACAAATATGTCTTAAATATGAATTACCATCAAAACCTTCTGGAACTTCAAAATATGGTAATTGAGTTTCACCTAAGTTTATCTCTACATTACATTTCTCAGCTATTTTTAAAGTATTTTCTATGGCTTCAGGCACCTCACTAAAGGTTTCTTTCATTTGTGCGTTACTTTTCATACTATAATCTTCACCTAGCATGGACATACGGTCAGTGTCTTCCCTTTTCTTTTTATTTTGCAAACAAAGCAATATATCTTGAGCCTCATCATCTTCTTTTTTTAAATAATGAACGTCATTAGTAGCTACTAAACTTACATTTAACTCTTTAGAAAATTTAATTAATTGCTTATTAACTTCTTCTTGCCCATCTAATTGAGGATGATCCATTATTTCTAAATAATAATTTTCTTTTCCAAATAAATCTCTATATTCAATAATACGCTCCTTAGCTTTTTTTAGCTCTCCTGCTAGAATAAGCTGTGATATTTCACCCCCTAAACAAGCACTAAGAGCTATAACCCCTTCATGATACTTTTCTAATAGTTCCCAATCTATTCTTGGTTTATAATAAAATCCCTCTAAATGAGCCTTGGTTACAAGCTTAATTAAATTATGATAACCAGTATTATTTTTAGCTAAAAGAACTAGATGAAAACTTCTAGCATCTTCTCTAGTATTTTTATCTAATCTTGAAGCTTTAGCTAAGTAAGCTTCTACACCAATAATTGGTTTAATTCCTTCCTTCTTACAAGTTTGATAAAACTCAATAGCGCCATATAAATTACCATGGTCAGTAATAGCTACAGCTGGAGAACCTTGGTCTTTGGCTCTTTTTACTAATTCATCAATTTTAGTTAAACCATCAAGTAATGAATAATGGGTATGATTATGGAGGTGGACAAAACTCATGTATATTTTTATTAATTCTTTATCTATATCATAATACAAAATCAAAACAATTAAAACTAGACAAAAGCTTAAAAAACAATTATTAAAAAACCACCTCTTTAATTTGAGATGGTTTAGATATAATTTCTTTTAATTATTCTTTAGTTTAATTAACTTCTTTGTATTTTTTAAGATAATAAAGAAGTAGTTTATGCCTTAAGGCAGTTGTTAAAATAAACCAAAAAATAAATATTAAAGTTCTTAACAAGGACAAGAAAGGTAAAATTTTTATAGCTAATATAGCTATTACAAGAATATGAAAGAATAATGATGATACTAATATAAACTTCCTATTTTTAGGAATATAAATAAAAGCAAAACCAATAACTAAAACTAGAAAAGCATAAGCAGAATATAATAATTTTATCAATTCACTATTTGCATCACCTAGTGACATTAAAATTGCAATAGATAATAATATAAGTGCTGATAAAAACATGTTTCTATAAACAGAAAAAAATAATGCAAGAAATAAGCTTAGTATTAATAAAAATAAATAAGCTATTTTTACTTCCTTTGCTTTAGAATTCTCTTTATTAACAATACACAATTCATCATTATTAGAAGAGTATCTAATTAATAAATCAGCAATTGTCACATTATTTTTAGATTTATATTTATCATGTCTATGATCAACAGCAACTCTAGTGACACTACCGTCATTTGCAAAAGCCTTTAACCAGTCATCCTTACTTAATTTATATAATTCTTCATCTTTAAGTTTAAAGTAACCCACTGAATCATAGACAGTGTCAGTTCTAAAAACTAAATTATTTTTTGAATTAATAAATTTGTAATTTGCAATTTTTGACTGTAAATAAACTACATAATTGCTAGTATCTTTTCCTTTCTGAATATATCCATATTGCTTTAAATTTAAATCTTGCCCTTGACCTTCCGCTTGCATTACAAATGCAAAAATAATAACTAAAAAAACTTTAATTGCTTTCATTGCTATATCTTTTTGGTTTTTATTTAGTTTTCAAAGAATATATTAATATACTACACATATAATTAAGTGTCAAAATAAAAAAACCTGCATAATAATACAGATTTTTAGTTGAAAATAAAAAGTTACATTTTTTTTAATTCATTAAAAACAACATTAATGTCTTTAATTTTTTCATCTGGGAAAATTATTGAATGAGTGTAATGCAAATCATTACCATTTTTTTTAACACCATAATTATCAACTATTTCCCATAAATGGCGAACTACATAAGTAGCATTAAGAAATAACATTTTTCTTTCAATTTCACCTTTAGAACTTACACATTCTAGGCTTCCTAACTGATTATGAAACATGGGGAAACCTGTGTCAGTAAGTAATAAAAGAACATTTTTTTCTCTAACAATTTTATCTAATTCTTCAATATACCTACTAGCAACTTGAACAATTTCTTTCATTCTTGCAGTTCCCTTTTCTTCAACCATTTTCTGTAATTCATCTATTTTTCCCATAGTAAAATCCTTTCTTTTTTAAATAACAATTATTTTAAATATTACGTTATATTACAAACATAATGTAAATATGTCAAGAAAAAATATTTAAAAAAAGACCTCTATAATTAAGAGGTCATATATATTTTTTATTAGTCCCAAATTTTTTTATCTCTAAAGGAAAGAATAATTAATGATATACCAATAATCAAAGCCAATAAAGCTATCGCACATAAAATTATAAAAGCAATATAATCAAAAGCGAAGACAATCGAAGAATTTTTTAGAAAAGGCACCCACTCTTTAATTATACTTACTGAGAAGGCTATGCCAACTAATAAAGAAAAAATTCCGCCAATAAATAAATGTGGTTGTTTCATATTTTTTAATTTTAATTTGTAATGATCTATATCTAGGTATACAATAACACAATATTTATATAATGTCAAAATAAAAAACCATACAAACTTAGCATGGTCTTTTTAAAAAGATTATAATTAAATATATAATCTATTTTATCTTCTTTAATATTTCCTCTAAATCACTATCATCATAAAATTCTACAATAATTTCTCC
>JAIPJO010000011.1 GCA_021734135.1 Patescibacteria group bacterium
GAAGCTAAAGTAAATGAATTAGACGGTCTAAAGTTAGATTTTGAAAACTCGTGGATTCATTTAAGAGCTTCTAACACAGAACCTATTATTAGACTATATATTGAAGCTAAGACTAAAAAGGAATGTAATCATTTATATAAAGAGGTAATTAATATTATTGAAAAATAATTAATATAATAAATAATAAAGTAAAAAACTAATAATATTTTATATGACAGACATTATTATTTTAGCAGCAGGTAAGGGCACCAGAATGAATAGTGATTTACCAAAAGTACTTGTGCCACTAAAAGAAAAGCCAATGATAAATTATTTATTAGATTCAATATCTAAAAGTAATATAAAAACAAAACCTATTATTGTGGTTTCTCCTGATAATCATGAGCAAATACAGGGAGCACTAAAAGAATATGATGTGAGATTTGCTTTACAGGATAGACAATTAGGTACAGGTCATGCTGTCCACAGTGCTAGAGATGAAGTTTCGCCTAAAGCAGAAAAAGTTTTAGTTTTATATGGAGACCATCCTTTTTTAAGTTCTGAATCTATAGATGATTTTATTAATAAAGATGTTGAAGCTCTAAATTTGATGTCAGTAAAGGTAGATGATTTTAGTGATTGGAGAAAAGCCTTTTATCATTGGGGTCGCTTGGTTAGAGATGAAGATAATAAATTAGAAAAAATTGTAGAATTTAAAGATGCTAGTGAAGAGGAAAAACAAATTACCGAAGTAAATCCAGCTATGTTTATCTTTAACTCTTCTTGGCTATGGGAAAATATTAGTAATTTAAATAATGACAATAAACAAGAGGAATACTACCTTACCGATTTAGTATCTGCAGCTTTTAAACAAGGAAAGGAAATTAAAACTACACAAATAGATTCTAAAGAAGCCATGGGAATTAATAGTATAGAAGAATTAGAAATAGCTAAAAAATTAAATTTAGACACTTAATTAAATAAAATATGAAAATAAGCTTTTTTGAAATAAAGGGTTGGGAAAAAAAACACTTAAAGTCTTCTTTAAAAGGACATAAATTATCTTTTCATAAAGAGCCTTTAACTGAAAAGAACATATCATTGGCAAAAGATGCTGATATTATTTCTGTATTTATTTACTCTAAAATAAATAAAAAAGTTTTAAATAGTCTTAAAAATTTAAAACTAATTTGTACCAGATCAACAGGATATGATCACATCAGTCTTGGTGTTGCTAAGAAAAAAGGTGTTTGTGTTTGTAATATTCCTTCTTATGGAGAAAATACTGTTGCTGAACACACCTTTGCTTTGATATTAGCATTGTCTAGAAATATTCATAAGTCATATGTAAAAACATTAAGAAATGATTTTTCCTTAGAGGGATTAATGGGATTTGATTTAAAAAATAAAACATTAGGAGTTGTTGGTGCTGGAAAAATAGGTTTACATGTAATTAGGATAGCTAAAAGTTTTGGTATGAATGTTATTGCTTTTGATGTTAATCAAGATAATTTTATTGCTGAAGTTTTAGATTTTAAATATCTTAGTTTTAAGGAGTTATTAAAAAAATCAGATATAGTTTCTTTGCATGCTCCTCATAATGAAAAAACTCATCATATGATAAATAGAGATAGTATAAAATTAATGAAAAAGGGGAGTTTTTTAATTAACACTTCTAGAGGTGCTTTAGTTGATTTAGATGCTCTTATAATGGGATTAGAAAAAAATATAATAGCTGGAGCTGGGCTTGATGTTATTGAGGGTGAAGAATTTATTAAAGAAGAAAAACAATTATTATATGATCCAGAAAAAATGGAGTCTGCTTTAACTTTAGCAAAAGATCATATATTATTTGATAATGAAAAAGTTATTTTTACCCCACATATTGCTTTTTATAGCCATGAAGCCTTAATGAGAATATTAAAACAAACTAGTGAGAATATTAAGGCATATATTAAAGAAGAACCTTTTAATAAGTTATAATCATGCAAAAAGTTTTAGATTTACATATTCATTCTCGTTATTCTAGGGCCTGTTCCCCTAAATTAACTTTGCCAAATATTGGAAGAACAGCACAGGAAAAAGGAATAGATATTATAGCAACAGGAGATTTTAGTTATCCGGCTTGGTTTAAGCATATTTATGAAGAATTAGAAGAAGTGGGTAAATCAGGATTATATAGATTAAAGAAAAATAATAATATAAAAACTTTGTTTATTTTAGCAACAGAGCTCTCCTTAGTATATAAAGATTTAGGAAAGGCTAGAAGAATACATATAATGGTGCAAGCACCTAATTTAGAAGCAGTGGAAAAATTAAATAAATATTTAGATAAAAAATACAATATTCGTTCAGATGGTAGGCCTATTCTTGGTATGAGTGCGCCAGAATTAGTAAAATTATGTCTTAGTATTCATCCTAAATTTCTTATTTATCCTGCTCATATCTGGACTCCTTGGTATGCTATATTTGGCTCTAAGTCAGGATTTAATAGTATGAAAGAGTGTTTTAAAGATCAAACTAAGCATATTTATGCTTTTGAAACTGGATTGTCTTCAGATCCAGAAATGAATTGGAGATTATCTTCTTTAGATAATTTGAGTATATTATCTAGTTCAGATGCGCATAGTTTGGAAAATATTGGCAGAGAAGCTAATGTTATGAATTTGGATAAAATTTCATACAATGAAATATATAAGGCAATAAAGGATAAAGATTTAGATAAATTAAAGTATACTATAGAGTTTTACCCTGAAGAAGGTATGTATCATTTCGATGGACATAGAGATTGTATTTTTAGTAGCACTCCAAAAGAAACTAAAAAGTTAAAAGGGGTATGTCCTATATGTAAAAAACCTTTAACCTTAGGTGTTTCCTATAGAATTGAAGAGTTAGCTGATAGGACACCTGGATATAAACCTAAAAACAGTCAAAGCTATAAAAAACTAATAGAACTTGATAAAATTATTGCTGAAGCTTTAAATATCAAGAGCAGGAAATCAATTAAGGTGCAAACGATATATAAAAAAATGATTAATTTTTTAGGTTCAGAATTAGATATATTATTAGAAGTTGAAATTGATAAAATAAGAAATGAGTTTGGTGATATTATTGCTTTGGGTGTAGAGAAGGTGAGAAAAGGTGATTTAATAATTAAACCTGGTTTTGATGGAAAATATGGTGAGATAAGCATTTTTACCAATAAAGAGAAAGAAGCTAAATAATATAATATGATTAAAAGTAATATATTTTATTTATTCTTAGTAGCCATTTTTTTAACTTTAAGCGTTTTATCTTGTTATTGGTTTAATAATGTAGATAGTTATACTGATACTTATAGCGCTAAAGAAAATCCAGTATTAGAAAATAGTGAAAATATATGGTATAAATTTAAGGCTGTATTAAGTTTTTTAGATATACTTGGTAATTATTCAAATGATGAAGATAATTATGAGGATATAAATATAGTTGATAATCCTATTAAAAAAAGTGCTAAAGTGATTAGCACCTTTGAAGTAAATAATGAATTGGAAAATGAAAATGAAAAGAATGAACAAAAACAAGAAAAATCAGTAAGTTCTAGCATTAGTGAAGTAATAGAGGATAAAGGTGTAAAAGAAAAAAAATGGTATAAAAAATATAGTCATTGGATATCTGAAAAAGGTTTTTATGTTTTAAAAAAAGATGGTAATTTAGAGTTAGGTTGGCAAAATCCTCAAGGAAAAACATACAGCATAAGTATACCTTATTAGTTTTACTAATCCCTTAAAGAAGTGTATAATAATATTAGAATTTTTTTAACATATTATCATCTTAATTAATTATAATTAACTTATATTTATGATATTTGATGCATTATCAATCATAGTATATAACACAGGTTTAGCAATTGAATATATTGGTGTTTTTGTAGTGGTTGCATCTGTGATCTCAGCTTTATATATGCTCTTTTTTGCAGGTTTTAATAAAGATTATATTAGAATAAAGTTTGCTAGAAATGTAATGTTTGGAATAGAATTTATTATTGCTGCTGATATACTTTTAGCAACAGTTGTACAAAATTTAGATGAAGCATTAAAGTTGGGTGGAATAATTTTAATTAGAATACTTTTAGGATACGCTATAAGACAAGAGTTTTTATATGATAATAAAAAATTAGATAAAATGTATAAAAAATAATTTAAATATATGGTAAATAAAAAAACAGATAAAAAAACTGACAATAAAAGTGAAAACAATCCTAAACAAGAGGCAGCTGATACTGCTATTGAGCAGATTAAAGGTAAGTTTGGTGAAGGAGCAATTATGAAATTTGGTGAATCTAGAAGAAGTGATGTTGATGTGATACCTACAGGTTGCCTTTCTTTAGATATGGCACTTGGTATTTTAGGTGTACCAAGAGGTAGAATTATTGAGATATTTGGACCTGAAGCTTCAGGGAAAACTACTTTAGCTCAACATATTGTAGCTGAGGTACAAAAAAAAGGAGGCTTAGCAGCCTTTGTGGATGCTGAGCATGCTCTTGACCCAGAATATGCTAAAAAGATTGGTGTAAATGTAAATGAGCTGTTAATTTCTCAACCAGACACAGGAGAGCAAGCCTTAGAGATAGTTGAAACTCTTACTCGTTCAAATGCTGTTGATGTTATTGTAGTGGATTCAGTAGCTGCTTTAGTACCACAGAAAGAAATTGATGGAGAAATGGGAGATCAACACATGGGACTTCAAGCTAGACTTATGAGCCAAGCATTAAGAAAACTTACTGGTGTGGTTTCAAAAAGTAAAACAGTTATTATATTCATTAATCAAATTAGAAATAAAATTGGTGTTTTCTTTGGCAGTCCAGAAACTACAACCGGTGGTAATGCTTTAAAATTTTATTCTTCAGTTAGAATTGAAGTTAGACGTGCTGCTCAAATTAAACAAGGTGATAAGAGTATTGGTAATAGAGTTAAAGCTAAAGTTGTTAAGAATAAAGTTGCTGCACCATTTCAAACAACTGAGTTTGATATTATGTATAACGAGGGTATTTCTTTAGCCGGTGATTTACTTGATATAGGTACTGAGTATGGAGTAATTAAGAAGGCTGGAAATAGCTACAGCTTTGAAGAAGAAAAATTAGGTGTAGGTAGAGAGAATGCTAAAAAAACCATTAAAAATGATAAAACTTTAATGAAGAAAATTAAAGATAAAATTTTAGAATTACGGAAAAATAAAAACAAAGAAGAATAAATTAATTATATATTATAAAGCCGTTTCATTTTAGAAACGGCTTTTATTTGTAGACACCTAATTTATATTATATGAAAAAAAATATTGTTATTTCTGTTGGAGGTTCACTTATAGCACCTAGTGTTGATAAGATTGATTATTTATTTTTAAAAAAACTACTTAAGCTAATAAATGAAAAAAATAATAAATATAGATTTATTTTAGTAGCTGGTGGTGGAAAAATAGCTAGAAATTATATTAATAATGCTAAAAAGGTTACTGATATTAGTGATACAGAGGCAGATTGGTTAGGAATCGCTGCTACTAGGCTTAATGCTAATTTATTAAAGGCAGTGTTGAGCAACAAAGCCTATAAGGAAATAATACAAGAGCCTAGTGATAATATTAAAACTAATAAAATTTTAGTTGCTGGAGGCTATAAACCTGGTAGATCTTCAGATGATATGGCTGTGTCATTAGCAATAAAATATAATGCTGAAACTGTAATTAATATGACAAATATTGATTATGTCTATGATAAAGATCCTAGTAAATATAAAGATGCAGAAAAAATAAAAGAAATTTCTTGGAATAAATTTTTAGATATTATTGGAAGAAAATGGCTTCCAGGAAAGAATACTCCTTTTGATCCTATTGCTTCTAAGTTAGCGCAAAAAAACAATATTAATGTGGTAATTTTAAATGGTAAAAAAATTAATAATTTAAAGAATTATCTATCTGGTGATAATTTCAAAGGAACTGTGATTGGTAAAACAAAATAATTTTTTAAAAGTTTTCAATTAAAAAAACAAGGCTAATCCTTGTTTTTTGTTTCTGTATTAGTATTTTTAAGAACTAAATTAACTAAACATTTTTTTAGCTTTGTTTAATTTTGATTTTGCTATTATTTTTGGATCAGAAACTTTTGAACCGGCAAAATGATGATATAGTCTTTCCCATAGATAATAGACGATACCACCAGTTATAATTGAAAATAAACCAAGTCTTAAAAGAGCTCTCCAAGAAAATGAATGTTCAGTGGCAGTTATTATGCCAGTTTCCATATTAATTTTACCAACTATATCAGCACCAACAACCTCCCCTAGAGCCACTAGTGAGGCGATAGCTGCTATAATAAAGACAAACTGTAAGGTATTTACTTGTTTGTCAGAACTTTCTTGATATATAGTGTTTATTAAATTAGTTGCTCCACTAACATAATCTCTTGTCATTTGCCATATATTTTTAGTATATTTTTCTGAACTTTGCAGAGCTTTAAAGCCATCTTCAAAGGCGTCCCATATATAATCATCTTCGTTTTCACGAAATTCTGAGATTCTTTTTCTCTGTCTTTCTAAGACATTACCTAATTGATTAATACGAGAATCAAAAAATATTACATCGGATTCAATTTCAGCTAATAGATCTCTTGTTCTAGGTAAATCTTTATATTTAATTGACTTTGAAGATTTAATTGAATAAACTTCGTCCCATACATAACGATGTATATTAATTATTTTTTGAAGTTGTGCCTCTGCATCGTGAAGATAATATATACATTCTTTAACAATTCTTTTAGCGAACTTTGAGTCTCCATCAATAATAATTGTGTTTTCTCCATAATAAACTTTAATTTTAGCACTAGAAAATTCTTTAGTTATTATTTCATCTCTTGATTTAAGAAAATTTTCCACTTTTTTCTTGTCCATCCCTTCTGTTACAAATACAAAAGGCATAACTGATTTCATAGCTGAAAAAACTTTAGGAATAGGAGCACCAAGACTGTATATATAATTGAAAGAGGTAAAAACTTTTTGAAAAGCAAATTCGCTCATTTTATGAATTTTTTCATTAATTTTCTCAGAATTATCATTAGTGCAATTATATAAAAAAAGAGATAAACCGCTTTCAAAGCTTTCAAATTCATAAATACCAAATTTAGCTTTTATATAACTTTGACCTTTATTTTGTTTTAATTCTACTTCACTTGGATTTAAATCTTTTTTTAGTTTCTTTAGTTTCTTATTATCAAGATTTAAATGACTTTCACCTGTTGAAAGAAATTGGTACATTTCATTTAAATGAAATAGTGTTCTTGGATACCAACTTCCAACGTAAACCTGTTTAATCTTCATATTATTATTTATTAATATTTTATTTGTTAAATATATTAAATTATAGCAAAAAAAATGATTACTAACAATTGATAAAAAAAATAGATATTTCTATCTATTTTAAAAGTGCGCCGTGCAGGATTTGAACCTGCGACCATTTGCTTAAGAGGCAACTGCTCTACCAACTGAGCTAACGGCGCTTATATGTGGCTGGAGAGAGGCTTGAACTCTCGACCTCGGCGTTATGAGTGCCGCGCTCTAACCAACTGAGCTACCCAGCCATATTTTTAAAGGCGATTGTGTACTCGGCAGGACTTGAACCCGCAACCTCCTGGTCCGAAGCCAAGCGCTCTATCCAGTTGAGCTACGAGTACGTGCCTTTAAAATATAGAATAATCTAATTTAACTTTTTAATTCATCTCTAAGTCTTTTACCAGTCTTGAATTTAGCTACTCTTACTTCCGGAATAGTTATGCGTTCACTTGGCTTTTGAGGATTAACTCCTCCTCGAGCATATCTTATTCTAGAAAGGAAAGTGCCAAAACCAGCTATAGTTACTTCTTTATCATCTTTTAACTGTTTAATAACAGTATTAGTGAATGTGTCAATCATAGCTTCTGCTTGCTTTTTGCTTACTTCAGCTTCTTCTTGAATTTTGATAATTAGTTCAGCTTTGTTCATATAATTACAATTAAGTTATCATTATAACATAAATATTTCAAATGTGAATATTAACGAGCATATTCTGTTACTCTTAGTTCTCTGATAAGGTGAATTTTAATTTCTCCAGGGTATTTTAACTCTTCTTCAATCTTTTTACTAATATTTTTAGCTAATTCATGAGCTCCATAATCGTCTATTTTTTCAGGAGTTACAAATACTCTTACTTCTCTACCAGCTTGAATAGCATAGGTTTTATCTACACCTTCAAACGAATTAGCTATCTTTTCTAGTTCTTCTAGTCTTTGTAAATAGTTCTCATAATTATCATTTCTAGCTCCAGGTCTTGCTGAGGATATAGCATCAGCTACTTTAACAATAACAGATTCTAAAGTTGTTGGCTTATCATCATGGTGAGTTTCAATAGGGGCAATTAATTCAGGTTGTAATTTAAATTTCTTAGCTATATCTCTACCAATTTCAGTATGATTACCTTTAATTTCATGATCAACAGCTTTTCCAATATCGTGTAACAGGCCACCTTTTTTAGCAAAAGTAACATTAGCTTCTAATTGCTCAGCTAAAAGAGCAGATATATGAGCCACCTCAATAGAGTGTCTTAATGCGTTTTGACCATAACTTGTTCTATATTTAAGTCTTCCCAGTATTTGTACTAATTTAGGATCAAAACCTGTAACACCAACTTCATACATAGCTTCTTCTCCAGCTTTTTTAATATCAGCAGATATTTCACCTTTAGATCTTTCTACAGCCTCTTCAATTTTAGCAGGGTGTATACGTCCATCTTTAATTAAGTAATCTAAGGTTTTCTTGGCAATATGTCTTCTAATTAAAGAAAATCCGGATACAGTTATAGCATTAGGAGTATCATCTACAATAATCTCAACGCCAGTAGCTTGTTCAATGGCTTTAATATTTCTACCCTCTCTTCCAATAATTCTACCTTTAATTTCATCACTAGGAAGATCAACGGTAGTGGTTGTTAATTCAAGAGTGTAGGTAGAAGCAAGTCTTTGCATAGAAGTGGCCATGATATCTTTAGCTCTATTTTCTAAAACTTCTTGATTGTCATCTTCTAATTTCCTTATTCTTACTAACAAATCTTCTTTATTTTGATCTTCAATGTTTTTAAGTAACCGCTTCTTAGCTTCATCTTCGCTTAAAGCAGCAATTTTTTCTAATTCTTTGTTTTGCTCTTCTTTGATTTTCTTGATTTTTTCTCGAATTTCTTGAACCTCATTAACTTTGTCATAAAGTTTTTGTTGTTTTTCTTGAAGTTCAAGTAATTTTTGAGAAAAAGAATTCTCTCTTTGTTCTAAACGTCCTTGAAGTTTACTAATCTCTCTTCTACGTTCAGCTTCTTCTTTTTTAGCCTCATCTATTATTTTTAAGGCTTTATCTTGAGCAGATAATAGGTGCTCTTTATGCTTTGCTTTAGCTTCATTGATTATTTTGTCCGCTTTCTCTTGTGCATGACCAATCTTTGATTTTGCTACTTGTTTATGAACAATAAATCCAATAAAAAAAGCTCCTATTGCTACTACCAAATACAATATATATTCCATATGCTTTAATTTGGAGTTTAGGACCTTTATAAGCGATATTAGATTGTATAGAATTTACCAATAACTAAAAAATAAATACATCCAGATGTATATCTTTATAAGTAATTATTTATATAAATTAACAAATTATTGGTTTTTTTCATAATATTATTACTACAATAAACAGCTTTTATGTTGCCTTAGTTTACTCTTTCTTTCTCTTGATATGAAATTTTCTATACATTTAAATACCTAAATCTCCTAAATTCCAGTTGCAATTTAATTAATTATTAAACTACAATAAGTTTAGCAAAAAGATTTGTTTTTGTAAAGATTAAGCATATTTTAATTAAAATTAACAATATTTTTAAATTAATTTTAGCTTGACTAAAAGATTTAAATAAAGTAAACTACTAAAAAATACTTAAAAAAAGGGCTTGAGCCCATTTTTAAATTATATGAATTTAACAGAATTAGCAAGACGACTAAAAATAACCCCACAAGAATTACATGATATTTTGCCAAGCATGGGTTTTAGTGTAGGGCAAAAAGCTATTAAAATTGATAATAACACTGCTCAAAAAGTTATTAGAGAGTGGCCTAAATATAAAAAACAACTGGAAAGAGAGCAAAGAGAGCAGGAAAGAGAAGAGGCTGAAAATCAAGATGTTTTACCTAAAGAAAAAAAGAAAGTTGAAGTTGGTAAATACATTACTATTAGAGATTTTGCTAATATTGCAGATATTGCAGTAAACAAAGTGTTAAGTACATTAATGAAAAATGGTGTTTTTGCATCTATAAATGAAAAAATAGATTATGACACTGCTTCAATTGTATCTGATGAATTAGAAATTGAAGTTATACCTAAAGAATCTGAAAATGAACTTGAAAGAAAAGAAAATGGAAAGAGTATTGAGGATGTGCTAGAAGCTGAAAAAGAAGAGTCTTTAAAGGAAAGAGCTCCAGTGGTTGTAGTCATGGGCCATGTTGATCATGGAAAAACTGCTCTTTTAGATGCTATTCGTAGCACTAAAGTAATTGAAAGTGAGGCAGGTGGAATTACTCAACATATTGGTGCTTATCAAGCAGAAAAAAATAATAGATTGATTACTTTTATTGATACTCCAGGACATGAAGCCTTTACTGCCATGAGAAGTAGAGGGGCTAAGGTTGCTGATGTAGCAATTCTAGTTGTGGCAGCTGATGATGGTGTAAAACCTCAGACTATTGAAGCCTACAGGATTATCGAAAATGCTAAAATACCTTTTGTTGTAGCTATTAATAAAATCGATGCTGAAGGAGCTGATATTAATAAAACAATGCAAGATTTATCTTCTAAACTCAATTTATTACCAGAAGAGTGGGGAGGTAAAGTAATAACTGCCCCTATATCAGCTAAAAAAAGAGAAGGTTTGGATAAACTTTTAGATATGGTGTTATTATTATCAGATACAGAAAATAAAGCATTAAAAGCTAACCCACTCACCAATGCTACTGGAACTATTATTGAATCACATGTTGATAAAAATGCTGGTCCTGTAGCAACAATTCTTATTCAAAATGGAACTTTAAATGTTGGTGATCAACTATGTTTTGAAGATGTTATATATGGAAAGGTAAAAGCATTATCTGATTATAAAGGAGATAATATAAAATCAGCAGGACCTTCTGTGCCAGTTAGAGTTTTAGGACTTAAAATTACCCCTAAAGTAGGGGATATGTTGTATGTAGGAGATGGTAAAAAAGTAAAAAGTAAAAAAATTAAATATAGTGATAGCCAAGAGTCTTCAGAAGCTAATAATGATAATAACAATTCTAAAGAACAACAAAATTTAAATGTTATTATTAAAAGTGATGTTTTAGGATCAGCTGAGGCTATAGAGGAATCACTTTTAAAATTGAATAGTGAAAAAATGAAGGTTAAGGTTTTAAATAAAAGTTTAGGTAATATTAATGAAAGTGATATTAAGAAGGCAGATGATTCTGATGCTATTATCTTAGGTTTTAATGTTGGTGTAAATAATGAAATTCAAGAACATATTAGGGAAAAAAATATTAGAGTTGAAATGTTTTCTGTAATTTATGACCTAATTGAATTTGTAAAAGATGAAATGCAAAAATTAGTTGTTCCTGAAATTGTTAGAAAGGATATTGGAAAAATTAAAGTATTAAAAATATTTAGAACTGAATCTAAGAATCAAATTATTGGTGGAAAAGTAATTGAAGGTGAGGCTCAAAATAATGCAAAAGTAGAGGTAATAAGAGAGGGTAAGTTTGAATCTCAAGGACAAATAACACAATTACAATCAGGTAAGCAAGATGTAGATAAAGTAGAAACAGGACAAGAGTGTGGATTAAACTTTGCTGGTCAACCTGTAGTTCAAGAAGGTGATGTCTTAGAGTTATACAAAGAAGAATCTATTAAAGTTACATTATAATGTCATCTCAACAAAGATTAAATTCTCTTCTAAAAACAGAGATAGCTAAAATCATTAATCAGGAAATTATTATTCCTGAAGTTTTACTTACAATTTTAAAAGTTAGTTCAGATGATAGAGGTTCATTTTTAAAAGTAGAATTAAGTGTTTTACCTTCTACTAAAGCGGGCACTGCTTTAAGCTCATTACGTAAAAATTCTAAAATTATAGCTAAAAAATTACAAGCTAAAGCTAATTTAAAAAGAATTCCTAAATTAGATTGGAGCTTAAATTTATATAATAGCTCTGATTATGAGCTTGATAAGATTTTTAAACAAATTGAGGATGAAAAAAATGAGTAATTTAAAGGAATTACATCAAAAAGCTTGGCAAAAAATACAGCAAGCCAAAAATATTTTGATTGTTGGTCATGTTAATCCTGATAGTGACGCTATCTCTTCCGTCGGCGCTTTAATAGAGCTAATGAAAAGAATAAATAAAAAATATACTGCATATTGCCAAGATAAACCTATTGATGCTTATAATTTTTTACCACATGAAGAAGAAATACTTGCTAGTAAAGATTTTGATCTTGAGAGTTTTGATCTAATTATAGCTGTGGACTGTGGTTCTAAAAGTAGAACTTATTTAGATAAAGAGATAGATGAGATAAGAAATGATAAAGTTAAAGATTTATTTATTATTGAATTTGATCATCATCCTAAGTTTGATAAATACTCTGATATAGAAATTAGAAATTCTGAAGCTTCATCTACTACTGAAGTTTTGTATTATTTTTTTAAACTTAATAAAATAGATTTTAATAAAAATATCGCTACTTCTATTTTGTCTGGTATTCTTACAGACACAGCTAACTTTTTATATCCTTCAACAGGAAAAGAAACTGTGGCTATTTCATCAGAAATGTTAAATTATGGTGCTCAATTTCCTAAAATTGTAAATAGAATTTGGAATAATAGAAGTATACAAAGCATACGTCTTTGGAGCTTAGCCTTAAATAATTTACAAATCAATTATAAATATAAAGTTGCTTTTACAGTTCTAAGACATCAAGAAATAGCTGAGGTTTTAAAAAGTGATGAATTCTTTGATAGTGATATATTTGGAGAAATTGCTGGATTTTTAAGTAATATGGCTGATGTTAAAGCAGTAATGCTTATTAGAGAGCAAGAACCAGGCTTTATAAAAGGAAGCTTTAGAGCTTCAGCTTATAGTGATGGTATAGATTTATCTAATTTAGCTCAAATACTTGGAGGTGGAGGTCATGCTAAAGCAGCAGGTTTTACAGTAGATGGAGTAATAGAAAAAAATGCTAACTCATGGATAGTTAAATAATTAGAATAATTATTGTTTACTTTGGTGCTTTTGGCGCCATTTTTTTATTTCCTCGTGGTTACCTGATAAAAGAATATCAGGAACTGATAATATTTTTTTTCTAGTTTTAAAATTTTGAGGTTTAGTGAATTGAGGATATTCTAGTGTTCCAACTTTATTATGAGATTCATTAATGATGCTTTCTTTGTTTCCCAATACTTTTGGTAGTAGGCGAGTGCTTGCATCTACAATAGCCATAGCGGGTATCTCGCCGCCTGTGAGAACGTAATTACCAATAGATAGCTCTTCATCAATAAACTCTTTTATTCTCTCGTCAACGCCTTCATAGCGCCCACAAATAATAATCATCTCTTTTATATTTTTAGAATATGATTTAGCTACAGTCTGATTAAAAGTTTTACCTTTAGCAGATGTTAATATTATCTTTCTAGTTTTTTTCTTTCTAGGAGCTAATTCTTTTAAAGCTTTATATAAGGGCTCCACTTTAAGTATCATGCCAGCACCTCCACCATATGGTGTGTCATCCACTGTTTTATGCTTGTCAGTAGCCCATTTTCTGAGATCATGAATTTTAATATCTATCAGATTATTTTTTTGAGCTCTAGCGATGATGCTATGTGAAAAATAAGATGTAAATATTTCTGGAAATATTGTTATAATTTGATATTTCATAAATTAAGTCTTTAAAAACAAAACCACAACTTTTAAGTTGTGGTTTTGTATTCTTCTATAATGAATGTTTTAGATGTTTAAATCATCTACTGAAGAAGTGTCAACTTTTTCAGCGTCCGCTTCTCTGTTAGAGTTTGGACGATTACCAGCGTTAGGGTCGTAAATCTTAAGATTTACACGGCTGTTGTTTTTAGCACCTACAATCTTAAGTAAAGTTCTGATTGCTTGTGCTGTTTGACCTCTTTTACCAATAACATAACCCATATCTTCTGGGTCAATTTTTAAGGTTAGAAGAACGCCCATTTCGTCGATGGTTCTTTCTACTTTTACAGCATCTGGTTTAGAAACAATTTGTTTCACAATAGTTTCTAAGAATTCTTGATCCTGTGCATTTTCTTCTGCCATATATTGCGTTTGGTCTTATCAAATTGAACTAAAATCAGTTAATTATTGATTTGCCAATTTGTAAGAAACTCTTTAAGTATTAGTACTCTATATTATAGTAAGTTTACAGATTTTGTCAAGAAAAATATTACTTTTCAGCTGTTTTTTCTTCATTTTTCACTTCTTCTGCTTCATTATTTTCTTTCTTTTCAGCCTCTTCTTTTACATCTTCTTTTTTTTCTTCCTTGCTTTCCTCTTCTTTTTTAGCTTCTTCTTTAGCTTTTTTGTCTTTTTCAGCAGCTTTTTGTTTAGCTATATTTTTCTTAGTAGCAGTTTTTGTGGCTTTTTTCTTTTCACCTTCAATAATCTTATTGTCAATAAATAGATTATTGATTGTAGTTGACATTTGAGATCCTTTCTCAATCCAATATCTTACTCTATCACCATCAACTTTTAAGTTTTTATTATGTGGATCGTATGAACCCAAAATTTCTAAAGCACGACCATATGGATCTTTGGCTTTTTCTGAGATAACGATTCTATATGTAGGTCTGTTTTTTTTACCTACTCTTGATAATCTAATAGTTAACATGTTTAGCAGGGTGGTAAAAAGCTTTGTTAGAGCTTTAAATCCATTAATATTAATTTAATTAATAAGTAAATATTAACTTAATAATTAGTAAAAGTCAATAGTAATTTACTTTTTCTTAAAGAAAGGCTTTTTTGACTTTGTTTCGTTTTGATTGTTATTTGCATTATTATGATTCGCTTGTTCTTTAGACCAATATTTTTCATTTTCTGGAAGTTCTTTCATGGTAAGTTTAATTTTACCATTATCATCAACTTCTTTTATTTTTACTTTTACAAAATCACCAATCTTAACAATATCTTCAGTCTTATTTACCCTATATGGAGCTAATTCACTGATGTGAACTAATCCATCTTGGTTTTTGTTTAGTTTAACAAATGCGCCAAAGTCCATAATATTAACAACTTCACCTTCAATAATTTCTCCGGGTTCAAATTCGTGCACTATTTCTTTAACCATAGCTTCTGCTTCTCTTAATTTTTCAATATCTTGACCAGTAATAACAACCAAACCATCTTCTTCAATATTTATTTCACATTCTGTTAATTCAATAATCTTATTAATTGTTTTTCCTCCTGGTCCAATAACCATACCGATCTTTTCAGGTTTAATGTGTAGATTAAGTAATTTAGGAGCGTAAGGAGAGAGTTCAGGTTTTGGCTCTGAAATAGCTTTATTCATGTTTGTGAGAATTTTATTTAAAGCTACTCTTCCAGCTTTTATAGCTTCATGAATAATGTCTCTATTTAAACCATCTGTTTTAGTATCTAATTGAATAGCGGTAATACCATCTTTTGTACCAGTGATTTTAAAATCCATACCTCCTTCACCATCTTCTAGATCTTGGATATCAGTTAATATTTTCCATTTACTCATATCTTTATTAGAAGCTAGACCAATAGCAATACCTGCTACCGCAGTTTTAATTGGAACACCAGAATCCATAAGTGAAAGAGATGAAGCACAAGTTGAAGCCATTGAAGATGATCCGTTTGATCCTAATGTTTCTGATACGATTCTAACAGTATAAGGAAAGTCATCTTTACTTGGTAAAACTGGAATCAAAGCTTTTTCAGCTAAAGCACCATGACCAACTTCTCTACGCCCTGTTCCTCTAAGAGGTTTGGCTTCTCCTACACTATAAGGAGGGAAGTTGTAGTGATGCATGAATCTTTTAGTACTAGGTCCTTCAATACCTTCTAGTGATTGCTCAAGTGATGGAGATCCTAGTGTGAGTACTGACATTACTTGAGTTTCACCACGAGAGAATAATCCTACACCATGGTTTCTTGGGAAAAGGCTTATTTCTGAATTTAACTCTCTAATTTCATCAAAATCTCTTCCATCAACACGTTTATTATCTTCTAAAATTGATCTACTTACTTGATTTTCAATGTTTTTATATGCAAGCTTAGAAATAGATTTTTTTCTTGCTTTCTTGTCTAATCCTTGATCAAATAAATATTTATCTAATTCATTTTCAATACTTTTAACTACAGCTTTTCTGTGTTCTTTGCTGTGGTATTTTTGATCAAAAAGCATGTTTTTAACATTCTCATCTAACCATTTTTGAGTTAGTTCTAATGCTTTTCTTTCTTCTTCTATAGCTTCTTTTTCACTTTCATCTAATAATTCTGGTTTTGGATTTTTTGTCTTAACGCCAAACTTTTCTTTGAATTCTTTAATTAACTCAATTGAACCTTGAAGTTTTTCTTGTCCTGCAAGTAATGCCTCCTCCATTATATCTTCTTTAAGCTCATTAGCACTACATTCAATCATAATTGTTTTAGCTTCAGTTCCAGCAACGATTAAATCTAAATCACTTTCAGCTTGCTCTTCATAAGTAGGGTTAAAAACGAATTCATTGTTTATTCTTCCTACTCTGGTTCCACCAACTGGTCCATCCCAATTAACACCTGAAACAGATAAAGCTGCTGAAGCAGCTACTAAAGACACAATATCATAGTCATTTTCCTGATCTACTGAAAGAACAGTGATAATAACTTGAACATCTTTTCTACTTTCATCATCAAATAAAGGTCTAATTGTTCTATCTATCATCCTTCCAGTTAGAATAGAAGAATCAGTTGGCCTACCTTCTCTTTTTACCCAACGAGAACCTTTAATTATTCCGGCTGCGTATAATTTTTCTTCAAAATCAACCATCAAAGGGAAGAAGCTTACTCCTTCTCTTTCTTCACTAGCCTCTACAACAGTAGCCATAACTACAGTATCTCCGTATTGCACGGTAACTGCAGCGTCAGCTTGTTTAGCTAGTTTGCCTGTTTTAATTGTTAGAGTGCGGCCAAGCCACTCTTTTGAAAATGTTTTTTCTTCAAACATATTTTTTTGAGCTTGACCATTAAATTACAGAACTATAAGCAAAAATACTTACAGCACTATTTATCTAATGACCAAGCTTTAATTAATTTTATTAATAATTGTAAATATCTATCAATTAACTATATATAAATATTTATTGTAAATATTTTTTATCATCACTAAGGCTTACAAAATCATCACATTCCTCTATTAGCTTTGAAGAGGTTGTTTGTCTAAATCCCATAACCTCAACTAAAGCACCAGTAGTGTTTTGAATATACTCAACTAAAGGTAGGTAGTCACCATCTCCAGTTACTAGTACTACTACATCTAAATTTTTAGATAATTTAATAGCATCTACAGCAATACCAACATCCCAATCAGCTTTTTTCATTCCTGAGGAAAATATTTGTAAGTCTTTCATTTTTACTTCAAAACCTTGTTTAAGTAAGGCTTCAAAGAAAGAAGTTTCTTCTTCACTTTCAGTATGGATAACATAAGCAACAGCACGAATAAGTTTTCTGCCGTCAACAGCTCCTTTTAAAACTTCTTGAAAGTTCACTCTTTTTTTATAGAGATTTTTAGCGCTATGATACATGTTGGAAACATCTACCAATACACCTACTCTTTGTTCTTTGTGTTTAATCATTTTTTTATTTTTCTTCTTCTAAATCACCTTTTTCTTCAACTAGTGGGTTAGCTATTTCTTCCAATTTTTTTTCTTTATTAATTTTTTCTTCTTCTTCAGCTTGTAATTTTTGTGCAATCTTTAAATTTAATGATTGAGCTAATTCTTTAAAAGCTTTTGGATCCTCTTTTTGTAAATATTTAAGTAATTTTCTTCTTTCACTAACTTTTTTTAAGAGTCCTCTACGAGAAGAATGATCTAGTTTATGATTTTTTAAGTGATCAGTTAAATCTTTAATTTCTGCACTTAAAATAGCAATTTGCACTTGAGGAGAACCAGTATCATTTTCATGAGTACGATGTTTGTTGATTATTCTAGTTTTTTGATCTTTTGTTAACATACCTTTATTGCTTAAACCGAGACATAGTTTAGAATTAAGCTAAGCCAAGTTTAAGTAATTAATTTTATATTATTTATTTAATTTATTTATTTTTGTTTGCAATCTAGATTTATATCTATCAGCAGTATCTTTTTTTATAACATTCTTTTTAGCAGCCTTATCAATTGCCTTAATAGTGTTTTTTTCTAGTTTTTGTACTTCTTCTTTAGAACCACTAGCGATTGCTTTACGTGTCTTTTTTAAAGTCTTTTTTAATTCTTCTTTAACAGGTAAATGTTGGGCACTTCTTTTAGTGTCCTTTCTTAATTGTTTTTTTGCAGATTTAGTATTTGGCATATTTTTTTATTATATAATTGGTCGGGGCGCTGGGACTCGAACCCAGGATCTCATGCTCCCAAAGCATGCGCCTTAGCCAGCTAGGCCACGCCCCGTTAAGTTGGGCTAAGGTGCCGAGGGAGAGAATCGAACTCTCGACACAAGGATTTTCAGTCCTTTGCTCTACCACTGAGCTACCTCGGCTAATATTGAATTTTAATTATTTTTATGTTGCGGGGGCAGGATTTGAACCTGCGACCTCCAGGTTATGGGCCTGGCGAGCTGCCAACTGCTCTACCCCGCGTCAACTAGTGGGCAATGGAGGATTTGAACCTCCGACCTCAACATTATCAGTGTTGCGCTCTAACCAACTGAGCTAATTGCCCTTTAGTTTTTTTGCTAACTATAGTACATAACAAAAAAATCGCTAGCAAAAGCGTATTTCAGTATTTTTATAATATCAGATAAAAATAAAAAAAGCAAGTCTTTTTTATTTAATTAAATATTATACTGTCATCATAGCTTTTTATTGCTAAAAAAAGATAAATTTATTCTTTAATTTACAAATTAATCTATATTTTTTTAGTAATAAAATGTTCTAGTGCTGTTTCTAATTGCAAAGATCCAGTTTTAGATAAATGTTCAATTTCATTCAGTTCATGCAAATGTTTTTTAATTACATTTAAATCAAACTGTCTAGCTTGAGCGCAAGCTTTTTTAGCGACAAAAGGATGTAGGCCAAATTCGCTAGCAATGTCATTTGCATTTTTTCCTTTATCTTGTGCTATCTTTGC
>JAIPJO010000012.1 GCA_021734135.1 Patescibacteria group bacterium
AAAATAATCTTTTCTTCTACTGGTGGTGCGGTATATGGTGAAGCAGAAATTATTCCTACACCTGAAGATTATCCAGCTATTCCTTTGTCTCCATACGGTATTGATAAGCTTTGTTTTGAAAAATATTTACAATATTATTATAAAGTATTTAATCAAAAGTATACTACCTTGCGTTTTGCTAATGTTTACGGACCTAAACAATATAAAGGTGGTGAAGCTGGTGTGGTAGCCATATTTTGTAGTCAAATAGCTAGTGGTAAAGATTTAACTTTAAATGGGGATGGTAGTCAAACTAGAGATTTTGTATATGTTGATGACGTGGTGAATGCTCTTACTAAGGCAATGACAGTTAATTATAATGGAGAAATAAATATTGGCTCTAATGTTGAAAGTAAAGTAAAAGATATAATAGAATATATTGAAGAGTACACAAAAAAAACTTGTATAATTAAGAAAAATCCTGCTGTTAAAGGAGAACAACAAAGAAGTTTTTTAGACAGCTCTTTGGCTAAAGAAATTTTAGACTGGCAAGTTACAGTAAGCTTAAAAGAAGGTATTAAAGCTACCTATAAATGGACTTTAGATAATAATTAATAAATATGAATAATCGTTATGTTATTGCTAATTGGAAAATGAATTTATCCTTAAATGAAAGTGTGCAATTAGCAAAAAAAATAAATATAAGATTAATGAAAGAGATTTGGCGAAGGCAAGTAGTTATTTGTCCTGATTTTTTAAGTTTATCTTCTCTTAGTTTAGCTTTTTCAAAATCTAAATTAAATTTAGGTGCTCAAAATGTGTTTTGGCAAGAGCAGGGATCATATACTGGGGAAGTTTCAATTAAAAATTTAAACCAATTAAATGTTAATACTATTATACTTGGACATTCTGAAAGAAGAACTATATTGAAAGAAAGCTCTGAGATGATAAACAAAAAACTTAAATTAGTTTTAAAGTATAATCTTAACCCTATTGTTTGTATAGGTGAAAATAAAGAGATAAGAGATAAAGGTAGAGAAAGAAGTTTTTTAAAAAAACAGCTTAAAGAAACATTAATTGATATAAGATTAAAAAAAAATCAAGAAATAATTATTGCCTATGAACCAATTTGGGCTATAGGTACAGGTAAAAATATGCCAGCTAAAGAAGTAAAAAATATGCTTAATTATATTAAGGAAGAAATTGCTAATTTATATAATAAAAATATTGCTAATGAAAAGTTTGTTTTTATTTATGGTGGCAGTGTAGATACTAGTAATATTAAATCATTAGCTAAATATTCAGATATTCAAGGAGTTCTGGTTGGTGGTGCTAGTTTAAAATTAAATAGTTTTATTAAAATTTGTAAAAATATCTTAGAATAATATGTTTGATATATTACCAATAATTGTAATAATTATTTCTGTTATTATAATTTTAATTATTATAATTAGAAAATTTCCAGCTTTAGCTATTTTAGATCTAGAAAGTATTCCTGAAGAGAAAGAAGCTAAATTTAAAAAACAAATTAGAAAACAACTTTTTGATAGAGCTTTAGGTAGATATGGCGCTGGTATAGTCAGATATTGGTTAAATATTGGAAAAAAAATAAATGATTTCTTTTTAAATCTTATTTCAAACTTAAATAAAAAAAAGAGATCGTATTTATCTCATAAAAGAATTAGTTTTGAAAAAAAAGAAAAAAAATCTAAAAAATTATTAAATGAAATTGATGATTATCTAAATCAGGAGAATTATGAAAAAGCTGAGGAAAAAGCAATATTGATTTTAGAGTTTGATAAACACAACAAGTTAGCTTATGAAAAATTAGCTAATATATATTTTTTACAAAAAAAATATGATGAAGCTAGAGAAATATACTCTTTTCTTGTAAAGTTGGTAGCTGAAAAAGAAGATGAAGTAGCGCAAGCAGAAATTTATTTTACTATGGCTGATATCAGTAAAAGAAATAATAATCCTTCTCAAGCTAAAGAAGATCTTTATCATGCTTTAGAGTTTGATGGTAAAAATCCTAGATTTTTAGATAAATTAGTAGAGTTAAATATAGAATTTAGAGATAAAGAATCTGCAGTAGATGCATTTTCTCGTCTTTTTGAAGTAAATCCAGATAATAAAAAGTTGTCTAAATATAAGGAAGAAATTGAAAATTTATAGTTGTCAAAAATTGCTTTTAAGATAAACTGTAAAATATCTTTATTGTTTTTTTGCCGTTGTAGCTCAGTTGGTAGAGCACTTCCATGGTAAGGAAGAGGTCCGCGGTTCAAGCCCGCGCAACGGCTCATCTTTATTGAGTTAATCAAATTAATTAAGTTTAATTTATAATAAAAATACCTTGTATAAGGTATTTTTTAGTAATAAAGTTGATGTATTATATTCACTTTGTTTATCTATATAAGTCATCTAAATCTTCTTTTTGTTCATTTCTTGATTCTCTCAGTTGTTTTTTTATTTTTTCTTCTTTTTCATTTATTTTAGCTTTTTCTAATTCTTCCTCTTCTATCTCAGCTTCCTTTAATATTTTAGCTGTTTTTTTTGATTCCCCTTTTTTATTTAAATTAGTATAACGCTCTTTATATTTATCGCTTTTTTCTATTTTTCTTTTTTCATCTTCTTCTATGGCTTTGTTTTCTTCATTGGATATATATTTTTCAAAGTTTTCCATATGATTATTATTTAATTTGTTTATTTTTAAGCATAGGATTTTCTAATTTTTCTTTATGGGGTTTTTTAAATAAGTTGATTATAAAGTTAAGCATTTTACTTTTCTTTTTAGACATTGAGTTGGACAACCAAAAACCTGAAATTAGAAGTAATATTCCACCATAAATCATATTGCTTGATGGTTTTTCAAAAAATATAATATAGCCAAAAAAAGCAGCTACTATTGGTGATACAATAATATCAATTAATGAATATACAGCCACATTTAATTTTCTAAGTACCTTGGCGATAAAGATATAAGCTAAACCAGTGGAGATAAAACCTAGACATATTAGCCAAACTATAGCTGGTATCTGTAGGTTGAAGAAACCTTGATAAACTTGAGTAGCTAAAAGATTTCCTGGTCCAAAAATAAATAACATTGGTAATAATATAATAGTAGCAACAAACATATACCAAACTACCAAAGTTGCAGAATCAGTTTTACCTTCATAGCGCATATAAGTAACTAAGGCTGCATAAACTGCACCATCAATTAAGGCAATTATATTCCCAGTGGCAGAGCCTTCTGAGAGGGGCTCAGCAATAAATATACCTATGAGAGCAACTATAAAAATAAATATATGTTGTTTTTTTACTGGTTCTTTTAAAAATAAACTAGAGAATATAAATACAAAAAATGGCGCCACACTCCAAAATATAACTACATTAGCAATAGGAGCCATGCTCATAGCTACATTAAACATACTAATTTGCAAAGCGATAAGTGCACCAATAATAATTACTGATTTAATATTATCTTTAGATAATTTCCAAAATTTCTTATCAATAAAAGGTATTATCATTAGCATAAAAATTAAAGCAAAAAGAACCCTGTAGAAATTGATGCTGTAAATAGAGAAAAAGTCTGTGCTTAATTTAACAAAAACTCCAATAGTAGCTTCAGCTAGAGTAACGATAAGTAAGGAAATGTATTTATTCATATATCTTTATATAGTTTTTAATTAATTTTATTTTATCATATTTAAATTTATTTATCTATATATTTATTAAATGTATGTCTATAGTTCCTTGACAAAAAACAATAAATGTTATATAATTCAATAATTACAAAAAGTTTGTAATTTGGTCATTAAAATAAAATATAAACACAAAAAATAAGAGAGACATGAAAAATTTAAAAAGAAACATTTGGAAAATAACAATTTCAGCATTTATAGTTATAGCAACTATATTTGCACTTATTGTTAGTATGTGGGTTAGTATTTTAACAAGCTGTTTAATTGGAGCTTTGTTATTCTTAATCTTGTTGGGAACTTTAATAGTTCAGGGCATAGTTGCTGTACCAGAGCGTTATAATTATATTTTAACGTATTTTGGAGAATATGAAGCTACTTTAGAACCAGGACTAAATTTAATATATCCTTGGTTTAATATCTTTAATATTCCTATAGCTTATAACATTTCAGAGCATTCAATTTCTATATTTGAAAAAGCTGGTGATGATACCGATGAAATGGTCGAATTTAAAGAGTCAGCTGCTTGGATAATGCTGTCTGCTAGACTTAAGGTCATAGACCCTAAGAAAGCCTTTATTAATGTAGAGGATGTGTATAAAGAAATTAAAGATATCTTTAAAGAGCATTTTCGTAATTATGCTGAAGATGAAGATGTGCTTGATTTTAAGGATAAAAATAAAGATGTTAATTTAGAAATTTTATTTGAAGGTTCAGACATACTAGCTTATATTAAAGATAACTGGGGTGTTGAAATTATTAGTACACGACTTGAGGATGTTATTTTATCAGAAGCAGATATAAAGGCTCGTCAAGAAGTCTATGCCGAAAGAAATAAGTTAGAAGTTGTTGATTTGCAAAATAAGCAAATTGTAGCTAAAGCTAAGGCGGAAGCTAAAAAAATTAGAGAAATTGCTAATGCAAAAAAAAGTGCTCAAATGGCTGAAGGTTTAGGGTTAAAAAAGGCTCTACAAAGAATAATTGAGAGTAACTTGAGACCTGAACAAGCTTCATATTTTTTAGAATCAATGAAAAAATGGGAAGCAGTACCTCAGGTGCAAACTGGATTTTTCTCTGATGGTAATCAATCATCAGCAGGAGCTGGAATGTCTAAACAGACAATAGCTGAGATTATTGCTATATCAAATGAAATTGGTAAAGAAAAAGAAGAAAGGAAGGAAGGAAATGTATAAAAAATCAAAAATTGCTGAAGCTCCACAAGAAGATCAGCCTAATAAGAAAAAGACTGATACAAGCTTTTCTAAAGTTTTTAAAGCAGAGAATTTTAATAATGTTCTTGTAATTGCTGTGTTAGTAATTATAGGAACTATTATATGGTTTGCTGTTTTTGATAAAATCTTAGTACAATATTTACCAGCCTGGGCATATTTAATTGTATTATTTGTGTCCACATTTATTGTCTCCACTTTCTTTTCTAAAGCTGTTAAAGATGATAAAGAAAAGCAAAGGAAGTTAGTTAAATGGATGCCGATACTTTTGGTATTTATATTTAACTTTTTACCTTCACTAGATAGGGCTAACTTTAGTCCTGAAGGAGAAGTTTTAAATTGGATTAATATTGAAAACGGCATGATTTTTCATCGCCCAAGCAATGAAATCCATCAAGACAGTAAAGGTGAATACTTCTTTGATCCAATAACTGGTGATACTTGCAGGAAAGCTACAGAACATTGGAGAGAGATTCACGATGAAAAAAGTCATAATGATTTTTCTACTCCTACTTACATTACTGAATATGACACCTTAGTTGATAAGGTTTATTCAGTAGAAGATCTTAATGAAGATCATTATATTAATACTCATGTATATGGGTATGATATTAACGCTCTTCAAAATCCTATAATTGTCGTTATTAACATTAAAGGTGAAGATGACAGTAGTGTCGTGATTGCCAGAGTTAAAAAGGACAAAAAGATTTATGCTAGCTACAGAAACCCTGTAGTAAAGTATAAATATACCAAAGAGTTAACCACTGATGTTGATGCTAGTGTTGCCATTGATATTAAAGGTGACTCTAAAGCTAGAGTATTACTCTTAAACAAAAAAAGAGTTATTGCTCAAAATTAATAATAAAGGGAATTGCTAAAAAAGCATTCCCTTTTTTTCTTTTTTATGTTAATATAATTACATATTAAGATATAAACAATCATAGATATGTTGAAAAGTAAATTTATTGTGACTTTATTAATTATTTTTAGTATTATCTTTTTATTTAATGTAAGTTTAAGTTTGGCACAAGATGGTACTGATAATGCAAATGTTCCTGGTGACCAAGATAATCGTGGAGTAGTTAGTTTAAGCAATCCTTTAGGAGCTGGGACTACACCAAATACTTTAATTGGTAATGTTATTAATGCAGTGTTAGGAGTAATTGGTTCTTTAGCTTTACTTATGTTTGTCTATGGTGGTATTACATGGATGACTAGTTCAGGCTCTCCTGAGAAAATAAAAAAGGGAAGAGATATAATAATTTGGTCAGTAATTGGTTTAGCAGTTGTCTTCTTTTCATATGCACTAGTTAACTTTGTTATCTTTGATCTTATTGGTGGTTAATAGTGAGATAAAATTATCAATGATTTTTTGTTGATAATTTTTTATTTGACAACTTAGTTTCATTAGTTTATTATAATCATGAATTGAGGGTCGATACCGAAGCGGTCAAACGGGGCAGACTGTAAATCTGCTGGCTTTATGCCTTCGTTGGTTCGAATCCAGCTCGGCCCACAAAAAAATCTCCCTAATAATGGGAGATTTTGTTTTTAATTACTAGTTAAAGTTTTTCTTCTAAAGCTCTAGTTGATCCCTTGATTACACCTTTGACATGCTTGATGTAAGTTTTATCAAGTATATCCTCCGGATTTAAAGTTTTATTTAACTGTTTGTCAATAATGCTTAAAATATCTTCAGCATCCGCTTTTTTTAAATGGCTTTTTTCTTTTAATATTGACCATTTTTCGTTCATTTTCTTTTTAAAAAGATTAGCATCTTCGGGATCATAAATTAAAAATGATAAGGATAAAGAGTAATCAATAATTTTGGTACAATCCTCTGGATTAACATTCTCATTTTGAGAACAAACTTTTTCTACTTTAGCAATAAAAACTTCTAATTTTTTTGTAATTTTACTCATTTCTAGTAATTTTTTTAGTTATTAATTTGTTTAAAGAACACTAAATTATTATACAGGGAAAAAGGCTTATTGTAAAGGGTTTACTTGTTTAATTGTAAGGGTGTGGTAAAATATAAGTGTAATAAAAATATAAATATATGATTTTAAATCCAGATAAATTAGGTGAAAGTTTTCTAAAAATATTTACAGTAGAGTTTATTGTTTTAGCTATTATTATAATTTTATTAATCATTATTTAATATGCCTGAATTACCAGAGGTGGAAACTATAAGAGCAGATCTTAAGTTAGAAGTTTTAAATAAAAAGATAGAAAAAATAAAGATATTAGATGAAAAAGTTATAGGAAAGGATAATAAAGAAAAATATTATAAGTTAAAGGATTTAAAAATAATAGAAATTGAACGCCAGGGAAAATTACTGGCTTTTGTTTTGAGTAATAATAAATATTTACTTATTCATTTAAAGATGACTGGTCAATTGGTGTTTAAAAATAATAAAGATATTATTGCTGGTGGACATCCTTTTTCAGATAAAGATAAAAAAAGTGCTATAGGATATATTTTACCTAATAAGCATACCAGGTTTATTATTTATTTTTCTAGTAATAAAGTTTTATTTTTTAATGATGTTAGAAGGTTTGGTTATGTGAGTTTAGTAAATAAAGAGCAATGGTTAAAGATAAAGAATTTATATGGACCTGAGCCTTTAAAAAAGGATTTTATTTTAGTAAAGCTACAAAATATCTTTGCAGGTAGAAAAGCACCTATTAAGGCTATACTTTTAAATCAAAAACTTATTTCTGGTTTAGGAAATATTTATGTTGATGAGTCTTTATTTTTAGCTAAGATTGACCCTAGAAGGGAAGCTAAATCATTAAAAAAAGAAGAAATAGAAGAACTTTTTAAAGTTATATTAAAAATTATTAAAGAGGCTATTAAATATAGAGGTACTACTTTTAGTGATTATGTTGATAGTAAAGGTAAGGCTGGTAATTTTAGTAATAGATTAAAAGTTTTTGGCAGACAAGGACAAAAATGTTTTAAATGCAATAATATTATTAAAAAAATAAAGGTAGCTGGGCGTGGTACTCATGTTTGTGAAAATTGTCAGAAATAGCATTTGACTCCCTCTATTTATTATTGCTATACTTTATTATATATAAATTAATTAAGCTTAGCTGAAAAGGCTGAGATAGAAAACTATATGTCTCAAGATAACATGATTAAATTTGAATGTACTGTTTGCAAAAAGGTAAACTACTATTCCCGTAAAAACAAGAAAACTCTTAAAGAGAGAATGACTTTAAGTAAATATTGTCCAAATTGTAATAAACATACTGAACACAAAGAAACAAAATAATATGAAAGATAATCTTTCAAAGCCTTTTTTAATAGTTTTAGTGGTATTAGTTCTGGTGGCTTGTTATTTAGTATTTAAGCCTTATTTACCAGAGATACTAATTGCTGCTGTTTTGGTTTCCATTTTTTATAAGTTATATGAAAAACTTGTTAGATTTTTAAAAGGTAAAAGAAATCTTGCAGCAGGAATAATGTGTTTCTTTTTGGTTTTAGTGATAATTATCCCTATTGTTAATCTGATAATATATTCAGGGCAGCAATCAGTACAGGCTTATCAAAGTACGGTTGAGTATTTAAATGAAAATGAGTTAGAAAATGTCCTTGAGGACTCTTACTTATCACAACTTAATGTTTTTGGTTTTGACCCAAGTAGTATAGAACAGTTTGTAACTGATACTTTACGTAGATCTAGTAATTGGTTAGTTGATGGAGCTACTACTTTAATTACAGAAACTACTAAGTTCATATTTTCTTTGTTTATGATTATTTTAACTATGTTCTTCTTTTTTGTAGATGGTAAGAACATGTTAAAGAAATTGATGTATTGGTCACCACTTAAAAATAGTTATGATTTAGAAATATTTAGAAAGTTTAGAGCCGTTAGTTACACTGTTTTTGTTACCACTTTTGTTACTGCTGCAGCTCAAGGTTTAGTAGGTGCTATAGGTTTTATTATTATAGGATTACCCGCTTTCTTTGCTGGTATTTTAATGGGTTTCTTATCATTACTTCCATATATTGGTGCTGCCTTTATTTATGTGCCAGTGGGTGCTTATCTCTTATTTATAGGAGAAATTTGGAAAGGTATATTTTTACTGGCTTGGGGTTCAATCGTGCTTGGTAATACTGATAATATATTAAGAGGATATATGATAAAAGGTAAAGCACAAGTTAATCCTATATTTATTATATTTTCAATTTTAGGAGGTATTGCATTATTTGGTTTCTGGGGGTTAATTATTGGTCCATTAATTATTTCTATTGCTGTAACTGTACTTCATATTTATGAGTTAGAATATTCTGGTTCACTAGACAATAGATAAAATAATTGTTATAAATAAATATATAAATAAAAACGGGTAATTCCCGTTTTTTATAAGCGGGTGTCGTATAGTGGTAGTACAGGGGTCTCCAAAACCTCTAGCGGGGGTTCGATTCCTCCCACCCGTGCACTTTATAAAAATATAGCTACTTTGCTATATTTTTTTGTTAAAATAATTGACTATTTAATATGTAGATGATATATTTTTATTATAAATTTCGTTCTTTGTTAAATTAATAAAAGAAAGGAGTATAGTATGGAAAATTCAGTTATAAGTTTAGGTGAATTAAAGTTGCCTAAAGATTTTATTTTTAAGCCGTTGCCTGATGTTACAGGGCTAACGTGTCCTATTTGTTGTGATTGTTGTTTATGTGAAACTGGAGGCGTATAATTATTTTAAACTCCAATTTAAAAAGGTCATCTTGTAGGTGACCTTTTCTTATATGTCAAGGCAAAGTAGAAATGTCCTATTTTAAGCAAAGTAGAAATGTCCTACTTAGTTGATTAATTAATTATTGTAAGTTTCAATTTGTTTTGTTTTGATCATCTTGCCATAAAGAAATTCTTTTCTCCAGGCATGATTAATTGGTGGTTTGTAACTACCTTGTTTTTGTTTTGTAAGCGCAGGAAGTTTGATGTTTATCTCCTTTTCAGGTCTAGCTGGTAATAGTTTGTAATTTAAATAACAATCTCTCTTTCTTAATTTTATTTCTCCATTTAAATGTTTTTCTACTTTTACTCTGTCTTTTTTATAGACTGTGGTATTTTGAATTCTATCTAATTGATAATACTTAGTTTTAAATCTAATAGTGTAGTCATTATTCACTATTCTTTCATTTTGAATAGAAAATATTTGCTTAAGTTTCTTTTGTACTATTTTAGAAACTTGCTTATGCAAATTTTGTCTTCTAGCTGGTACTACAGCAAATTTATCATTGATCTCTGGTATATACTCTTTAAAAAATTCATTAGCTCCTTCTACTGTATTAATTCCAGCTAGTCTCAGTTCTTTAACTAATCTATCTTGCAAAGTCTCATTCATTCTTTCAACCCTGCCTTTAGCTTCTGGACTATGAGCTACAATTGGATTTACCCCAACTTGTCTCATAGCTCTTTGAAATTGAGTAATCATATCTTTATTATCTACTGCATGTTTATGATTTACCTTGTAAGTACTGAATTTATCTAAATAAATAGACAGTGGTAGTCCATGTTTATCAAAATATTCTAACCAGAACTCAAATACAGCTCTAGTGCTTTCATTAATATCAAACTTAGCATGAGTTATTTTGCCCGTGGCATCATCAACAGATAACAACAAACAATATTCTTCATCTCCAAACCAAACATGATATGAGCCATCAAACTGTTGCATTTCACCAAAATTATCCTTTCTAGGCCTCCAGATATGATCTATTTTAGCTTTTTTTCTGGGCTTAGGCGTCCACAAACCTAAAGAGGTCATGGCTTGCCTTATTAGTTCTTTACTAACTTTAATCTTTTCAATTTTTTCTAGTTTTTCTTGAGCAAAGGTGGGTCCACAGAAATAATATTTTTCTTTTAAATGTTTTTCAACTTCTTTAATAATATTAGGGTCTAATTTTCTATTACTTTCTTTACCTCTAGATTTATGTGCAAAACTTTCAACTCCATATTCTTTAGCTAAATGCTTTAATCTTCTAATTTGTCTAGTGCTTAGATTTAGTTGTTTAGATGCATCTACGCCATTTATCTTTTTATCGATCAGGTTTTTGATTACATCATATTTTTCTAATTCTTTTTCTGTCATACTTATTATTTTTTGTTGCATATGTTTGTTTTAATTATGAATTAAATAAATCCAAACATATTATCACAAAATTATTAAATAGGACATTTCTAAATTGCTGTACTAGGACATTATCATGTTGCCACGACATGACCTTTTCTTATATTGACAAATTAATTAATATGGATAATAATAAATAATTAAACAAATTGATATTTAAAATAGAATATAAAATTAAAAGGAGGTATGCTATGAAAACACTAGATTATGTTCAATGGGATATTACATCTCGTTGTAATTTGAATTGTTTGCATTGTCGAGAGAAAATTGTTGAAGAAGTTAAGGACGATCTTGATTTTGATGAATGCAAAATGTTAATTGATCAAATAAGTGCTTTTAATACTCATACTTTATCAATAGCTGGTGGCGAACCTTTGTTAAGTCCAAATATTGAAAAGGTTTTGTACTATGCTAAAGGTAAATTTAAAAGACTTGTTATTTCTTCAAATGGAACTATTATGAATGACAGGATCTTGAAAATGCTTAAAGATTGTGTCACGAATGTCCAAATCAGTTTAGATGGATCAAATGCTGAAATTCATGATAAAATAAGAGGAAGAGGTGTTTTTAATAAAGCAATAAGCGTTATACGATTGCTTCAAAAAAACGATATTAATGTTGGTGTGAGATTAACATTGTGTGATTACAATAAAGATTATGTACGAGAATACATTGACCTTGCTAGTAATCTCAAATTAAAAGATGCTTATTTAAGGCGAATAATTCCAAGTGGAAATGCTAAAAAATATGGTCTTCTACCGCTAAGTGCTAAAGAACTAAAGGCAGTTTTAGGTGATGCTATTAGTTATGGTAAATCTAAAGGTATTCACGTTGCCTCTGCAGATTACTTTTGTCAGATTGAATTTAATAATGAAGCCAGAAGAAAAGCAGAAAAGATTAGTTCTATGAAAGGTGAGGTAATAGGTGGTTGCGCTGTTGGTATAAACAGTTTTTATGTTATGCAAAATGGTTTAATAGTTTATTGCCCTTATTTACCTGTGTTTTGTGGTGATTTAAGAAAAGAATCACTTGAAAGCATTTGGAAAAATTCAGAGATGTTCAAAATAGCTCGTAGTATCAGACATAATCTAAAAGGTAAGTGCTCTGTTTGCACTTATAAATTTTCATGTGGAGGTTGTCGTGCTTATGCTTATGCTACTACTGGTGATATTTTAGCTTCCGATAACGGCTGTTGGATAAAACAGCCAATTAAATGATTTTAGAAAGGAGATAATTTTATCTCCTTTTTTATTGGTTAGACTTTTAAAGTAAATTTTGTTAATATTATTTAATGAAGTATAAAAGTAGATATGAATTATTTATTATCAGAATTTATTAAAAATAATTTTAATAAACCTCTATCAGCATTAGATTTAGGTTGTGGTAAAGGTTTAGATGTTAAAGGCTTAAATTATTTAGGTTGGACTGTTAAAGGTGTAGATTTACCTGAAGTTGATTTAAATGAACCTTTTATTTTAAATAAAAAATACGATTTAGTTTATTCAATTGCTGTTTTGCAATTTATTAAAAATAAGGAAATATTCATTGATACTTGTTTTAATAATTTAAAGAAAGATGGTAAATTATTTATATTAACTTTTGATAAGACTGATAAAAATATTAATAATTATTTAACTAAGAGAAAAATATTTAATTTATTAAAATATAAATTCAAAGATATAAAAATAGAGAAATTAAAATTTGAGGATAATCACAAACCTATAGGATTTCATGAACATACAGTTTTATCAATAACAGCAACTAAGGATAATCCGGGTTTAAAATAATATTATAAAATTAAAAATATTTAAGAATAAAAAGGAGACTTGGTATTTTCTTGATTTCATCGCTATGTTTTTTAGTATTCGATGTAATTTAGTGGATAAAATTTAGTTCATACAGTATTGTTATAATAAGTTTAAGGATTGTTTTTAGTGGAATTGGATTATTGATGTTATATTTAAGTATTTCCTTGTATAAAAAGAATTTTAAACTCAATTTCTCTATTAAAGAATTAAGGGGCCATAATGAGCCCCCTTTTATTTCTTATATTAAGGTAAGATTGCATTTTTCCAAAAAATATGATAAAATGGAATTATCAATTCCATAATTAAACATATATGTATAATAGACAACTAAAAATAAATAAAAACTCAAAACAAAGTATTTTCCTATTTGGACCTCGTGGAACTGGAAAAACTACTTGGTTAAAAGAAAATTTTAAAGATTCTATTTACTTAGATCTTCTTGAGTCTAAATTATATAGAACATTATCTGCTAGCCCTGAAAAACTAGAAACTTATATACCACAAAACTATAAAGATTGGGTTATTATAGATGAGGTACAAAAAATACCTTCTATATTAAATGAAGTTCATAGGTTAATAGAAGATAAAAAATATAAATTTATATTAACAGGATCAAGTGCTAGAAGTCTTAGAGGAAAAGGGGTTAATTTATTAGCAGGAAGAGCTTTAACTTATTATTTTCATCCCCTAACCAGAAATGAGTTGGGTGGTAATTTTTCTTTAGAATATTCTTTAAAATATGGTCAATTACCAATGTCATATGAGTCTAATAATCCTGAAAAATTTTTAGATTCATATATAGATACATATCTTAGGGAAGAAGTTTTACAAGAAGGAATTGCTAGAAATATAGGAGATTTTTCAAGGTTTTTAGAAATTGCATCCTTCTCTCAAGGAGAAGTCTTAAATATTTCTAAAGTCGCAGAGGAGGCTCAGATTGAGAGAAAAACAGCTGAAAATTATTTTAAAATTTTAGAAGATCTTTTAATTGCAAAGAGAATTCCTGTTTTTAATAAAAGAGCTAAAAGAAAATTAATAAGCCATGCCAAGTTTTATTATTTTGATGCAGGAGTGTTTAGGCATTTAAGACCAAGTGGACCACTTGATTCAGAAAGTGAAGCAGATGGTCCAGCTTTAGAAACATTATTTCTACATGAAATTAGAGCTATTAATGATTATAATAATCTTTTCTATAATATTTATTATTGGAGATCTGTTACGGGGCTTGAAGTTGATTTTGTATTATATGGTAAAAAAGGTTTATTTGCTTTTGAGATTAAGCGTAAAGCAAATATAACAAAAAAAGATTTAAATGGATTAAAAGCTTTTAAAAAAGATTACCCTGAAGCTGAGCTTTATCTTTTTTCTAATGTGGAAAGAGAAGAATACTATGGATATATAAAAGTTTTACCAATTAAAAAATCTATTGATGATTTAGGTAAAATTATAGCTTAGTTTTTAATTAATAATAGATATATTTATTTTTTAACACCATGAGCAATGCTTTCATTGTATCCGGCTGGGGTTATTTCAATAAAATCTGCTTTACCTCTTAAATTATCAATAGTTTTAGAGCCAGTATAAGTCATACCTGAGGCTAAACCTCCTAAGAACTTATTAATAATTGGTGCAATTGGTCCTTTATATGGCGCTAACATCATTTCTCCTTCAACATGTATATCTTTATCAACTTTTTTTCCATCCATTTTCAATCTTTTTATAGTTGCTAAATAACTAGCCATGCCTCTGTGTTCTTTAAATTTCTTTTTATCTTTGGTTATTATCTTTCCAGGACTTTCCTTTGTGCCTGCAAGTAATGACCCCATCATCACAGTATTAGCTCCAGCTCCTATGGCTTTAACTACGTCTCCTGGGCATTTAATACCACCATCAGCGCAAATTGGTACTCTATTTTGGCTAGCTTCATATACATCCATTATGGCGGTAATTTGAGGAATACCGGCTCCTGTCATAATTCTAGTGGTACACATTGCACCAGGACCTATACCAACTTTAATTGCATCAGCCTTTTTACTAATAAAGTATTCAGCTGCATCTTTAGTAGCAATATTTCCCACCATAACATCAACTTTTGGGTAATTTTCTTTTATATAATCAAGGGTTTTACCAGTTCTTTTAGAATGACCATGAGCTACATCTAAGACCAAAATATTTACCCCAGCTTTTATTAGCGCTTCTACTCGCTCTTCAATATCTTTAACACCTACAGCTGCAGCAGTAATTAATTTATGTTTTTTAACTTTCTTTACCTCTTCTACTTGTTCTTTTATGCTTAAAAATCTATGAATTATACCAAGACCACCCATCTTTCCTAAGCTTATAGCCATTTCGCTTTCACAGATAGTATCCATGTTAGCAGCTATTATTGGAATATCAATACTATAATTTTTAGTAACCTGTGTTTGAAAATTTACTTCTCGTCGTGAAGCAATTTTATTGTATTTTGGTACAATTAGGATATCATTAAATGAATATCCTTTTGCAGTTATTCTAGCCATAGAAAAAAGGTTAATATTATTTATTAAAAGATTGTCCACCCTATATTATTATACTCCCAGTGTTTAGATTGTAAAGAATAAAAAATTATATATTATATTTTTATTATAGTTATTGTTACTTTTATAAATAATACATGTAGTATATAATATAAACATATAAATATTATTAACCTTTAATTATGTTAAATGTATTTAGTAAAAAAGAAAAAATTATTTTAATTTTAGTTTTAGCTATTCTAGCTTTTTCTTTTTATTGGATAAGCTATAAACCTCATTTAGCAGCTAAGTCTTGTGCACGGGATTCAATAGAAATGACTCAAAAGATGCAAGGGACTACAGTAGAAGATTATTATGAAAATTGTATGCTCAAAAAAGGTTATCGCTAAATTTTAAATATATTTTTTTTCTACAATGTAATTTTATTAACTTAAATTACATTGTTTTTTTATGTAGTAAAGTTTAAAATAGTCTGCTACAATTAAATATAGATAAATAATAATATAATAAATTAATATGAATTTAGATAAATTAATGGAAATTCTACAATCTAGTCCTAGTTTTAGGGTAAAACAAATTAATAAACTGATATATCAAGATTTTATATCATCCTGGCAGGAGGCTAGTGTTTTACCAAAAGATCTTAGGGCTAAACTAGAATCAGAATGTCCATTAGAGATAAATGCTCAAGAAGTAAGCTTAAAAGATGCTTCTGTTAAGGCTGTAATTACTTTAAAAGACAAGCAAAAACTAGAGGCTGTACTAATTAAAAATTCAGATAAAAGAAATACTGTTTGTGTTTCTAGTCAAATTGGTTGTGCTTTAGGTTGTAAGTTTTGTGCTACTGGACAAATGGGCTTTATCCGTAATCTTAGTGCTAGAGAAATCGTAGAGCAAGTATTATATTTTGCTAGAAAATTAAAAGAGAAGAATGAAAAAGTAGATAATATTGTTTTTATGGGTATGGGTGAACCATTTTTAAATATTGATAATGTTTTTAGAGCTATAGAAATTTTAAACAGTGAAGACAAGTTTAATATTGGCGCTAGAAAAATATCAGTCTCTACCGTTGGCATTAGAAAGGGAATTGAGAGGTTAATTAAATCAAAATTGCAAGTTAATTTAGCTGTATCACTTCATGCTCCTAATGATAAGCTTAGAAGCCATTTAATGCCCATAAATAAAAAACAAAGTATTAAAGAATTATTAGAATTAATTGACTCATATATTGAGCAAACTGGTCGTCAGGTGATGTTTGAATATGTGATGATAAAGGGGGTAAATGATAGTATTAAATTAGCTAATGAATTAGCTGATTTAATGAATAAGAAATTATACATGCTTAATTTAATTAGATATAATGATTCGGGAGTTTTTAAATCAAGTGATGAAAAACAAATTCAAACTTTTAAGAGAATTTTAGAGAAAAGAGGAATAAGAACTACTCTTAGAAGTAGTTTTGGCAATGAGGGTCAAGCTGCTTGTGGTCAGTTAGCAGTTAAGAAATAATATGAATTTAGCTAATATACTTTTTCAAAAAAAATATAATAGATTACAAAAAGATTTAGAAGATCCTTTTCTATGTCAGAAAAGGATTTTTAAATATTTAATTAATAAAGCAAAAAATACAAAGTGGGGAATTAATTATAATTATAAAGATATTAGTAGTATAGAGGATTATCAAAAACAAGTACCCATTTCTAGCTACGAAGATCTTGAGCCTTATATATTAGAAATTTTAGAAGCTAATAAGGATAATGTTTTATGGCCAGGTGAAACAAAGTTATTTTCTAAGTCATCTGGTACTAGTAGTTCTAAGAGCAAGTTTATTCCTGTTACTAAAGAAAATCTAAAGGATAATCATTATAAGCTTGGTAGGGATTTGTTAGCTACATACTTCAATCAAGTCAAGCGTTCAAAATTATTGTACGGCAAAAGTTTTGCTTTAGCTGGTAGTAGACAGAACAAAGATTTAGGAAAAGATAAGTATATTTCAGATATTTCTGTGCTTTTAATAAAGTTTTTACCTTGGTGGGTAAAGCTAAGAAGGTCTCCAAAGTTTAAAATTGCTACCATGAAAAATTGGGAACTTAAACTTGAGAAGATGGCTAATATAATTAGAGGTCAAAATATGGTGAGTTTTTCTGGTGTACCTTCTTGGAACTTGCTTTTAATGAAGAAAGTTTTAGAGCTTGAAGATAAAGACGATTTACATAAGGTTTGGCCTAATTTTGAACTATTTATTCATGGTGGTGTTAGTTTTTCTCCATATAGATCTCAGTTTGAGAAACTGTTTAAAACTAGAGCTATTAACTATTTAGAGGTGTATAATGCCTCAGAAGGTTTTTTTGCTTTTCAAGATGATTTAAAAAGAAATGATATGCTTTTAGCTTTTAATTCTGCAATCTTTTATGAATTTTTAGCTCTGGAAGATATAGATAATGAAAATCCTAAAGTATATACTTTAAATGAAGTAGAGTTAAATAAAAACTATGCTTTGATTATTAGTACTAATTCTGGTTTGTGGCGTTATATGATAGGTGACACTATTAAATTTACCAGCTTAAAACCACCTAGAATTATAGTTAGTGGAAGAGTTAAAAGCTTTATCAATGCTTTTGGTGAGGAGTTAATTATTGACAATGCTGAGAAAGCTCTGAGTAAGGTTAATAATAAACATGGTATTGAAATTAAGGAATACACTGTAGCGCCAGTATTCATGTCTGAAGAAAATACTGGTAGACATCAGTGGTTAATTGAATTCGATAGAGCACCTAAAAATCTTAGTGAATATATTAAAGATTTAGATGTAGAGTTAAAAAAGCTCAACTCTGATTATGAAGCTAAGCGCTACAACAATATGACACTTTCAATACCGGAGGTAATTATAGCAAGAGAAAATTTATTCTATGATTGGCTTAAAGCTAACAAGCGCTTGGGTGGTCAATATAAAGTGCCTAGACTTAAAAATGATAGACAGATTATTGATGATATATTGAAATTTAATTAGATTTATTGTTATTAAAATTCTATTAATTTTAAGTTTGTGTTAGAATAATATATATAAAAAAATATTCAATATATGATAAAGATTGTAAGAAATATAATATTTACATTTTTAATATTTTCTATTTTAATTCCTGTTAGTGCAAAAGCGCAAATAGATAATCAAGAGGTAGAAGAAAATATTTTTAAAGCTGAGATTATTGAAATTATAGAAGAAAAAACAATTGAGTTTGGTGATGACAAGACTCAAGTGCAACAGGATTTAAGACTGAAAGGATTAGAGGGAAAGTATTTGAATGAAGAAATAATTTTTGAGGGTATTGGTAATTTAGAGGTTTTAAGTGCTCAAATTTATGAAGTCGGAGATAAAGTTTTAATGACTCATACTGAATCACCAAGTGGAGAAGACTTTTATTATATAGT
>JAIPJO010000013.1 GCA_021734135.1 Patescibacteria group bacterium
CTAAAAACAGTGAAATTAAAGAGATTATGAGCGATGGTGCTTTAAAGGTTAGAATTACAAGTCCTCCTGAGAAGGGAAAGGCTAATCTGGAATTAAGAAATCTTTTGTCTCAAGAATTTAAAGTGCCTTTAAATAATGTGAATATAATAAAAGGGCATACAAGCAAACTTAAAAGAGTAAGTATCATCAAATAATATGGATATATCAATAATAATAGTTTCTTGGAATGTAAAAGACAAATTAAGGGAAAACATTAAATCTATATATCAAGGTGTGGGTGATTTTAGTTTTGAAATTATTGTAGCAGATAATAATTCATCAGATGATAGCGCTAACATGGTTAAACACACCTTTCCTGATGTTAAGCTAATTAGAAACAAAGAAAATTTAGGTTTTGGCAAAGCTTGCAATCAAGGGATAAAAAGATCTCAAGGTAAACATGTATTGCTTTTAAATCCTGATATGAAGCTTGAAAGAGATACCTTAAACAATTTTATTACTTGGCTAAAAAATAATCCTCAAGCTGATATAGCTAGTTGCAAACTAGTTGATGAAAAGGGAAATATTGTTAAACATGTTCGTCGCTTTCCAACATTTTTTGATCAATTAGCTATTGTTTTAAAATTACCACATTTATTTCCTAGAATTTTAGATAAATATCTTAGAAAAGATTTTGACTATAATCAAAGTTCTAAAGTAGATTCAGTGCGTGGAGCCTTCTTTGCCATTAAAAAAGACTCTTTTGAAGGCTGTTTTTTAGATGAAAGATATTTCCTTTGGTTTGAAGAAGTTGATTTTTGCAAATATGCTAAGTCAAAAGAAAAAGAGGTTTGGTATACTGATAAGGCTGTAGCTATAGATCTAGTAGGAAAAAGTTTTTCGCAGCTTAAAACTTATCAAACTCAAAAGTACTTCTCTGATTCTATGCTTAAATACTTTAAAAAGTGGCACCCATATTGGCAGTATTTTATCCTCTTTCTAGCTTGGCAATTAGTATTATTTTTTACTTGGCTTTTTAAGGGAAAACTTAAAGTGAAAAGCAAGCAAAGGACTTAATTTATTTAGTAAATAAATTAGTTTATATAATATACTTACATAATATAAATTATGAATAAAAAAGTAGGAATTGTTCTGGTGAACTATAAAGATTATGCTAAGAAGTATTTAGAGGAAGCTTGGCAATCTTTAATGTTACAAAATTATCCTAAAGATAAATATTATGTTTATATTGTAGATAATGCTTCTAATCAGGAAAGCTTTTCTTATTTATTAAACAATTATCCAGAAGCTAAGATTTTAAAAAGGGAAGACGGAAATTATGCAGCTGCTAATAATTTAGGCGCAAACACCGCTATCAGTGATGGCTGTGATTATATTGTAATTTGTAATATGGATACTGTCTTTACTAAAGACTGGTTAAAAGAGCTGGTTATTAGCGCTAATAATAATAAAGAGGCAGGGATAGTTCAATCTAAAATACTTTTATTTGATAAAGAGAATAAAGGCAGAAAAAAGATTAACACCTTAGGTAATAATCTACATTTTCTAGGTTTTGGTTTGGTTAGTCATTATGGTGAAGATGATAGAAAGATAAGTGACTATGGTAAGGGATTTACTTATGCCTCTGGCTGCTCTTTTTTGATTAAAAAAGAATTGTTTGAAAAGATTGAAGGCTATAATGAAGAGTTTTATATGTATCATGATGACGTAGAACTTAGTTTAAAGGTTAAAATGCTTGGTTATAGTATAATATTAGCTCCTAAATCAGTGCTATATCATAAGTATGAGTTTTCTAGAAGTATTAGAATGTTATATTATATGGAAAGAAATAGGTTAATGACGCTATTTTTATTCTATAACACTAAAACTTTAGTTCTAATTGCCCCAGCTTTAGTAGTTGTTGAATTAGGTTTAATAATGTATTCATTATTTAATTCTTGGCTATCTGTTAAATTAAAAACATATAAATATTTCTTTTCTTTTAAAAATATTGCTACAATAAGAAGAGAAAGAAAGAAGATTAAAAGTTTACAGAAGATAAGTGATAGAGAATTCTTTGGTAGTCTAAGTGCTAACTTAGAGTTTGGAGCTAAGCCAAGTTTAGCTCTTAAATTATTTAGTCCTCTTATTATTTTGTATTATAAACTTGTTAAAAGATCAATGTAAATATGGATTTGAGTATTATTATTGTTAACTACAATAGCGCTCTTAAGACTTTAAGCTTATTAGAGTCTATTTTTAATGCTGACATGAAAAGCATTGATTATGAAATTATTGTAGTTGATAATAATTCTAAAGAAAATATTGCTAGTAGTTTAAAACAAAGATATCCAGAAATAATCTTTATCTCCAGTTTTAAAAATAGAGGCATGGGAGGAGGTAATAATATGGGAATTAATAAGGCTCAAGGAGACTTTTATTTAATACTGAATCCTGATACTTTAGTAGAAAAAGATACCATTAAGATAATGTTTAATTATATTAAACAAAATGCTGAGGTGGCTGTAGTGGGACCAAAGCTCTTAAATCCAGATAGAAGCTTGCAATATTCTTGTGCCAGATTTCCTAAATTCTATACTCCCATTCTTAGACGTACCTTTTTAGCTAAGTTTTTTAAAAAGCACATTGATTGGTTTTTAATGAAAGATTTTAATCATAGTGAAATTAAGGAGGTAGATTGGTTAATGGGCTCATCTTTAATGATTAGAAAAAGCGCTGCTTTAAGGTTTGATGAGAGGTACTTTATGTATTTTGAAGATATTGATATTTGCAGATCTGCTTGGCATGGTAATTATAAAGTAGTATATAATCCTAAAGCTAAGTTGATTCATGATCACCAAAGAGAAAGCGCACAGGGAGCCTGGTATCTAGCTTTTTTTACCAATAAAATTGTCAGAGAACATATCAAATCTTGGTTAAAGTATTTTTATAAATGGAATAAAATAAAAATTAAAAAATAAAAGTATGATAAAGAAAGTTAAAAAAGCTGTATTTCCTGTTGCAGGTTTTGGAACCAGATTCTTGCCAGCTACCAAAGCTCAGCCTAAGGAAATGTTACCAGTAGTGGATAAGCCAGCTATTCAATATTTAGCTGAAGATGCTGTTAAAGCTGGTATTGAAGAAATAATATTTGTTACTGGACGTGGTAAACATGCCATTGAAGATCATTTTGATAAATCATTTGAGCTGGAAACTCGTTTAGTGGAAAAAAATAAAACAGACATGATTAAAAAGGTAAGAGATATAGAAAATTTAGCTAATTTTTCTTATGTTAGACAAGCATTACCACTAGGAGATGGTGATGCTGTTAATTGTGCTAGTCACATACTTGCTGATGAACCTGCTTTAGTTATGTTTGGTGATACCTTGTATGATGCTGAAGTTTCGCCCGCTAAACAAGTTATTGATGTTTATGAAAAATATGGAGATATAGTAATTGGTTTAGCAGAAGTAGATCCTAGTGAAGTGCAAAGTTTTGGTGTAATTTCTGGTAAAGATTTGGGTAATGGCGTGTATGAAATAGATAAATTTGTAGAGAAACCAGACCCTAAAGATGCACCTTCTAATTTAGTATTTGTGGGTATTTGTGTTATTACTCCTGAATTATTTAAAGTTTTAGATAATATGCAAGATGGCAAATCAGGAGAGATAAGATTAGCTGATGCTTTTGATATTATGCTACAAAATAATCGACCTATATATGGAAAGAAGATTGATGGAGAATGGCTCGATACTGGTAATAAACTTAATTTTATTAAAACCACTTTAAAGTTAGGAGTTAAGGATAAGGAGGTTGGCATGGATTTAAAAAAGTTTATTAAAAAAATGGCTAAAGATATGTAAAATTTTGTTTCTTTATTTTGTTTGAATAAGTATTTATATAAAATCACTTATTAGTATATAAGTGATTTTATTGTATCTTCATTTTATATAAACCCGATTGCTGCCCTATCTTAGCACTGAAATATATTGTGTCATTTTCCTGATTTAAGAATGGGGATTTGATTTCCTCTAAAGATATAATTTTAGTAATAGTATATTTTCTATTAGTCCAATCAATAGCATATAAAGAAGATTTACTGTTGTAGAGAATATATTGTTTATTTTCATGCCAGAGTAAACTTTTGATTTTTTCGGAGACTCTGGTTATTAATTCTGATTCATTGAGTCTGAGATCATACATAAAAAATTCTAGATCGTTATTGTATAAAAGTTGGTAATCACTAATCCAAATGCCTTGTTTAAAATTTCTAATTTTAGCTATAGGATGTGAATATTTTAAATCAGAATCTAAAATATAAAGAGTTTTATGATTTTTTTCTAGTACGTTTAAATATTTATTATCAGTGTTGATAAATTGATAATTATTAGCAAGTGGTAAATCTATTGTCAATCTTTCTTTTTTATTAAAATCATCTATTATTATTTGACTATATTCTTTGTTATTAGTTATATAAATAATTTTATCATCTTTAATAATAAAATCTTGACATTTATTTTTTATTTCTATTGAAAGGCTTACATTATCATTATCTAAATTATATTGTTCAATACTTTGTTTTTGTTGATAGCTTAAGATTTCAGCTTTGTTATTGCATTTTAAATTATTTATTTCTCCTGTAATTTTTTCACTAAATTTATTAATAGTATTTTTTTCTATATTAAATATTAAATTATTACTAATTAATTTCTTGCTATCTTTAGACCAAGTGACATTTTCCATTTTTTCATCAATCTGTGCTATTTTAGTTTCTGTTTTTAAATCAATGATAGCCTGATTTTCACTTAAATATGCGTATTTAAGATCTGGACTTGGATATACATCTTGAATATCAAAATGATATATATTTAAAGGTAGGGTTTTTTTAAATAATGTAATATTATCTAAATAAAGAAAAACTCCAGTTTTAATATTTATTTTTCTTTCCCAATTCCAGTAGCCATCATGTCTTAAACTTAATTTGTATTCTCCTGGTAAAAGATTTCTTATTTTCACTGGTGTAGTAGCTTGTCCTTCTAGTTTGGCAGGATTTGAAAAAATATTTTTAGTACTTTTTTCTAAAAATACTTTAACATTTTTAGGTTCAGTTTTAATTTGTAAGGTGCCAGTTTTAATCAAAACTTTATCTAATTCCAAAGGCCAGGTTAAATTAAATCTATAACCAGTAGCATAAAAAGAGGTGAATATAGTTGTCACCACAAATAAAAATATAAAAATATAAAAAAGTCTAGCTCTTATTTTTGCATTCATATGAATTAAGCTCTAACTATATCAGCTCCTAAGTTTCTTAACCGTTCATCTAATTTTTCATAGCCTCTATCTATTTGATAAATATTATCAATTTCTGTTTGTCCTTTAGCAATTAATGCGGCGATAATTAAAGCTATACCCGCCCTAATATCAGGGCTAATTAGTTTTTTAGCATGTAAAGGGGTAGGACCATTAACTACAGCTCTATGAGGATCACACATAATAATGTTAGCACCCATTTGAGAAAGCATATCTACATAAAGAAGTCTGCGGTCATAAATAGTTTCATGAATTATACTAAAGCCAGAAGCTTGAGTCATTAAAACTGTATAAGGAGATTGCAAGTCAGTAGGGAAGCCTGGGTATTCATGTGTTTTAATATTATATGGTTTAAATTTTTTACTAGCTTTAATCTTTAACCAATTTTTACCTTGTTCATAGTCAATTCCTATTTTTTTAAATATAGCTAATAAACTAAGTATATGATTAGGTTCGCAATTGGTTATTTTAAGTTCAGATTTAGTGGCTGCTGCCATAATAGCAAAAGAACCTGTTTCAATTCTATCAGGTACAATATTGAAAGTACCAGCGCTTAATTTCTTTACACCTTCAATTATTATTGTGGGACTACCAGCTCCTTTAATTTTAGCGCCTTGTTTGTTTAAATAGTCTGCTAAAGCTTTAATTTCAGGTTCCATGGCACAGTTTTTTAAAGTGGTGGTGCCTTTAGCTAAGGTGGCAGTCATCATAAGACTCTCAGTTCCAGTAACACTAACATTAGTAAAGAAGTATTCATTACCTTTTAATTCTTTAGCTTTAATTTCATAAAAACCACCTTTTACGTTTACTTCAGCTCCTAAAGCTTTAAAACCTTCCAAGAATAAATCAATTGGTCTACCACCAGCGCCAATAACACAACCTCCTGGATGAGGAAAATGAACTTCTTTAAAACGAGCTAAGAGTGGACCAACAAACATTATGGAGGTTCTAAACTTATCTGCTAGTTTAGGCTCTAAAATACTGGTATTAATATTTTTAGTTTCTACATCAATTTTACCATTATGACGTTTAATATTAGCTCCTAAGGAAGATAATAAATCAAGCGATTTTCCAACATCCTCTATATCAGGTAAGTTTTTAATTTTAATAGGTTCGTCAGATAAAATAGAGGCTGGAATTATTTTTAAAGCTGAATTTTTAGCGCCTTTTACTGCTATTTCTCCACTAAGCGATTTTTGTCCTTGAATAATAAATTTAGACATATAATTATATTTATATTTAATTACTTTAATAATATCCTATTTGTTGACATTTTTCAAATCTTTGTTAATATATTTCTATAGGCGTGGGTGCCCCACGTTTTTTAAATAATTAATTTAATTAATTATCATATGAGTAAAATTGCAGTAATTAAGACCGGAGGTAAGCAGTATAAAGTAAAAGAAGGGGAAACTATCAAAATTGAAAAATTAGATAACGAAGAAAAATCAAAAGTTAAATTTGATACTCTTTTAGTTGCTTCTACTGACGGTAAAGAAATTAACTTAGGAGAACCAAGTTTGGGAGAAAAAGTTTCTGGAACTGTTGAAAAACAGGATAAGGATAAAAAGATTACAGTTGTAAAATACAAGAATAAGACTAGATACAAAAGAACTAAAGGACATCGTCAACCATATAGTTTGGTTAAGATTGAAAAAATTGCCTAAAGATAAATTTCAACTTAGATATAATAAAATCCGTTATTAGTTTAAACGGATTTTTTTATTTGTATTAAAGTGTATTTCTGTATTTTAATGATTGTGATAAAGTAACTTCATCAGTATATTCAAGTGATGAACCCAGCGGTAAGCCCCTAGCTAAACGACTTACTTTTACCCCTTCTTCTTTTAGTATTTTAGATAAATACATAAGCGTAGTTTCACCTTCTAAGGTGGGACTTAAAGCTAGTATCACTTCTGTAAATTTTTCTTCTTTGACTCTTTCAAGTAATTTTTTAACATTTAAATTCTCAGGTCCTTGATTTTCAATAGCATTAATTAAATTATTTAAGATATAATATAAACCATTATATTTATGAGTATTTTCTAAGCTAATCATTTCTTGAGTATTAGCCATAATACAAAGTACTGATCTATCCCTGTTTTTATTACTGCATATTTCACAAGGATTAGTTTCACTTATAGCTTGGCAATAATTACAAGTTTTAATACTTGTTTTGAGCTGACTTAAGTTATGTGCAAAATCAGCTAGTTCTGGAGAAGGTTTTTTAAGTAAACTAAAAACATAGCGTTCAGCAGTTTTAGGACCTACACTAGGAAGTTTTTGAAAATGCTCAATTAGTTTAGCGATAGTTTTAGGATGTTTCATAATATTATTATATGAAATTACTAATTATTTAGCAAATAAAAAAATAATCTCAAATTAAATGAGATTATTTTTATACATAAAGATACTTTATTATACAAATTATATATAATAAATTATAGTATTTAGCTCATTCCTGGAATTCCGCCCATTTCTTGCATTTTTTTAGCCATTATTTTTTGTGTTTTCTTTACGGCTTTATTGGTTACATCTTTAATAGTTCTTTCTAAGAAGTCTTTTTCTAATTCAGTATTTATTTTAACTGATTGTACTTCTAGATTACCGTTTAATTTAACCTCTACACCATTTGATTCTTCTGTTACGTATTCATCAGCTAAGCTATTTTGCAAGTCTTTAGCTTGACTACGCATGTCTTTGAATTGTTTTAATTTGTTGAACATATTTTTTATTAGTATTATTTATTATTAATTAATTTATTTTATTAATTATTATTAAAACTCAGGTGGCGCTTCATGTTGTGTGTCTAAGTTTTTAAAGCTAACTGTATTTTTATCAAAGAAGAGTCCCACCTCACCAGTTGGTCCGTTTCTGTGTTTAGCAATATATACTTTTCCACCATTTTTTTCTTCTTCAGATAAGTCATTTTCATCATAGTTCTTATCTGCTGCTTTACGATATAGAAACATTACTACATCAGCATCTTGTTCAATAGATCCAGAATCTCTTAAATGAGATAATTTAGGTATAGCTGGTGACGATTGCTCTACTGCACGAGATAACTGTGCCAGAGCTAATACAGGTATATTTAATTCTCTAGCCACTGCCTTTAAACCTCTACTAATTTCAGCTACTTCTTGTACTCTATTATCTCCATATTTACCTCTACCTTCCATTAACTGTAAATAATCAATAATAATTAATCCTAAATCTTTTTCCATTTGTAGTCTTCTAGCTTTAGCTCTAATTTCCATTATAGAAGAAGTAGGGGAATCGTCAATAAATATTGGTGAGTCAGCTAAAACACCCATAGATTCTCCTATTCTAGAAAAATCATTATCCCCTTCTTTATCAGATAAATTTCCAGTTCTCATTTTCCAAAGATTTACACCTGACTGAGCACAAAGCATTCTGTCTACCATTTGTTCTTTACTCATCTCCAGTGAAAACACAGCCACACCAGTTTTATCTTTAGTAGCTACATTTCTGGCAATGTCTAGAGCAAAAGCTGTTTTACCAACACTAGGTCTAGCAGCTAAAATAATTAAGTCTGATTTTTGTAGTCCTGCTAAAAGACTATCTAGTTTATTAAATCCAGTAGGTACGCCTCTTAATTTTCCACTTTGTTTATGAAGTTCATCAATTCTGTCAAAAGCATCTGTTAAAAGAGTATCAATAGGGGAAAAAGTAGCATTCATGTATTTTCTAGAAACAGCAAATACTTTTTTTTCTGTAGTATCTAAAATCTGATCTACATCTTCATCTTCTTTAAAACTTAAATCCATGATTTCACTAGCTGCGCGTTGCAATCTTCTCAGAGTTGCTTTTCTTTGAATGATTTGGGAGTAGTTAACTATGTTAGCTGAAGTAGCAATAGTATTTGAAAGTTCAGCTAAATAAGTGCGACCACCTACTTCAGTTAATTTCTTCTTTTCTTCTAGACGGTTAGCGACTGTTAAAATATCAATTGGTTGTTGATGGTTAAATAAATCTTTAATGATATTATAGATAACAGCGTGAGCGTTTTTATAGAAGTCATCTTCAAAAAGACTGTCAGCAATTTTTACAATAGCATCTTTATCTATTAACAAGCATCCAAGTAGTGATTGTTCTGCTTCTAAATTTTGAGGTGGCACTCTTTGTGTTAAGTTTTTTTCTTTTTCGCTAATCATATTTTGTTATTTATTCATGTCTACTTTATTTATTTATCTTACACTAAAGAAGTGGTATAAATCAACCCCATTTATTACACAGGTTTTACCCATCTTATTTAATAAATTTTTTTAGTATAAGTTTTAGGTATTTGTTTATCTTTTTGTTATAATATGATTAAATTTCAAATTATTATTATTTATATGATACTATCTGCTTTAATTTTATTAGCATTTATTGTAACTCATTACTTTGCAGGAGGACTGATATATAATGCATTTAATTTTAAAAAAAGAAAATATTTAGCTTATCTTATACCAGTATTTCTTACTTGTTTTTTTGTATTTGCTAATATTTTAATAAATTATGAAAATCATGTAGTTTTTAATTATTTGTATATTATTAGTGCTTTTTTGTTTGGTTTTTTAACACAAATACTTATATTTGGAACTATTTTTTATTTTCTTAAATATTTTTTTACAAAGAAAAACTTATTAGCAAAAACATTTTTTTTGTTAGCAATTATTTTTTTCTTACTGGGAGTGCATAATGCTTTTTTTCCTAGGGTAAAAAATATAGAGATAAATAATTTAAATAATTATGATAATAGTATAAAAATAGTTCATTTATCTGATTTACATTTAGGTTTAATATATCAACCATTTTATTTAGAAAATCTAGTTGTTAAAGTAAATAATTTAAATGCAGATGTTGTAGTAATAAGTGGCGATTTATTTGATGGAAATGATATAAAAATTAGAAAATTTATTCCAATATTAAAAAAGTTTTCTAGTACAGTTATTTTTGTACCTGGAAACCATGATCAATTTATAGATAAAAATACACTTACTAATATTGTTTCAGAAGCAGGATTTTTTGAATTAAAGGATGAAGCTCTTAATATAGAAGGAATAGAGTTTATAGGTTTTAATTATTTAGATGATAAGGATAGTAATATAAGAAGGGAAATAAATAATATAAAAATAAATAAAGAAAATTTAAGAATAGTTATTAATCATGTACCAGTTGACCAAGCTGAAGCACGAGCTTTAAAAGCAGATTTAATGCTTTCAGGACATGCTCATCGTGGTCAAATTAACCCGTTTTCTTTAATTGTTAGATATATTTATGGAAATTTTTCTTATGGTTTATCTAATTACAAAGAAATGATAACATATACTAGTGCAGGTGTGGGAACTTGGGGGCCACCAGTACGCACTTTATTTCCTGGAGAAATAGTAGTTTTTGATATTAATTAAAATATTTAGTTAATTTATATTAAGGTATTTACAAATAAAAAATGTTTTGTTATTATTATTACTAACTGTGCTCAGATAGCACTTTTATTTTTTAGCGCCTATAGCTCAGCCGGTAGAGCAGCTGCCTTTTAAGCAGAAGGTCCCAGGTTCGAATCCTGGTGGGCGCACATATTATAATTATATATTTTAATAATTATACATAATATATAATTATTATTTTGCCACCCTAGCTCAGCTGGTTAGAGCAACTGTTTTGTAAACAGTAGGTCGTCGGTTCGAATCCGACGGGTGGCTCACAATTATTTCCCAAACAGCTTTTAACTAAGCTGTTTTTTTGTGTTATAATTAAAATACTTAAGAATATTAACAATATTTAAAATGTTAGAAATAAAAAATTTAAATAAAAAATTTGCTAATTTTTTAGCTGTTAAAGATCTCAATTTAAAAGTTAATGAAGGTGAATTATTTTCTTTAATAGGTCCTAATGGTTCAGGGAAGACTACTATTATAAAAAACATATTAGGGCTTTTGAGACCTAGTTCAGGTGATATTTTAATTAATGGTGAAAGTATTAAAGATTCTCCAATTAAGGTTAAAGAGCAATTAGCTTATATCCCTGATGAGCCTAAAATATGGAATCATATTACTGGTGAAGAGTTTTTATATTTTTCAGGTGCTCTTTATGGAATGAAAAAGGAAGATATCTCTAAAAAAATTCCTGAGCTTTTAGCACATTTTAATTTAAAGGGTATAGAGAAGAAATACTTTGAAAATTATTCTAGGGGTAATAAGCAGAAGTTTAGTATTTTAGCAGCATTACTTCATAATCCTAAATTAATCTTAGTAGACGAGCCTATAGTAGGTCTTGATCCAGAGTCTGCTGAGATAGCTATGAATTTACTTCATAAGTTTACTAAAAGTGGTGGCACAGTATTTATGACTACTCATACTTTACCAGTAGCTCAGAAATATTCATCTAAGATTGGTATTTTACATCAAGGGGAGCTTATTGCTACTAACACCTTAGATAATCTAAGAAAAGAGATTAAAAGTGATAGTGCTAGTTTATCTGAGATATATTTTAACTTTACTAAACATGCTTAAAGAATTTTTTAAATACCAAAAAAGGAAGTTTTTAAGATACTTTCAAGATAATAAGGTAGCAAGAATCTCTGTCACAATTTTAATGCTAGCGCTTATAGCTTTAATTGCTGGGGCTGTCTTTTATGTGGCTAAACTTGGTTTAGTGTTCACGCAAACAGAAAAGGATATTTTTATGAATCAGGTAGGTCCTTTGTATATTTATGAGATTTTTCTACTCATTACTGGTTTCCTTATTTTCCTTAGTAGCACTATCTTTGCTTTAGTTAACTTTTTTAAAGGTAATAAGGATAGCTGGATAATGGCTAGCCCTAAATATAGAGGCATGCTTTGGGTAAACTCTTTTAAAGCTATAAATAGCTCTACTTGGGTTATTTTAATTATTAGCATTCCTCTTTTAATAGCTACTGGTCAAGTGTTTAATTTTTCTCTTTTGGCTATTTTTTTGTCAGTACTTGCAGTATTATTTTTTGCAGTAATTTGTTCCTTATTAGCTATAATGAGTATTTTTCTATTTTCAATAGCTTTGAATTTTTTAAAGATAAAAAACTTTAAAGTTTTAGCTTTTCTTGTTAGTGCAGTAGTAATATCTATAGCAATATTTTTGTGGCAAAAAATAATTAATATGAATTTAGAAAAAGTATTTCAAGTAGATAATATTGTTAATCCTAGTTCATCTCTTTTTGCAAAGTATTTTTCTATATTTCCATCACATTATCCAGCTATGACTATTTTTAACTTTCAACTGGGTGATAATTTTAGTGCTATTAAGTATATTAGTATATTACTCTTAGCTTTATTTGTTATAGTTTTAATATTTAAACTTTTAGAATCTAAGTTTCTCTGTATTTGGCAGAACTTTCAAGAAGGTTCTTTTGAAGCTAAAAAAGAGAAAAAGAAAAGCAAAAAACACTTATTTGAGGGAAGTTTTCCAAAGTCAGCTGAGGCTGTTATTTATAAAAAAGAGCTTTTAACTTCATTGCGTTCATCTAAAAATTTTTTATGGTTCTTATTTTTAGCAATATTATTATTTGCTCAAGTAGGTGTAATTACACTTTTAGATAAATATTCAAACATTGGCGATGGATTTGTTTTGGGAGATAATATGACAGCTTTGCAGTTACCTATTGTTTTATTTTTTATCACCGCTTTTATTGTTAGATTTGTATTTCCATCCTTTAGTCAGGAAAGTAATACTTCTTGGATTATGGGTTCAGCGCCTATTAAAATGTCTAAGGTGTTTTTGAGTAAATATAAGTTATTTGCTTTAGTTTTAGTTATTTTAGGTGTTCTTTCATTATTGTTGTATATTATACCTTTAGGTATGAGTTTGTATTTATCTATAGTTTTAAGTCTTGTGGTAATAATAGCTGTATTAACTTTAACGATGTTTGGTTTAGCTTTAGGTGCTATGTATATTAATTTTGAAAGCAATGATCCTAATGAACTTAGCACTTCAGCTCCAGGTATTAGCTTTATGATTTCTGCTTTAGTTTATATAGCTTTAGTTACATACTTGTTTTATCTTAATGTTTCAGGTTCTAATTATCTATCACTGTTTTTATTTGTTATTATTTCAATTTTCATTATTATTATTTTTAAACGTTTAGCAATAAAATCTTTAGAGAAAATGGAATATTATTAATTTCATTTATTAACTTATCATTATTTATTTTAATATAAAATTATGAAGAAAATTATTAAAGAAAATACTATTGTAGTTACTAGCGCTGTTTTTACAATAGTAGCTATACTACATCTAATGCGCTTAATTACTGGCTCTGAGTTGCTTATAGGTGGTTATAGTACTTCTTTGTGGTTGTCTGTAGGGGCTTTCATTCTAACTGTTTTATTGGCTATGTTAAATTTAAATTTAATACAAAATAAAACTCAAATTTTTTGGTTAAAATACATATTAACACTTATTATTTTTGATGCTTTATTTGCTCTGTATTTTTGGATAAATAATTTATCTTGTTTAGGTATTTCTTCTATATCTTTTTCATTTATTTTTATTTTTGATGTAGTGCTTATACTTGTTTTATTTTATTATATTATTAAAATGAAAAAGTTAATAAAAAAATAAGCTCTTTTGAGCCTATTTTTTTCTTTGTAGTCCCTAGGGGAATCGAACCCCTGTTACCAGGATGAGAACCTGGCGTCCTAACCACTAGACGAAGGGACCTTATTGCAATACTTTTCCTTCTAAGTGTTTGTACCCACTTATAATGTTTTCTTTATTGGCTGGTTTTTTACCTGAAACCTGTAATCTTGTTATTTCTATTGCCTTATCTTTAGTTTGCACAAATAAAGAGTTGTTATTAAAAAACAGCTCACCAATTTCATGTGGCTGATCTGTAGTTATTATACTGCCTGTTTCTAAAATTTTCAAGTATTCACTATCTAGCTTGGCAAAAGTTGAAGGCCAAGGATTGAGGGCTCTAATTTGTCTGTCAATGTAATCAGCACTGCTTTTAAAGTCTAAGTGCCCATCTTCTTTGCTTAACATCTTTACTGTACTAGCTTTTTCTTCATCCTGCTTTTGAGCTTTAATATTTTCTTTTAAATATTCTCTTAAGGTGTTTGGTAATACTTTAGCGCTAAGATCGCTTAGCTTGTCATGTAAAGTGCTAATAGTTTCTTTGTCATCTATACTTATTTTAAATTGTTTTAAAATATCTCCTGTGTCCATGCCAGCATCCATTAACATGATGGTTACTCCTGTTTCTTTATCACCATTTAAAATAGCTGCTTGCATACAGCTAGAACCTCTATATTTTGGCAGTAGGGAACCGTGAACATTAATAGCGCCATACTTAAATATATCCAATATTCTTTGTGGAAGTATTTTGCCATAGGCAATAACTATTAGTATATCAGCATTTAAGTCTTTTAATTTATCTTCTATATCTTTTATTTTTTCTGGTTGAGCTACTTCAATATTGTTTTCTTGAGCTAGTTTTTTTACTGGTGTAGTTTTAATGATTTGTTTTCTACCAACTTTTTTATCTGGCTGTGACACAGCTAAAACAACCTCAAAGTTGGGGTTTGAAATCAGAGCAGAGAAGGGTTTAACGGCAAACTCAGGTGTGCCCATAATAACTGTTTTGTATTTTTTTATTTCATTCATATTAATTAATCTGTTTTTACTATAATATTTTCAGCTTTGTCAGTGAATAGGACTCCATTTATATGATCATATTCATGCTGTATTATTCTAGCTAGTAAATTAGAGGCAGTGATTTTTTGTTTTTTACCTTTTTCATCTATATAATTAATGTTTATTTTTTTATGTCTTAAGACATCACCAAAGGTGTTAGGTATAGAAAGGCATCCTTCCTGGTCTACGACTTTAGCCCAGGAACGTTTAGTGATTTTAGGATTAATAATATATAATGTTTTACCTTTATTATTAACTACAAAAATATTAATGTTTTTGCCAATTTGAGGAGCAGCTAAACCAAGACCATCTTCTTGAAGCATGGTTTTTTCCATATCTAAAAGAAGCTCTTTCATTTCAGCTTTGTTTAAATCTTCAGGATTTATGTCCTTAGATTTTTCTCTAAGTATTTTATTGGGGGCTATAGTTATAGGTAAGATTTTAGCCATATGTTATAATGTTAATAAGTAATACATTTTTATATATGAGTGAAGACAATAAAAAAATAAATAGTGATTTTGAGTCATTTGGCTCAATCATGAAACACAAGAAACAAGTTAAGCCACCAGCTTATCAGTGGCAAGAATTAGCTTTGCAAGTAATTAATGATTTAAGTATTCCTAACTTTAAACGCTCTTCTGTTTTTAGGATTTGCAAAATATATAGTGAAAAACAAGTTCGTCAGGCTTTAATAGATACTAAGGAACTTTGTCCTAGTGGCCCTAAATGGAAATACTTTTTTAAAGTTGTTAGTAATCAGGGGAAGGATAACAAGAATAATAGTCTAAAAGAATAATAATTATTTTAATTATTTATTATTATTTAGCTTTTAAGTTCTAAATTATCAAATTCTGCTGATAGATAGCCAATACCAAAATCATCTTGATAAGAGAGAACCTTAGTATTGTAATTATAATCTGAAAGTATTCCTAGAGCAAGAAGTAATGATTTCAGTCCACATTCTTTAGCTTTTGTAATTAAATTTTGATCAAAAGCTAATATTTTTTTATCTATATCGTTATTTTGTGAAATAATTTCTTTAATTTGATTATCAAATTTAACACCTTTAGGATTATATCCTTGAGGTGATTTTTTACTAACACAATGACTCATATCTCCTGAAGCAATAACAGCAATATTTTGATCACTTTTTTTTAATGCCTGATTTAACTCTTTCCCAAATTCGTAATTTTCTTGATTATCAGCTTCACTATAACTAATACTTAAAGCTTTAACATTATTTAATTGAGATATTATTAAGTAAAGAACAATAGCGCTACCATAATCAAGCGTTTCTTCTTGATAAGTTTTTGTTAATTTATTTATACGTTGGTAATCTTGTATTTTTTGAAATAATGGCTGATCAGGTTTAATTTCTAGCCTAGTAGCTAAATCGCCAAAATCTTTTAAATCAACTTTATATTTCAAACTATTATTAATATAGTATTTATTTTTATCTTTTTTGCCGTGCGGTGTGATAACAACAATAGTGTTAATTTGTTTTTGTTTTATTTTATCAATAACTTTTTGATATGAATTTAAAGTAGCTTCTAGTTTTTGTGTATTTTCTTTGCCAATAGGTTTTAAAAGAAGGGGTGAATGAGGTAGCAGTGCACTATATAATACAGACATACTTTTTTATCTTATTTTTTAATCTAGTTATTAATTATACTGCTTGTATTTAATCTGTAAAGGATATTTATTGTTTTATAGTAAGAAATCCCGCTATAACGGGATTTCTTATTTTGATATATAAATATATTATTATTTATTACTTAAAATATCACCTTTTGGGTATTCATATAATACTTGCGGGGAAGTAGTAATTATGTTTTCCCATTTATAACCTAGAGAAACAAAATCTTCTCCTGAAGCAAAAGGTCTTTTTTTGCCATTATCTATTAAATATACAGCAGTAGTTAAAGGACTCTTAAGAAGTTCACCATCATCAAAAAGCACTTTAGATCCTGTATCATATTGAGCTAATTCACTTGGATCAACAGGGATAATACTTTTATTTTTAAATTTAGTATTTAAAAAGCTTTTATCAATGATAGCATGTTTTTTTCCTTCTTCTACCCAATATACTCCACCAGTAATATTATCTTGCAATAAGGCACCAGTAGGGTAGGTAGAGGTCATAGTTATTGGAGCACCATCTTTATAACTATTTATATCTTGCCAACTAGCATTTTGAATTTCATCTGTACTGTAACCAATATTTTTAAAGGCTTCAATAGAACTAAATTTTCTTTTTTTATTATCAACTAATAAATAAATAGTTCCTTTAGGTGATTTTATTAGTGAATAGTTGCTAAACTTTATTGGATTACCTTTAATATATGCATTTAAATCTGTACTATCTACTTCTACTATTTTATTTTCATCAAAGCGAGAAACTAAAGCGCTTTTACTTAAAAATGGTCTCCTTTTTCCATCTTCTATTAACCAAACACCAATTTCACCCTTAGCTTGAAGCAGGGTCCCATTGGGATAAGCAGTAGGAGGGAAGTATCTTTTAAATAATTTATAGACATTATAATTACCATTAAATACATGTGGGGTGTAATTATACAAAGCAGCGGTAGCTTTGTTTTGTGGTGTTGCAGTAATATTTTTTGTTTCTATAGTGCCGTAAGGATTATTAAAAGTATATGTAGTACCCATTTTGTAATTATAGTTTTTAGGGTAATTCATATACCACCAAAATTGTAGAGCTGCGCTGTTTACTTGCTTACCAAATCCTTGCCAGTAGGGATTACATGAGCTACCATCAGGACAACCGTATCCAGTAGCCCAATCTAGTTGTCTTTGAGTGGGATTAGTTTCTTCAATTAAACTTTGTTCTTTTTGTAGTAACACTAAAAGAAATTTAGGATTTACTGTCTTTATTTTTTTACATTTTAAATTCTTTTCAGTCTCACTAGGTGTATCACTTAATTTAATACCATCACAATTATAATTATTTATAGATGCTTCATATATTATTTGAGCTGCAGTTTTAATGTCACCATAAGTATTTCTAGTTTTGTAGTTAGCTAAATAACTTCCTTGATCTTCTAAAAAATATTGAATATCTTCAAGAGTCATAGAGTCGGTATCTAAAAGTAAACTATCACTAATAATATTATTAGGATCAAATTCAGAATCAACAGCAGCCTTAGTTAAGGTTGGTAGAAAAGTACCTATTATTAAACTGAGAAAAAGACAGTAGCTAATTATTTTTTTCATAGATTTTATTTATTGTGCTAAATTTTTGAATCAAATTTGTTAAAATTTATAAATTAATAAGTATAATAATTATACTATATTTTTATTTTAGAGGAAATAGGCTCTATGTCATAAAGTGTGTATAGAAATTATAGATAAAAATGGAATAATTCCCAGTATTAATTTTCTGACATAAGTTTCTACATTTCTAAAACCATAAGACTTTCTCTTTATCAACTTACATTTATTATGTATACCT
>JAIPJO010000014.1 GCA_021734135.1 Patescibacteria group bacterium
TTTATACCTCTAAAATCACGAACTCTTGGAAATGTTACATTAACTAACTTTTCCACAAAATCATACATTCTCTTCTTTCTCAGTGTTACCATAGCGCCAACAATCATACCTTCTCTAACTTTAAATCCTGAAATTGATTGCTTAGCTTTAGTAAGTACTGCCTTTTGACCACTAATAGCAGCTAAAGATTTTTCAACATTTTCAATATATTCTTTATCCTTACTATAACGACCGACACCAACATTAATAACTACTTTCTTAAGTCTTGGTACAGTCATTAAATTCTTTAAACTAAACTTTTCTTTAAGAGCTGGAACTATTTCTTTTTGATATTGTGTTTGCAAATTATTCATATATTAACTATTATTAGGCAAAAGTTTCCTGACATTTTTTACATTGTCTATATTTTTTATTACCTTTATCAGTTTTTACTACTTTATATTCAACTCTAGTTTCTTTTTGACATTTTGGACAAATTAAAATTAGATTAGACATATCAACTAAAGCTGGGAATTCAACTCTTTGTCCTTTTTCTCCTTCACGTCTAGGTCTTAAATGTTTAATTAAAATATTTAAACCTTCTACGCTAGCTCTTTTTTCTGCTTTTAAGACTTGCAAAACCTTACCAGTTTTACCTTTATCTTTTCCGCTTAGCATTTTTACTTTGTCTCCTTTTTTTATTTTCATAAAATAAACTTAAATGTTTTTACAATACTTCAGGGGCAAGTGAAGCAATTTTAAAATATCCTGCTCTTCTAACTTCTCTAGCCACTGGACCAAAAATACGGGTACCTTTAGGCTCTGGTTTTTCTTTATCAACAATCGCACAAGCATTATCATCAAAACGAAGATAAGTGCCATCTGTCCTTCTAATTTCTTTTTTAGTTCTAATAATAACAGCTCTAAGAACATCACCTTTTTTAATAGCTGAATGAGGTACAGCCTCTTTAACAGCTACGGTAATTACGTCACCAACTCTAGCATATCTTTTTCTATAACCACCTAGAACTCTAATACACTGAACTTTTTTAGCTCCTGAGTTGTCTGCTACTTTCATTTGGGATTCTACTTGAATCATATATTTAAAACTTTATTAACAATATTAATTATATAATACACGCCACCTCTTATTTTTACTAATTGGGCGACACTCTACAAAACTAACTTTATCCCCTTCGTTATATACTCCCTTTTCATCGTGAACTTGATACTTAGTACTCATTGCATAACGTTTTTGATATTTAGGGTGAATTCTTACTCTATCAACTTTCACAACTATAGTTTTATCACTTTTATTACTAACTACTTCTCCTTCAAAACGCTTTCTGATAATATCTTTAGTATTTTCTTTATTTGTTTGTGTTTTATTGTTATTCATACAATATTATTTTACTCTTTATCTAAAGTAATTTGTTTAAGCTTAGTTAGAATTTGTGCAATACTAGCACGTGTAGCTTTAATCTCTTTAACATTTTTTAATTGCTTATTTGAATCCTTAAATCTTAAATCTCTAAGCTTATCTCTTTCTTCTTGTAATAATTTCTGCAAATCTTCTTTAGTTTTATTTTGTAAATCTTTAAATTTCATATATTTTATTTACTGACAAATTTACATTTAACTGGCAACTTATAAGCAGCTAAATCTAAAGCTTTTTTAGCAGTAGCTTCATCCATACCAGCTACCTCAAACATTACCATACCCGGTTTAACAATAGCAACATAATGATCAACAGCCCCCTTACCTTTACCCATAGGGATTTCGCCACCTTTCTTAGTTACTGGTTTATCTGGAAATATTCTAATCCAAGTTTTTCCACCTTTCTTAGTATATTTGGTAATAACTCTTCTAGCTGCTTCAATTTGTCTTGAAGACACCCAACTTCCAGTAACACTTTTTAAACCATGGTTTCCAAAACTTACCTCAAGTAAACTACTAGCAACTCCGCTGTGGTAACGTTTATGTTCTTTTCTATATTTTGTCTTTTTTGGCATTAACATAATTTCAAAATTACTTTTGACGATTTCCGACTACTTGACCGGCTTCGTCTTTACTATCTTTACTAAATACTTCACCACGATATATCCAAACCTTTATTCCAATTATACCATAGGTAGTATGAGCTCCTCCTCTTGAATAATCAATGTCTGCACGAAGTGTTTGTAGTGGCACTTTTCCTGAAACTAGTTTTTCTGTTCTAGCAATTTCAGCTCCATTAAGTCTACCAGCTACTACAATTTTAACTCCCAATGCTCCAGCTCTTTCAACTCTAGAAATTGCTTGTTTCATAACCCTTCTAAAAGGCATTCTCTTTTCAATATCTAAAATCATTGATTGTAATACAATTTGCGCACTTAAATTAGGACGACTTACTTCTTTTACATTTAACTGAATTTCGTTAGGTCTAAAATTCTTTAAAAACTTTCTATGTAGTGTCTTCTTTAAGTCATCAATACCAGTTCCTCCTCTGCCAATAATTAATCCTGGTTTAGCAGTGTGAATATCAACATTAATACGTTTAGCATCTCTAGCAATTTCTACTTTATCAATACCGGCTTCTTTATAGTTTTTAATAACGTATTTTCTAAGTAGTACATCTTGTTTAGTACTCTTAATATAATCATCTCTATCTTTAAACCATATAGATGGCCAAGTTTTGATAATGCCTAGTCTTATTACTTTTGGATTTATTTTCTTTCCCATAGTATTTATAATTTATATTATCTACCCTGATTTACGACGAAAGGATTTTTTAGGTTGAACACCTGAACCTCCTTCAATTTTAGCATGACCACCTCTAGAAGCAACTCTTGCCGGATCAACAAACTCTTTTCCTTTAGCTTGTTTTGTATTAGTATTTTCAGGTTGTTTTTCATCTTTAACTTTCTCAGACTTATTACCTTTTTTCACTTCAGATTTTTCATCAACACTTTTAACTCTTTTTGGTTTACTAAGTATTCCTTTTTTCTTAGTCTTAGTGTCTTGATCCTTTTTAGACTCAACTATTTCAGCTAATGTTAACATTACATGACTAGAACGTTTTCTAATTGGAGTAGCTCTACCATGAGCTCTTGGCATCCAACGCTTTAGCGTAGCTCCATCGTCAACTCTAATTTCTTTAATCATTAAGTTATCCTTTTCTAATTCAAAATTATTTTCAGCATTACTTATAGCTGACATAAGTAATTTATATAAAGGTAGGGTAACTTTTTTATTGGTTAACTTTAATTGATTTAACGCCTTATCTACCTTTTCGCCTCTAACCATATCAGCAACTAATCTAGTTTTTCTAGGTGAAGTACGTAAATGTTTTAAGCTAGCTTTTACTTCCATATGATTTTAAATTATTTAGCACTAGTTTTAGCCATTTTACCTCCATGGCCAACAAATTTCTTAGTAGGAGCAAATTCTCCTAAACGATGTCCTACCATATTTTCAACAATATTTACTGGAAGATGTTTTTTACCATTGTGAACACCAAAAACAAAACCAACCATTTCCGGGGTTATAGTACAAGCTCTATCCCAAACCTTGATAACTGTTTTATCACCGGCTTTTAAGGCTTGTACCTTCTTTAATATTCTTTCGTTTACATATGGTCCTTTTTTTAAACTTCTGGACATAATATTTACTAATTTATTATTATTATACTTTATTTATTGCTTTTTATATATCTTAGCGACGTTTTTTACTACGTCTTCTAATGATTAATTTATCACTAATCTGCTTTCTTCTAGTTTTAACACCCATAGCTGGTTTACCCCATTTAGTTTTAGGATGTTTCATACCAATAGGTTGATTACCTTCACCACCACCATGAGGATGGTCATTAGGGTTCATTGCTGAACCTCTAACAGTTGGTTTAATACCCATTCTTCTTTTTCTACCAGCAGATCCTAATTTAATATGTCTTTTATCTGGATTTGAAACTTGACCTACAGTACATAAACATTCTTTTTTAACTTGTCTTATCTCACCTGATGGTAATTTAATTTGAGCATACTTACCTTCTACACCCATCACAGTTACAACATTACCAGCTCCTCTAGCCATTTTAGCTCCTTCACCTGGAACAAGTTCAATACAGTTAACTGGAACACCAGCTGGAATATATTTAATAGGCATAGCGTTACCTGGTTTAATATCAACATTTTTCTGACTACTAACAATAACATCACCAACCTTATTCTTCACAGGAGCAATAATATATCTTTTTTCACCATCACTATAAACAAGTAGTGCTAAACGAGCTCCTCTGTTTGGATCATACTCAATAGCTGTAATTTTAGCTGGAATATCAAATTTATTTCTTTTAAAATCAATTAATCTGATATATCTTTTACTACCACCACCTCTGTGCCTAACAGTGATTTTACCACTACTATTTCTACCTGAAAATTTCTTTTTAATCTTAATTAAACTTTTTTCTGGTTTAGATTTAGTAATATCTTTAAAGTCAGCAAACGTTGCTTGTCTACGACCTGGTGTTGTTGGTTTTACTTTCTTAATAGCCATATTCTAAATATTATACGCCTTCGTAAATGTTAAGGCTTTTACCTTTTTCAATGGTAACAATAGCTTTTTTAGTGTCCTTTCTTTTACCAGTATAACGTCCACGTCTTACTACCTTACCTTCATTATTAATTATATTTACATTTGTAGCTTTAACTCCATAAACTTCATTAATTGCTTTTTTAATTTCAACTTTATTTGAATTAACACCTACAATAAACACATATTGATTATTAATACCTAAATTAGCAGCCTTTTCTGTGATAAGTGGTTTAACTAAATGTTTATAAGCTAAACCATGTTTTTTTGACTTCTTTGTCTCTTTTACATCTTTAGTTTCTACAGCCTCTTTCTTTTCCTCTTTTACTTCCTTTGCTTTAGATTCAACTTTTTTAGTCTCCTTTTTTGGAGCATCTTTATCTGTATTCTTTTTTTTACCAAATATCGCCATATGTCTTATTTATTATATCTTTTCTCAATTACTTTAAGAGCTTCTTCACTAAGTACTATCTCTCTACTTTTTAGTAATTGTAAAATATTAATATTGTTTATATTTATAATCTCTACGCCTTCTAAATTACGTAGTGAATATTTTAATTTTTCATCTTTCTTATCATCCAAAACTAAAATACTACGTCTACCTTTACTTGCAAACACTTTTTTCTCAAAAGCATCAACAAATTTCTCAGCTTCTTTAGTTTTAAAATCTTTAAATTCAAATTTATCAATCACACCAAGTGCATTATTTTTCACCTTATCAGATAAAGCCATGAGTATAGCTTTTCTTTTCATCTTTAAATTAATCTTCTGACTGAAATTTCTATTCTTATTTGGACCAAAGGTTACACCACCACCAATCCAAATTGGAGATCTACTTGAACCTGCTCTTGCTCTTCCAGTTCCCTTCTGACGCCATGGTTTTTTACCACCACCTCTAACTTCACTTTTAGTTTTGGTATGAGCTAAAACTTGTCTAGCATTATTTCTTTGAGCAGTAACAGCTTGATGAAGTAAATCCTGGTTAGGTTCAACTGCAAACAGTTTTTCATTTAAACTCATCTCTCCAGTACTCTCGGCTTTTTGATTGTATATTTTTACTTTAATAGACATATTATAATATCATTATTTTGCTTGACTCTCAGCTTTTTCAGCTGTTTTCTCTTCTTTTGAATTATCTTTTTTATCCTCTTCTTTTACTTCTTCTTTTTTATTTTCTTCTTGTTTTGGATCCTCTTTAGCTTCTTCCTTCTTTTCTTCAGTTTCAGCTGTTTCTTTATTTTCAGTATCTTTTATATCAGACTTTAGTTCTTCTTTCTTTTCTGTAATCTTCAATTCACCTTCAGCACTGATATAAATAAGTGAATTTCTATGTCCTGGAATTGCTCCTTTAATGTATAATAGGTTATTTTCAGTATCTACTTTAATAATTTCTAAATTTACAAGACTAACTCTGTCATTTCCCATTCTACCAGGCATACGCATACCTTTAAATACATGAGCTGGTCCAGTTGAACCAATAGATCCTGGCATTCTTAACTGATCTTTATTACCATGAGTAGCTTTAGTTCCAGAAAATCCGTGTCTTTTAACAACACCTTGAAATCCTCTACCTTTTGACTTACCTGTAACTTTTACCTTATCACCCTCATTAAAACTTTCAATACTAATTTCATCACCAGCCTTAATATCTTTTAACTCCTCTGTAATTCTAAATTCTTGCACATGTTTAGGGCTAAGATTTAATTTCTTAAAAAAAGCAAGTTGAGGTTTCTTTAGATTCTTTTCCTTTTTCTTACCATATGCAAGCTGTACAGCATTATATTTATCTTTTCCTTCACTGCTTTTAATTCTAGCAATATAACATGGACCGGTTTTCACAGCTGTTACAGCCACGACATCATCACCGTTCCATACTTGAGTCATATTCTGTTTTTCTCCGATTATAAATTTCATAATTTTTAACAAAAAACTGGCTTATCAATAAACCAGCGAACAGCCTAAAAAATTTAGGTGCTTAACTATTAGTTAATTGTTCGTGATATTTATTGAATTTACCTCCGTATATATTATATCCTATTTAGGTACTTTCTTAATAAATAAGAGTTACTTAGACAGTCAATAATATGTTTTAATAATACAAAAGTATTTTACTGCATTTTAATTTCCACGTCAACCCCTGCTGGAAGATTCAAACTACTAAGGTCTTCAATGGTTTTTTGCTTTGGTTCAACAATGTCAATTAAACGTTTATGAACCCTCATTTCATACTGATCTCTAGCATCTTTATGCACAAAAGTTGACCTATTTACCGTATATTTTCTTTTATCTACTGGCAATGGAATAGGACCATAGATTTGCTCATCATTTCTTTGCGCAGTCTCCATGATTGTTTTAGTAGACTGATCAATAATTTTGTGATCAAAAGCTTTGATCTTAATGCGGATTCTCTGCTTAAAATCTTTGTTTTCTTTAGTTTCTTTTTTAGCTTCAGTTTTCTTTGAAGCAACTTTTTTCTCTGCCATGTGGATAATTTTTAAAATTTAAATTATTAAATAGGCACTACAAAGCCTCGGATTAAATCCGAGGCTCAAAGTATCTATTTGTCTATTTTAGTTACAACACCAGCACCTACAGTTCTACCACCTTCACGGATAGCAAACTTTTGCTTTTCTTCTAGAGCTACAGGTGAAATTAACTTAATGTTAACATTCACAGTATCTCCAGGCATAACCATCTCAGTTCCTTCTGATAAAGTAATTTCACCAGTTACATCAGTAGTTCTGATATAGAATTGTGGTTTATATCCTTTGAAAAATGGTTTGTGACGACCACCTTCTTCTTTACTTAGAATATATGCTTCTGCTTCAAATTCTGTATGAGGTGTAACAGTACCTGGTTTAGCTAATACTTGTCCTCTTTCAACTTCTTCTTTTTTAACACCACGAAGTAAGATACCAGCATTATCACCAGCTTCTCCTTGATCTAGAGATTTGTTAAACATCTCTACACCAGTAACAGTAGTTTTTTTAGTATCCATTAAACCAACCATTTCAATTTCATCACCAACATTTACAATTCCTCTTTCAATACGACCAGTAACAACAGTACCACGTCCTTCAATTGAGAAAATGTCTTCAATAGGCATTAAAAAGCTTTGATCAACATCTCTTTCAGGAGTTGGAATATAATCATCTAAAGCTTTTACTAAATCCATAATAGCTTCTCCATCTTCTCCATCTGGATTTTCAATAGCCTTTAAAGCACTACCACGGATAATAGGAGTTTCATCTCCAGGGAATTCATATTTGTTAAGCAAATCACGAACCTCTTCTTCAACAAGGTCAATTAATTCCTTGTCTTCAACCATGTCGCATTTGTTTAAAAATACTACAATTCTTGGCACACCAACCTGACGAGCAAGTAAAATATGCTCTCTGGTTTGAGGCATAGGTCCGTCAGTAGCTGAAACTACTAAAATTGAACCGTCCATTTGGGCAGCACCAGTAATCATGTTTTTAACATAATCAGCGTGACCCGGACAATCTACGTGAGCATAATGACGTTTTTCTGACTCATACTCAACGTGAGCTGTTGCAATAGTAATACCGCGAGCCTTTTCTTCAGGAGCGGCATCAATTTGACTTACATCTTTAGTTGAAGCTGTTAAACCTTTAGCGGTTAAAGTCTTCAATATAGCTGCAGTCAAAGTTGTTTTACCGTGGTCAACGTGGCCAATAGTACCAACGTTAACATGCGGTTTTGATCTTTCAAATTTATCTGCCATGTTTTTATGTTCACGACCCCTATTTATAGGGTTACTTGTCCTAAAAGGACAACCAGTCGTACTTCTTAATTATTTATAATTAAATTTATATTTTAAATTTTATCACTTTACTATTTTATTCAATAACTTCAGTTGCTGATTTTTTTACTTGTCTAGGAATTTGCCATTTTTCTTTTTTATTTTCTAACACATCCTTTACTGACGTTGGCATACTAGGATCAGTATATACTTCTCTATTTCCTGAAACACTATTTAATTCCTCTTCACTAATGTCATCATTAGTATCTTCTTCTTTATTTCCTTTATTATAATCTTCTTTTTCTATTTGTTTTTCATTATCTTCATTATCTATAACGGGATTTATTTTATCACCTGAATCTTCAGCTGTCAACTCCCCCTTATCTTCGTTTTTATCCACAGTTTTATCTTCATTTACTAATCTTTGATAATCTTCTAAAGACACAGCTACCCATGATTTTTCAGGATTTTCAGGATTGTATATAACTAATCTATCATTATTTTCTTGAGATAGACTAAGTAATTTTAGCAAATCATTATTCATAACTTTATATTATATAATTTTATGAATTCTTCTCTTTAATTTTCTCTAATATATTAACAGGCACTTCAGCATAATGCAAGAATTCCATAGTATAATTAGCTCTTCCCTGACTCATAGATCTAATATCGGTAGCATAACCAAACATTTCAGAAAGTGGTACTTTAGCATCAATAGCTTTAACATTAGTTCTATCAACCATATCACCAATTTGTCCACGTCTAGCATTTAAATCACCAATAATATTACCCATATATTCTTCAGGAGTTACTACCTCAACTTTCATTACTGGTTCAAGTAATACTGGTTTTGCTTTTTGACATGCGTCTTTAAAAGCAAAGATACTAGCCATTTTGAAAGCCATTTCAGAAGAGTCTACATCATGATATGAACCATCATACACAGCTACTTTTATATCAACCATAGGATAACCTGCCAAAATACCATTATTCATAGCTTCCTTAACACCCTTTTCTACTGCTGGGATGAACTCTTGTGGTATTGCACCACCTTTAACTTCATTAACAAATTCAAATCCTGCTCCCTCTTCATTAGATTCAACACGCAGGTAACAATGACCATACTGACCTTTACCACCTGACTGCTTAGCATATTTATGTTCAGCTTCAGCTGTTTCTTTAATGGTTTCTCTATATGATACTTGTGGTTGACCAATATTAGCTTCTACATTAAATTCTCTTTTCATACGATCAATAATAACATCAAGGTGAAGCTCTCCCATACCAGAGATAAGTGTTTGATTAGTTTCTTCATCAGTCTCTACTCTAAAAGTTGGATCTTCTTCTGCCAATTTAGATAAAGCTACTCCCATTTTTTCTTGATCTGCTTTAGTTTTTGGTTCTACCGCAATTTGAATAACAGGATCAGGGAAATTAATTGATTCTAAAAGTACAGGTGTTCCCTCTGCACATAGGGTATTACCAGTTGTAGTATCTTTAAGTCCAACTACTGCTGCAATATCTCCAGCATATAATTCTTTTACTTCTTCACGACTATTAGCGTGCATTCTCACCAGTCTTCCAATTCTTTCTTTTTTTCCAGTAGATGAGTTAAGTACATATGTTCCTGACTCTAAAACTCCTCTATAAACACGAATAAAGGCTAATTTACCTACATAAGGATCAGTAGCAATTTTAAAAGCTAGAGCAGCAAATGGTTCATCATCATTTGATTTAACCACTACTTCTTTTTCTTCATCTTTAGGATCATGACCTACAATATCAACAGCTTCAACTGGATCAGGCAAATATTCAATCACAGAATTTAAAGCTGGTTGAATACCAATGTTTTGTAGTGCTGTACCACAAAAAACTGGGTACAAATTATTATTTACCACACCAATATGTGCTGCTTTATTTAATTCATCAATACTAATTTCTTCTCCATTTAAATATTTTTCCATAGTAGCTTCATCATTTTCTACTATTTTTTCTACCATTTCTGCACGATATTTTTCTACAGCCTCTTTTAAATCTTCTGGAATTTCAATTTCTTCAATATTTTCACCAAAATTACCAGTGAATTTCATAGCTTTTCTATTCATAAGATCAATTACTCCACTAAAGTTATCTTCAGCGCCAATTGGCAATTGAAAAGCTACTGCATTAGGATTTAATCTTTCTCTAATAGAATCTAAACTCATATAGAAATCAGCACCTAATTTATCCATCTTATTTACAAAACAAAGTCTAGGTACTTCATATTTATCAGCTTGTCTCCAAACAGTTTCAGATTGAGGCTCTACACCAGCAGCACCATCAAACACGGCAATAGCGCCATCAAGTACTCTAAGTGATCTCTCTACTTCAACGGTAAAGTCTACGTGACCTGGAGTATCAATAATATTAATTTTATGTTCTTTCCAATAACAGGTAGTAGCAGCTGAAGTAATAGTAATTCCTCTTTCTTTTTCCTGTTCCATCCAATCCATTTCAGATTCTCCACTATGGGTTTCTCCAATTTTATGTTTTTTTCCAGTATAAAAAAGCACCCTTTCAGTGAAGGTGGTCTTTCCGGCATCAATGTGAGCCATAATACCAATATTTCTAATTTTGTCTAAAGGATAGTCTCGAGCCATATTAATTAATTTATTTAATCTTTATAATATATTTTTTTAATATAAATCTTTTTATTAAAATTATTTCTATCTAGCAAAATGAGCAAAAGCTTTATTAGATTCTGCCATCTTGTGTACGTTTTCTCTTTTTCTAACAGCCATACCTTCTCCTTCAGATGCTTCTAATATTTCATTAGCTAATCTTTCAGCCATAGACTTCCCTTTTTTACTTTTAGTAGATTCAATTAGCCACTTACAACCTATATAAAAACGTCTATCACCTTTTACTTGAAAAGGAACCTGATAATTGGCACCACCAACTCTACGTCCTCTAACCTCAACTAATGGTGAAACTTTTTTCATAGCTTTATTAAAAATATGTCTAGGATCTTGTTTGGTTTTTTCTTTAATAATTTCAAAAGCACTATAAACAATATCCTGAGCAACTGTTTTTTTGCCATGACTCATAATGTAATTAATGAATTTAGCGATACTTTCATCATTATATTTCAAATCGCCTTTTATTTCTTTTTTCTGAGCTTGTTTTCCTCTCATATGTATTTATGTTTATTATTAACTTTTTTTAGCGCCATACTTACTACGACTTTGTTTTCTGCCTTCAACACCTTGTGAATCATATACACCTCTAACAACTTTATATCTTACACCAGCTAAGTCTTTAGTACGTCCACCTTTAAGAAGAACCACTGAGTGTTCTTGTAGGTTGTGACCCATACCAGGTACATAAGCGGTTACCTCCATACCATTTGAAAGTCTAACTCTGGCAATCTTACGCAATGCTGAGTTAGGTTTCTTAGGTGTCATTGTAGTCACCTTTAAACATACCCCTTGTTTAAAAGGAGAACCTTTTTTAGTAACTTTTTTCTTACGGTGCAAAGTGTCTACATTTGTATGTAAAGCCAAGGTTTTCTTTTTCTTATTTATCTGTTTTCTTCCCTTGCGCACCAATTGATTAATTGTCGGCATAATCTATTTAATCTTATTTTTATATTATATTTATATACTACATTTATGTGTTATTTTCAAGATAAAAATAATCCCGTATAACGGGACGATATTTATATAGCTAATTTAACAAATGTAAAAAGATAAGTCAAGTCTCCTGAAAAGTAAATTATATAATTTATTTTTATTATTATTTTTTCTCTTTATTTAGCTTTTTTAGTTATCATGTAATTATGCTTATATACGTAATTGCATAATCTGCCAAATCCTCAGCAATTATGATACTTAATCCTATTTACATATATTTTATTCTGCTTAGCAATCCAATATGTGCCTGAACTTATTCAAACTAATCTTTAAATAAACATATAATCCTCCGTCTAAATATCGTCTAAATTATCGTCTAAAAATTATTATCCCGTCTAAAATCTATTTAGACAGTATCCACTCTCTTTGTGTATTAAGATCTATTTTTCCTTCATTTTTCATCTTCTGTAACAAATTCTTAATTTTATCTTTTTTTTTGTTGATATGTTAAAACATCTGAAATCTTTTCTAAAAGCATTTTTTCAAAATCACCTCTAGATGCTTTCTTAAATTTATTACTTATCATATTAACAAAATACTACTTATCAATATATCATGTTAATATTCACTAAACTCCAAACATCATACTTATTTGCATCATAGCCTGATTACCAACGATAAGTTTCATTAAGAAAAAAGTAATAGGAATAATAATATCAAAGGCAATAAAAATAAAAAGGATTACCAGTATCATGCCGTATCTTTCTAATTTCATAAATTGCATTTGCCACTTAAAAGGTAGAAAGGCCATAAGAACTTTAGATCCATCCAATGGAGGAATAGGCATGAGATTAAATATCATAAGTACCAAATTAATAAGTATAGCCATAGCAAATAAAGCTATCATGGTAGGATTGGCAATTTCCAAAAAACGCAAACTAAGACCTAACATCAAAGCTATAATCAAATTTCCCATTGGCCCAGCTATAGCTACTTTAGCAGGTCCCCACTTTTTATCATTTAAATTATTAGGGTTAAATGGCACTGGCTTAGCCCAACCAAAAATAATACCTGTACCAGATAGTGCCATTAAACTAGGAAGAATAATAGAACCAAAAAGATCCAAATGAGGAATTGGATTTAAAGTTAAACGACCAGCATCTTTAGCTGTATTGTCGCCTAAGCGTTCAGCCATCCAACCATGCATATATTCATGGATAATTGCTGAAAATATTAAGACTATAATACCAAATATTTGTAACATAATAATCACATATTATCATAACTTGATTTTTAAATCAAAGCATGATAGTATAGCTTTATCATTAATTAGAAATTAATTTTAAAATCATATGGCGCGAAAATGTGATATCTGCCAAAGAAGCTCAATGAAAGGGGCAAGTCGTTCTCATTCTAAAGTTAAAACCTTAAAACGCCAACATATTAATTTGCAAAGCAGAAAAGTTGGAGATGTTAAAATTAAAGTTTGTACTTCTTGTTTAAGAACATTAACCAAGAAAGAAAGAGCTGAGGCAAAAAAATAAATTAAATATTTTTTACAAACAACAGATTTTTTTGAAGTCTGTTTTTTGTTATTTGAAAGTACAGCAGTATAAATAGATAATAGAATATAAGAAAGTATATACTTATATCAAGCTTTAGATAAAAAGCACTAAAATCAAAACTAGCTACAATATAAAAATACTTAAAGATAAAATATAGAGGTACAAAAAAGATTTTAGCTATAGAACCTATAGACCCCAAACTAATACCTAAAATAATTAAAGTTAATATTACTGGAATAATTGGTAATATTAATAAGTTAAGTAAAATTGATAAAGTATTATAAAGATCAAAATAATATAAAAGCAGTGGCCAAAGTATAATATTTACTGCTAGTGAGGCTAAAAACAAAAAATAAAAATATTTAAAGTATTTATTTTTAAATACCTTTATAATCAAGCTGTATAATTTCAACTTAACACTGCTATATATTCCTCCTTTAATTTTTAACTTTAACCTACTAATTTTCTTAATTATATAATAATCTAAACGAGGCATAATACTTAAAAGTGACCATACTGCTAAAAAGGACATTTGCATAGCTGGGCTAGTAATTAAATTAGGTGAAATAAGAAGCATAATAAAAGCTGTTAAATACAGTCTATTTAAAGACTTTCTTCTTGTGTTTGCACTAAAACTAATTATTACCATTATTACTGCCCTAGAAGCAGAAACACTAAAACTAATTATAGCTAAATATATTATTAATATAATACTTATTAAAAACTTAATAATTATATTATTAAATCTCAATCTTTTTAAAACAGAAAAAAATAAAGCATACAATATAGCTATATGCATTCCTGATATAGCTAAAATATGAGCTAAACCATTATTTTCTAAGCTCTTTTTTAACTTAGGCTCTAGTTCTGTTTTTAAACCTAAAAACATAGCTTTAGATAATCCCGCTCCTGGTTCAGGTAAGTTTCTTTCTATTCTATTAGCTATTTTCATTTTAAAAGACCATAACTTATATTTTATTTTCTGAGATATATTTAAACTAGAATAGTCCACTTCATTTAATTTTTTAATACTCCAAGAATAGCAAGTAAAATAAATATCTTGTTTATTTAAATAAGTTTTGTAATCAAAGTCACTATAATTTTCAGGAATTTTTAACTTACATTTAACTAATAACTTGTCATATAAATCATAGCTAGGAAAAATAGCTGTGGTAACTTGCACTTTATAAGGTTCATCACTGCAGAGCACTAACACTTGTTTATCAAAATATCTCTTAGGTTCATTACAGACAGTAGCTATAAAAGATCTATATTCAGGTTCTTTATATTTATTTATTTCACAGTTAAATAAACAAAGTCTTAACAATAATATAAAAAATAACAAGTATTTAAATATTCTAGATTTAAAAAAATAACGTTTATTCATAACGCTATTTTAATATAATCTATATTAAATTATTTAAAATATATAATAAAAATTATAGTAAAAACTACTTAATTTCATTATTCTTTCTCCACCTTAAATAAGCTTCTATAAACTCTTCCAAATTACCATCTAAAACATCCTCAATTTGGTCAGTACTATAATTGGTCCTGTGATCCTTTACCATTCTATATGGTTGTAGAACATATGATCTAATTTGCCTACCCCAAACAGCCTGTTTTACCTTCCCTTTTAATTTCTCTTCCTTCTTCTCTCTTTCTTCTTCTTGTAGCTGATGTAATTTAGATTTTAAAAGTTTAAGAGCTGTTTCTTTATTTTGATGTTGAGACCTTTCTGTTTGTGAAGCTACGGATATCTTTGTAGGGATATGAACAATTCTTACTGCTGAATCAGTGGTGTTAACGCTTTGACCTCCTGGACCAGATGATTTAAAAACATCAATACGCAAATCATCATCATTGATTTCGATATCTTGATCTTGCTCTAGCTCAGGAATAACTTCAATTTTTACAAAAGAAGTATGGCGCATACTTTCAGCATCAAAGGGAGAAATTCTTACCAATCTATGCACTCCATTTTCACTTTTTAAGAAAGCATAAGCCCATCTACCTTCAACTTTAAAAACCTGACTTTTAATACCTGCTTCTTGCCCTGGATTATTTTCTACCATTTCTACTTTTAAATTCTTTTTTTCTGCAAAACGTATATACATGCGAGAAAGCATTTGTGCAAAATCTTGCGCATCTACACCACCAGTACCAGCATGAATAGATACAATAGCGCTATGTTTATCATACTTTTCAGAAAATAAAAGCATGAATTCTAATTTTTCAAACTTTTTCTCTAATTTACGATAAGTATTTAAAGAATCTTTATATACAGATTTTTCACCTTCTTTATTTGCTACTGCCACAAACTTCTCTAAGTCTTCTATCTCTTTTTCAATACCTTCCCATTTACCCACCTCTTCATCTAAACTTTCTGCTTCCTTACTAACTCTCACAGCCTCTTCATTATCAGCCCAAAAATCAGATTTTTTCATCTTATTTTCTAATTCCCTTTTCTCTGTTTTTAAAGCTTCAATATCTAAAAGATCTTTGGCTTCAATAACTTTTTGTCTTAAGTCTTCTAATTGTTTTAATAGATTTTCCATTCTTATGGTTATTTAATGATTTATGATTATAAATTCACGTATAAATGTCAATTATGCGTTAATTTACCTTAAAATTAACTTAAATTCACATTTTTGAGCAACAAAATAACAAGCGTATCTAGTCAACATTATATCATCTATTTCTTTTTCTGCACCTTTAGGCATTTCTATCGTTTTCCTGACGTCAGGAAAATGATCTAAAATATTTTATCCCGATAATTACAAATTATATACTATCAGTATACTGCCACTGTATAATATGTAAATACTGAAGTCTTACAACATTAATTATACTTTAAGATAAATAAAATTAAGAAATTATTCATTTTTATTACGTAAAATAAAAAGTGCCATTATTTTATAACGACACTTGTTAAGATTTGTTTAGATTTCCTCATAGTTTAGACCAGATAATTCCTCTAGCCTATCTTTTCTTCCTTGCTGACTCAAAGCATCAGCTGTAACCTCAACAACTCTCTTAGCTCCTTGCCAATCTTCAGCTTGATAGAAAGATTGAAAAAGTTCTCTTTGACGATGATCAAGCCATCTTTCGTCATACTGAGGAAAACTCTCTGGATTTGAAGCTACTTCATTTAAGAAATTTTCAGCTTCATTTAAATTTCCAGTTTCTAACGCTTTTCTAAACTCACCTGTGTTTTTCATCATTTTTTCTAATTTTTCTTGGTTATTACTAAAAGATCTTTCACTAAACATAAATATTTATATTAATAATAAAGATTATAAGACACTAAAATTAATTCACAATTATTTTAAGATTTATGGTTTATTCTTTAATAAATCAGCTAAGTACTTCTTTTCTAAATCAACAAATTCCCTACTTTGAATATTGATTTTCTTATTATCATTAAGCAATATTGCCAGTAACATCCATCTATAAGCGCTGTTTATTGTTAAATACTTATCATTAATATTATTTTTAGCATTATTACTTATCTCCTCGCGTTTATTTCTATCTAAAACTAGTTGCTCAACTTTACTTGCAACCATTTTTGTTCTTCTCTTAGAAACCAAATAACTAGTTTTGTTATCAGTAATTTGCAGTGGAATCCCTCCAGTTTTATATGCTACCACTGGGACTCCTTTAAGTAATGCTTCAGTAACCTTTATTTCAAAACCTTCTCTATGTGACAATTGAAGAGCAACTAGAGCATTATCAAGAAGTGTATTTAATAATTGATCATTGTGAGGCAGTCTTGCAATCTTTATATCATCTTTATATTTTCTAAAAGTATCCATTTCAATTGTTCTTCTGATTTCTTGATAAATTGGCATACTTTCTGGATCATCAGTAGCACCGTTTCCGACAATAACAAGTTGTGGCATTTTTTTATCATCAATTCCCTTTTTTAATAAAGCTTTTCTAAGTTTTCTATATGACTCAATAACATCAGGTATTCCTTTTGAAGGATCAAAACGAGCAACCTGAATAATATAAGATCTCCTCAAGTTTAACGGTTTTATATCTGATTTTTCTAGTATTGAATTAAATAACTTAAAATAATAACTCTTATCATCTCTTTTAATTTCTTTATTTAATCCATCTAGCTTGTCTGTTGTTGCTGGTAAATAAAGTACTTTAAGATTTGGCACATCTTTTGGCACAAATTTCTTTATGGGATGGGAAATAAATATATCAGCTAATCTTGCATTTGACCAAACAAAATCCCAAGTATTTTTATTTTGCTCTATTTTTGCATCAATTAATTTAGAATATATTTGAATATGTGATCTATAAATAATTTTAATGTTAGGAAAATCTTTTTTTATGAAAGGTATTAGCCCAGAAGGTTGAGGGTCATCAATAAATATAACGTCTAGTTTAGAGATAGCTTCTTTTATTCGTTTATAATTTTCTTCAATCCATTGTTTATATTTTTCTTTATCATCCTCAGTTAAAACAATATTGTGAGGTGCTACCCCATGAAGCACATTGTGAATCTTTTTCTTGGTGATGCTAAACACATCTTCTTTGGCATTTAAAACAAACCAAGTTATATCAACATTAAGAAGTGAATACAACCTAATTAAAGCATGTCTCATTAAAGACACACCACCACCTGCAGCTGTTGAGCTAATAAAAGCCGCTTTTAGTTGCCTTTTTTTAAATATATTTGCTGTTTTAATGATTTTATCCCAGTCTTCTTTTTTAGCTATTTTTTTATATTCATTTAAATTTGTTAA
>JAIPJO010000015.1 GCA_021734135.1 Patescibacteria group bacterium
TACCAGGACATTTTTTCCCGTTACTAACACCTTTACAATCAACAGCATTACATTCAGGATTTGTTACTTCGGTACAACTTAAATCTTGCCAATCATATTTTTTTGTATCAGGGTCGTTTTCTTTAATCATTTGACAATTTTTAACATTTGTTTTTATACAATTAGTACTTTCTATCCAAGTTACTGATTGTCCAGTTGAAACAGGTCTTCTCATTGTTAAAATGCAACACCCATCTTTTAAACATTGCGTACCATCAGAGTCAGCACTAAAACCTTTATTAAAAACAGAACTTACTGAATCCATATTACCAGCTTTTTCACAATCTTTATTAGTCATATTTTGAGCTTTTTCAGTAACTATATGCCCAACATTATCTTGTCTTTCTATTTCACAGCAACCAAATTTTAAAGCGCCAATATATTCAGTTTCAATAGGGTCAAAACTTAAAAGCGCAGGACTAACTATTTGTAGTAATGTATAAGTTCCTAGTAATAAAACTAAACCAATTATAGAACTAACTATCATAGATCTAGCTGTACTAATTTTATCTGATGAACCTCCAGAAGTTAACCAAATAACACCACCACCCACTATCATGGCTAGAGCTAAAAAAGCAGCAATACCAATACCATAGTTGTATATAGCTTTAATATATCTAGGTAATAAGGTGCTATACATGGTTGTAACTTGTCTACCTGTTTCCTCGTCTTCACCTATATCACTCTCACCCACTGGTATAGGATTACCATCAAACTCACTACCAGGGATAGGTATTTGAGGGGAAAAATCTAAACTTTCTGGTGGGTCATCTTGAGCTAAAGTATTAGGTATAAAAACTTGGAAACTAAAAATAATAATTATAAGCAGTAATATGGTTTTAATTGTTTTAGTCATATAATTAAGTTATATATAGTGATTGACTACTTTTGTTTTTATTTTTTGCTATTTTAACAGCTTTTTTAATAAGTTTTTTAGTTATGTCTCTACCGCCTAAACCAGCAACAAAACTATGGATATTTTTTTTGTCATTGTTTAATGCTTGATTTATTTCTTGAGCCAAAGGAGAAACAGCCCCTAAACTGGTAGCCTTTTCAATAATTGCAATATTAGTGTTAGTCTTTAAAATTCTTTTTATTTCTTCATAAGGGAATGGTCTAAAACTTTTAATTTTTAGTACTGCTACAGATTTCATTTCATCACTTACATCTTTTATAGTTCCTACCATAGAACCCATAGCTATAATAACAGTTTTAGCCTTTTTAGGGCCATAATATTCAAGTAGGGCACTGCTGTCACTACTAGAAATATCTGTACCTATAGTTTTTTGTAGTAATTTAAATTCCTTTTCTATTTCTTTAGTACTGTTTTTTAATGTTAAGTGGAGATCTTCTCTAATTTCTTGATAATATTGAGGTCTAGCAAAAGAACCCATAGTTACTGGATTTTTAGGATTTAAATATTCATTACTATTTGGTTTAAATTTAGGTAAAAACTTCTTTATGTCAGATTTACTAGGAATAATTACTGGCTCATATGAGTGAGTAAGGACAAAACCATCAATGTTAACCATGGCAGGAAGTTTTAATTTTTCCGCTACTTTATAGGCTAACAGGTGTTGAGCTACAGCTTCTTGGTGATTTTCAGCAAAAAACATTAACCAACCAGCATCACGAACAGTCATTGCATCTTGGTGGTCATTCCAAATAGTAATAGGTGAGGAGACACCACGATTTGCTACAGTCATAACAACAGGAAGTCTGAGTCCGGCAATATTAAATACTACCTCTGTCATTAAAAGTAGTCCTTGGGAACTGGTAGCGCTATAGGCTCTAGATCCTGTAGCAGAAGCTCCTAAAATAATAGAGGCAGCAGCAAATTCACTTTCAGCCCTAACATATTCATAGTTAGCTTTTCCATTAGCTTTAAATTTAGCAAGATCTTCTACAATATGAGTTTGAGGTGTAATAGGGTAGGCGGAGATTACTTCAGGTTCTATGTTTTTTATCGTTAGAGCTACAGCTCTAGATCCTTCTAAAATATTTTGTTTTTTAAAATTGTTTTTATTTTTCATCTCTTTTCATTGTTATAGCATTAACTGGACACTCATTAGCACAAGCACCACAGCCTTTGCAATAATCATAATTCATTTTAGATTTTAAACCATTTTTTGTTTTTTGCATTTTCATAGCATTATCTGGACAGGTAAGTACGCATCTTTTACAACCAATACATTTACTTTTATCTATAACTGGTTTAAAAGTACGCCAAGAACCAGTGTGGTTTTCTTTAGTGCTACCAGCTTTGGCATTTATATCTATATTTTTACTTTTATTTTTCATAAGCTTTAGTTATAGCTTTTACATTTTTTTGTATTATTTCCTTACCTTTTTCTTGAAACTTTTCTTTAATAGCTTCTTTGGTAGATTCTAAAGATATTAGTTGAGAGTTTTTAGCTAAAAGGCCTAATATAACAGTGTTGGCTAAATTTTTACCTAGTATTTTTAAACCTATAGCTGTAGCATCTAAGGTATGAATATTTTTTTCTTTAGTTTTAAAATTCCATTTTTCTTTTAAAACTTCTTTTATTTCTTGAGCGCTTAAAGTGGTGTTGATAATTATTATAGTATCAATATTACAACCATTTACCAAATTAGTAGTATTAAGCAAGGAGGCATCTAAGATAATTAAAACTTCAGGATTGTATACCTGTTCTCTGGTGCGTATAAATTTGTCATCTATTCTGCTATAAGCTTCAATAGGAGCACCTGTTCTTTCTACTCCAAAAGAAGGGAAGGCCTGGGAATAATGATTATTTTTAAAAGCGCTAATAGCTATAAGCTCTGAAGCGGTAACCACACCTTGTCCTCCTCGGCCATGTATTCTAATTTCTTGCATATTATTTTTCTTCTAGTAATTGTTCAATAATTATTTTAAATTGATCTTTTTCCATATGTCCAGGCATAACATATTCATCTATAAGATAAGTAGGAGTTCTTTCAATATCTAAAGTTCCAGCATCTTTCATATCTTTTCTAATTGCATTTAAATATCTATCTTCTGCTATACAAGCAGCAAATTGTATTTTATTAGCACCTGTACTTTCTGCGATATCAGGTAGTTTATTTAATTCAAAGTCACCTTGTCTTTTAAATAATTCATCTACCATTAACCAAAATTTACCCTGTTCACCAGCACAACGAGCTGCTTCTGATAATACTATAGAGTCGCTATCAATAACAGGTAAATCTCTATATACTAGTTTTAATTTATTAGGATATTCTCTTAATATTCCATCTTTTCCAGTTATAACTTCAAAAGCTTTTTTACAATATGGACAATTTAAGTCAGAAAACATCACTATTGTTAACTCAGGATTATCGGTACCTAAATAATAATTAGAAGTTCCTTCTCTTAATTCTTGAGGATTAAAGACTTCTCCTGTTTCAGGGTTAATTTGTAGCTCTCCGCTTTCTATAGCTTTTTTAGTATTAAAAAAATATATAGCTGAGGAAATAATTGTTATAATTATCAGTATAGAAAATATAATAATTAATATTCCCCACCATTTTCGATACCATTTTTTATGATAAAATGAAGACATTCTTTTTTGCTTAAGTTAATAATATGCTAAAATGAATTTATCTATGTTTATTATAACATTAAAAAAATAATTGGTAAAAAAATAAATGAAAATAATATCTTGGAACATTAATGGCCTTAGAGCTATAATAAAAAAGAATTTTTTAGAGTTTTTACGTGAGTATCAACCTGATATTTTAGGTTTGCAAGAAATAAAGATATCTGAGGAAGCAAGACTTAAAGAAAATATAGAATTTCCTGGATATAAAGCTTATTTTAATAGTGCAAAAAGACCAGGTTATAGTGGTACTGCTATATTAATAAGAGAAGAGTTATTAGATAAAAACTTTGTGCAGATAGAAAATGGTTTTGGAGAAGAAGTTTTTGATAGTGAAGGTAGAATTCAAATATTAGAGTTAAAAAAGTTTTATATTATTAATTGTTATTTTCCTAATTCTGCTCATGAATTAAAAAGATTAGACTATAAAAGAGATTTTAATGCTTATATGTTAAAAAACATTAAAAAGCTAGAAAAGAAAAAACCTGTACTTTTAATGGGAGACTTAAATGTTGCTCACAAGGAGATTGATTTAGCTAGACCAAAAGATAATATAGGAAGTCCAGGTTTTACCTATGAAGAAAGAGAGGATATGGACAAGTTTATAAATCACGGATTAGTTGATACTTTTAGATATTTTCATCCTCAAAAAATACAATATTCTTGGTGGAGTTATAGAACTAGAGCCAGACTTAGAAATATAGGTTGGCGCATTGATTATCTGTGTGTTTCTGCTAAGTTATTAAGACAAGTGCAGAACTCTTATATACTTGATGAACTTGAAGGTTCTGACCATGCTCCAGTGGGAGTAATGATTAAATAAAAATGTTTAAAGCAAAAACTGAAAAAATAAATTATTTAGCTAAAAATTTTCCCAATTCTATTGTAGCAATGGAAAATGTTTTGAGTGGTAAGGTTAATATGTATATAGATTATGCTAATGTTAGATCTTGGAGTAATAAATTGGCTTGGAATATAGATTTAAAAAGATTAAAACAGTTTTTAGATTCATTTGATAATATAAATTCTATAAAATTTTATGATGGAACTCTGGAAAGTGACCCGTTTTCTATAAAAGAATCAAAAGAGAGATTAAGATTATTTGGTTCAGGGTTTATAACTAAGCCTGTAAAGATTATGAATAAATCAATTGATTTTACTAGTATCAAACCTTCTTCAATAGATTTATTACAACAATTTATTAGAAAATGTTTATTAAAAGAATATGAAGTAAAAACTATAGAATATTTAAATAACAGGTTTAGAGAAATGAATAAAAAAGATTTATATTATATAGAGGATTTAAAATGTAATTTTGATGTAGAAATTGGTAGAGATATGTTATTAGATTTTGAGAGAGATAATATTAATACCTTTATTCTATGGTCTGGAGATAGTGATTTTTATGATCCTATAAAACAGTTATTAGATGATGATAAAAGAGTTATATTATTTGCTACAGCTAGATGTGTTTCTAGTGAATTAAATAAATTAAAAGATCATGGATTAAAAATATTTGATATACAAAAAATTAGAAATTTCATTTGTTGGAGAAAACAAATTCAACGCAAAAAGGACCCTGCTGTGCAGAGCCCCTAAGCTATAAAATTCTTGAGATTAAAAATCTCAATTTAATTATATGTTATATTTTAATATTTGTCAATTTTATGAATAATTACAACCACAAACAAATAGAAGAAAAATGGCAACAGTATTGGGAAAAAAATAAGAGTTTTGAAGCTTCTGATTTTTCAGATAAAGAAAAGAAGTATATTTTAGTAGAATTTCCCTATCCTTCAGGAGCTGGACTTCATGTTGGACATGTGCGTTCTTATACTGCGTTAGATGTTTATGCTCGTTATCTTAGACTTAAAGGTTATAATGTTTTATATCCTATGGGTTATGATGCTTTTGGCTTACCTACTGAAAATTATGCTATTAAACATAAAATTCATCCTAGTCAGGCCACTAAAGAAAACATTAAAACTTTTAGATCACAACTGCAGAAAATGGGTTTTTCTTTTGATTATTCTAGAGAAACTAATACTACTGACCCTAAATATTATAAATGGACTCAGTGGATATTTATACAATTATATAATCACGGTTTAGCATATAAAAAGAAAATGGCTATTAATTGGTGTCCCAGTTGTAAAACAGGTTTGGCTAATGAAGAGGTTGTAAATGGTAAATGTGAGAGATGTAAAACAGCTGTAGAAAAAAAAGAAAAAGAACAATGGATGCTAAAAATAACTAAGTATGCTGATAGATTGATTAATGATTTAGATAAGGTGAATTATTTAGATAAAATTAAGCAACAACAAATTAATTGGATAGGAAGAAGTGAGGGGGCGCAGATAGACTTTAAAATAGAAACAAATACGGTTTCTGTATTTACTACCAGACCAGATACAATTTTTGGAGTAAGTTATTTTGTACTTTCTCCTGAACATCCTTTAGCTACAAAGATTTGCACAAAAGATAAAGAAGATGAGGTAAAAGAATATATTAATGAAGCTAAACATAAATCTGATTTAGAGCGTACAGAATTGCAAAAAGATAAAACAGGTGTTTTTACTGGCGCTTATGCTATTAACCCAATTACCAAAGAGGAGGTGCCTGTTTGGATTGCTGATTATGTTTTAATGTCATATGGTTCAGGAGCAATTATGGCTGTGCCAGCACATGATAGTAGGGATAATGAGTTTGCTAAGAAATATAATCTTGATATTAAAACTGTTATTGATGAAGAAAAAGATGAACTAATTAATTCAGACTTCTTAAATGGTTTAAGTGTTAAGAAAGCTCAAGAAGAAATAATTAAATTTTTAGAAGATAAAAAATTAGGTGAAAAGACTGTTAATTATAAATTACGTGATTGGGTATTTTCTAGACAACATTATTGGGGAGAACCAATTCCTATTATTTATTGTGATAATTGTGGGACTGTGCCAGTACCTGAAGAGGACTTACCTTTAGAATTACCAAAAGTAGAAAAATATGAGCCCACTGACACTGGGGAATCACCACTAGCTGATATTTCTGAGTTTGTTAATACTACCTGTCCTAAATGTGGAGCTAAAGCTAAAAGAGAAACCGATACTATGCCTAATTGGGCGGGTTCTAGTTGGTATTGGCTTAGATATATAGATCCTAAAAATGATAAAGTTTTAGCAGATAAAGATAAGATGAAATATTGGTTACCAGTTGATTTATATAATGGAGGTATGGAACACACTACCTTACATTTACTTTATTCTCGTTTTTGGAATAAGTTTTTATATGACATCAAGGTAGTGCCCACTTCAGAGCCATATCAAAAAAGAATTTCTCATGGTATGATACTGGCAGAAGATGGTAGAAAAATGAGTAAATCTTTTGGTAATACTATAAATCCTGATGATGTTGTAAATGAACATGGGGCAGATACTTTAAGAATATATGAAATGTTTATTGGTCCTTTTAGTGAAACTATACCTTGGAATACTAATGGTTTGATTGGGGTAAGAAAGTTTTTAGAAAAAGTCTTTGACTATTTTAGTGTTTATATAAAAGAAGGAAAACAAGAAAGTATAATTAATGATAAAGCAGAAGTAGTTTTAAATAAAACTATAGCTAAACTTTCCAGTGATATTAAAGATTTTAAATTTAACACTGCTGTCTCAGCATTGATGATACTTTTCAATGAATTAAAGATGAAGGATAAATATCATTTCTTTAGTTTTGTAGATATTAAAAAGATACTAATCATTATTTTTCCTTTAGCTCCACATTTAAGTTCTGAAATGTGGGAGAAAATAGAAGCAGAAGGAAGACTAGAAGAGCAGTCTTGGCCAGCTTTTGATGAGAAATTATTAAAAGAGCAAAAAGTGAAAATAGTAGTACAGGTGAACGGAAAGTTTAGAGCTAGTTTAGAGTTAGAAAGCGGAATTAGTAAAGAGGATCTAATTAAAATAGCAAAAGATCATGATAACGTTAGCAAATGGTTAGAAGATAAAGAAATGAAGAAAATTATTTATATACAAGATAAGTTAATTAATTTTGTAGTTTAACTTATTCTCTTAATTTAATAACATTTATGAAAAAGATGAAATACTTTTCTGATAAATTGTCAGCTGGTTTTATTGCAATTTATTCAGGGCGCATGACTTTAACAGTAGCAAGCCAGTTACTAGGGCTTTTTATGCCTATTTTTTTGTATCAAGTGTTTGGTTTTAACATTGTCTGGGTTTTATTTTATTATATTTTAAAAGATGTTTTATATTTAATATCACTACCTTTTGCTCCTAAAGTATTTATGAATAGAATAGGACTTAAAAATTCTATTAGACTGGGAGTTATTTTTGGTTCGCTGTATTATGTAGGTTTCTTCATTTTAGAAAAATATACTAATAGTATGGAGGTTATATCAGGGGAGTTTGTCCCAGAGGCTTGGCTTTTTACTATTATATTAACTATAATTTTAATTTTAACACTAAACCGCTTAACTTATTGGGCACCACTTCATACTGATATAACTAAATTTACTAGCAAAAAAGATAGAGGCAAGCAAGTTGGTTTAATGGCAGTTACGCAAGTAATTTTAGGAGCTTTAATGCCACTAGCTGCTGGTTGGTTGCTTATGGAATTTAATTATTCCTTTTTGTTTGTAGTAGCAATAATTGTCTATCTTATTGCTTTAATCCCATTTTCTGCCTTGCCTAAAGTAGATGAAAAGTTCTCTTGGACTTATAAAAAAACTTGGAAAGAATTTACTTCTAAGGCTAGAAGAAAATTAATGATTGCCTATAGCGCTGATGGAGCAGAGTCAGGGGTAAGAATGGTTATATGGCCTATATTTATGTGGGAGCTTTTAAATGGTAATTATTTGCAAGTAGGTATTATCTCATCTTTAGTAGTAGTAGTTACTGTTGCTGTACAACTTATTGTAGGTAATTATACTGATAAAGTTAATAGAAAAAAAATGTTAAAATATGGCACTATTTTATATGCTATTGGGTGGGTTATTAAAATATTTATTGCTTCAGCTTTTCAAATATTTATCACCTCTGCTTATCATAATATTGCTAATATTTTTTCTCGTACTTCTTTTGATGCTATTAATTATGAAAATGCAGCTGATCAAGGGCATTATGTTGATGAGTACACAGTGCTTAGAGAAATGGCAATTCAAGTAGGTAGAATTACCATGTCTATTGTTATTATCTTATTAGTTCCATATCTTTCAATTCAATGGACTTTTATTTGTGCAGCTCTAGCGGTTTTAGCAATGAATTTTATGACTGATTCTCAAGAAATAGAAAGAGCTAAATTAACAAGAATATAAAATATATTTTTATATATTTTTCAAGCATAGATATATTTTTTATATATGAATGATTTACTTAAAAAAACTCAAGAAATTTGTCGTATCTATGACATTAAGCCTCAAAGTAATATGGGGCAAAGTTTTTTAATATCTTCGCAGGTGTATAAAAAAATTGTAGCCAGTGCTGATATTAATGATAATGATTTAGTACTTGAAGTTGGTCCAGGTTTAGGTTTTCTTAGTGCTGAGCTCTTAAAGAGTGCTAAGAAAGTAATAGCTGTGGAGCTTGATAAAAATATAGCTAAAGTTTTAGATTTGGCTTTAAATGCCCATAGTATTGATAATATAGAAATAATTAATGAAAATATTTTAGATTTTAATCCTAGTAATTTAAAAGAAGATTATAAGATAGTAGCTAACTTACCATATAACATTAGTTCAGTCTTTTTAAGAAAGTTTTTAACTACAGAAAACAAGCCAAAGTCCTTAACTTTAATGTTGCAAAAAGAAGTAGTTGAAAGAATTGTGGCAGAACCTGGTAAGCATAGTTTGCTTTCTCTTTCAGTTCAGTATTATAGCCAAGCAAAATATATCGATACTGTTATAAAAGATAATTTTTGGCCTCAACCTAAGGTTGATAGTGCAATATTGCATTTACAAACAAAAAAAGAAAGTGATATCAACTTATCTAAACAAGAACAAAAAGTTTTTTTTAGACTACTCAAGTTTGGTTTTAGCGCTAAAAGAAAGAAGTTGGTAAATAATTTAGCTGGAGCATTACGTGTAGAGAATGAACTTATACAAAATAAAATGGAGTCTGTAAATATTGATATAAATATTAGAGCTCAAGATTTAAGTCTAGATGATTGGGGGAAGCTGTTTGCTCAGTTAAGGTCAATTATGGTATAATTAAAAAGAATTTTAGATTAGTTAAAACAAATGACAGCTAATAGAAATTTTGATAATTCAGGTGCTAATAAACCAAAGACCAAATTAATAATTCTTGGTGTTTTTACTATAGCTATTTTAGTTTTTTGGACATTACAGATGCAAGCAAATATTAAAGGGCCTTTTCAGTTAGGAAGTGAATACAGTACTTTAAGTAAGAAAAATTCTAATAATATAGGAACTTGTACAGGACCTGATTGTTTAAGTGATACTGAGCTTAGAAATAAAGATACAGATAAAGATGGTTTAAGTGATTGGGAGGAATTAAATATTTATGGCACTTCACCTTATTTAGCTGATAGTGATAGTGACAGTATTTCTGATAGTGAAGAAATAGAAGCAGGTACTGATCCTAACTGTGCTGAAGGTAGTTCTTGTGATGTAAATGAAAACAGTTCTGGTATAGATATAAATATTGAAGAAGAGTTAAATAATATTAGTGATAATATTTCTGTTCCAGAAGAAGATGAGAAAAGATTAGAAGAGGCTTTATCCGGAGATATGGATGCTGATAATTTAAGAACATTAATGATTGAAAGTGGAGTAGAAAAAGACCTTGTTGAGTCTTTTTCCGATGAAGAGCTCATGGCATTATATCAAGAAACCCTAACACAACAAGAACAACAATAGAAAGAGAAATAATTTTAATATATGTTTAACACTAACAATAGATCTAAAAAAACAGCTATAACATTTTTTGTGCTGTTTTTTATTATTTTTAGCTTTTTAAGTGGAGCTTCTATTACTAAGGCTGTAGCTCCAACAGCTGTTGTGGAGTCTGTACCAGAAAAAACAACAAATATTTTAGATAAGATAAAGAATTTGAAAGATAAGATATTTAGTGAAGTTGGAACCAATTTATTAAATAATGTATTAAGAAATACTTTAAATAGATTAGCATATGATTCAGCTGATGCTATTGTTAGTGGAGCATCAGGGCAAAAACCTTTATTTGTTACTAAAAACATGGGTGATTATTTAACTGATATAGGTGATGCGGCTGCAGGTGATTTTTTAGATCAACTTAATCATTTAGGTAGCATGAATTTATGTGAACCTGATCTTAACATCACAGCTTCAATTGGTTTGGGTTTAAAGGATGTAAAAAGACCACCAGAGCCAAGTTGTAAGGCTAGTACTATGGTTAAATCATGGAAAGATGAAGTACAGAAGTTTCAAGATATGACTAGTGATGATTTTACTAGAAAATTTATTTCTTATTTTAAACCCCAGTCAAATGATTTAGGTGTTACAGTTAGTTTATTTCAAGGTATGCAACAAACTGAAAATCAAGCCAGAGAAGATGAAGAAAAAGAAATAGGTGAAGATGGTTTTAAGGACCCAACTACAGCAGGAGGGCAAAAAACAGAGGTTCCAGGACAAAGTAAGAGAAATTTTGAAGAAGCACAGAAAAGAATGTCTGAAAATATGACAAATTGTGATGGCGATCCTTTTATTTGCGCAGCTCAAGTTTTTGTTAATAGATTAGCAATAAAGAGTTTTGAAAGAGCAATGGAGATAGCTTTTAGTCCAGATGAACAAGATCCTTTAAGTGATTTTGATCCTTATGATTTAGCAGATCCTGATAGTGATCCTGCTACTGTTTATCACAGTGGTCAAGCTAAACTTACACAAATATTAAAACCAAAATTTGATGAAAGAGCAGATTATGATATTTTAGCTGAGCTTACCACTTGTCCACAAACATCTGTTTCTGGACAAGATTTTTCTCCTTCACCTAATAATTGTGTAATTGATGATAATTTTAGCACTGCTATTTCAGAGCAAAAAACAGTTGGTGAGGCTATGAATGAAGGTTATTTACATAAAGATTGGAGATTTGCTGGTTTAAATGAAGAGCTTTCATATAATGAAGCTTATACTTATCGTACAGTTTTAATACTTAAAAAATATAGAATAGTTCCTACTGGTTGGGAAGAGGCTATTTATAAGGCTAATGAAAATCAAGCAGCTACTTTAGAAGATTTAGTTTCATGTTTTAGTGAAGATGATGATTATAATAATTTTAGTCAAGGATTTCAAGAAGCAGAATGGTGTAAAGGTTTGGTTGATCCAAGGTGGGTCTTAAAGGCTCCAGCTAATTATTGTGCTAAAGAAGGTTTTGGTCATATTATTAATAAAGAAGTAACAGAAGGTCAAGAAGTTGAAGGAGCTAATGATATAGCTAGTGATATATATGTAACTCGTACTGATGACTATTGTGCTGATGAGCAAAGTTGTATTAAGGAAAATAGTGATGGTACTTGTGAGGCTTATGGCTATTGTACTGAAGAAAAAAGAACTTGGAATTTTAATCAAGATTCTTGTGATCCTATATATAATACTTGTCAAACTTTTAAAAATACAAATAATGGAGAAACAATTTCATATTTAGAAAATACTATAGATTATGCTAGTTGTGATGCTGATAGTGCTGGGTGTAAATTATATTCTCTTGATGGTCCTTATAATGAAGAAAAGGATATAGTAGATTGGAAAGTGTATAATCCTATTTATTTAAATAGTAATGTAGAATCTTGTGCTTCAAGCGATGAAGGTTGTGATAAATTAATTAGAGTAAAAGAAGGGTATGGACATAACTTTATTAAAAATGGAGGCTTTGAAGAAACTAATGCAAATTTAAGTTTGTGGTCATGTGGTGGAAATTGTTTAGTTGATGATGATTCTTATGCAGGTTCTAACTCATTGGATTCAAGTCTTACTAGTGGTTATATTAATGTTGAGGTTGGGCCTGGAAAATATAATATTTCAGGTAAAACATATACTTTTTCATTTTATGCTAAAGATTGTTCACAAGGAGATAATTTTGGCTTTATTAATGGAAGACCTAATATTTTAGATGATAGTGAAAATTGGCAGTATTATAGAGTGTCATATACTTATCCCGCTAATCAATATTTAGGTAATGATGTTGATTTAGAAATTAATAGTGATACTTGTTTAATTGATAATGTTAAATTAGAGCTAGGTGATATAGGTACTAACTATAGTGATTATGGTGATAATAATGTTGTCTATCAAAAGATGATACCTGAATATCTTTGGGATAGTTGTTATGAAAATTCATTTTCAGGTAATTTAGATTTTAGTTTAAAAGAAGATGCCCCTGATATTTGTACTACTAATTTTAGTCGTTTTTGTGATGCTGATGAAGCTGGATGTATGATTTATACTAATATTGAAGAAAAGGATGATCAGGTAGTAGCTCAAACATCAGTACAAGATTATTGTCCAGGTGAGTGTAATAATTATGATTTATATATTGGAGCAGAAGATTATTTTAACTCTACTCAAGGAGCTAAGTTTATTCCTGAAACAGCTAGCGCTTGTTCAGCAACAGATGTAGGTTGTACAGAATTTACCAACCTTGATGCTTTAGAGTCAGGAGGTGAAGCTAAAGAATATTATACTTCTTTAAAACAATGTATTAAACCCAGTGAAAATGATTGTGCAGCCTTTTATGTTTGGCAAGGTTCAAATCAGGGTGGTTATCAATTAGAATCATACACTTTAAAGAAAGATCAAAATACTAATGAACCAGCTGTGGTGGAAGATGATAGTAGTGTTTGTAATGAAGAAATATATAATTTACCTATTAGTAATCCTAATTATAATCCTGATTGTTATCAGTTTTACAATACTGATGGTGATGTTTCTTATCATCTCTATTCTAAAACTATAACTTGTTCTAATGATTGTCATCCTTATAGAATGGCCAAGAAAAATATAGAAAGTAATATTAACAGCGCTGAAGATTGTAATGCTTTAGGAGACGCAAGTTATTTTGAAAGCAATAATAATACTTGTTATTACTGTGAAAATGGTGGCGTTTGGTCTAGTGAATATGATTCTTGTATATATCAAGCTATACCTGGACAAGGAGAGCCTTGTTCACAAGAAGCTAGTGGTTGTAGGGAATATAATGGTAATTCAGGTAATAATGTAAAAATTGTTAAAACTTTTGACTTTTCTAATTCTCTTCAAGACTGGCAGGGAAGATGTGGTGACGACATTGAACTTAGCAGTGAGACTTTAGGTAGAAATGATCATTCTCTATGGTATAAACAAGGAGATGGTAGTGAGCTTTGCAGTGAAGATAGAGCGGAGATTGAAATAGGTTCATATAATTTAAACAGAGGCAGTGCTTATAGTATAAAATTCATGGCTAAAGTAGATACTGCTACAGATTTTGATATATATTTTAAAAATGATAGTGGCCTTGAAACTAAGTTTGAAACTATAGATTCAAATGATAATAGCTCTGTTATCCTTCAAGGTGATAATGAGTGGCATCAATATGAATTAAGTATGGAATCTCTTGATCATAGATTAAGTATGGATGAAAAATTGGTAATAGAATCTGAAAACTCATTTTACTTAGATAATATAATACTTAGAGAAATAATTGATAGATATTATTTAATTGAAGATTCCTGGCAAACACCAGAGATTTGTTATTATGATACTTTAAATAATTATCAAGGAGCTGATTATAATTTAGGTTGTACAGCCTATAGTAACAATAGTGGAGCTACTAAATATCTAAGATCATTTACTAGTCTTTGCCAAGAAAGTGCAGTAGGATGTCAGTTAATGGCTAATACCTTTAATACTAAAGATTATAATTCTGCTTTATATAATGATACTAATAATAATGACACTTGTGATGCAAATGAAGATGATTGTATAAATGTAAATGCTGATGAATATGTTTTTGCTGTATATAATCCTAAAAATAGCTGTAGTTCTGAAGCTAAATCTTGTCAACGTTTAGGAGAAAGCCTCAGTTATGGTCAAAGTAATGTCATGGATGATGTTTATGTAAAAAATGATCCTGATAAATATGGTACTATACTTTGTTCTGAGACTAGTGTTAATTGTCAGTCATATGTAACTGATACTGGTGAAAATGTATATTTTAAAGATCCCGGAAATAAATTATGTGAATGGAGAAAAGGAGATAATAATAATTGGGCTTGGTATAAAAAAGATTTAAATAGATGTGATGCTAATAGTAATAATATTGCTGATGAAGAGGAAACTCCTTGTCAAAGTTCAGATAATTGCGTTATCCCTGCACAAATACTCGAAAGTGAAGGTTTAAATGGTGAGTGTTCTTCTAATGAAGATTGTAGATTAAATTATTGCAATGGAGGTAGATGTACAATTAGTGGTAATTTATGTAGCAATGATAATGCTTGTGATAATAATAATTCATGTTTAGATGGTAACTGTATATATCAATGTGTAGCACCACAAGAAGACTTTGATTGTCCAGTTAATGCTCCAGACGCGTTTAGAACTATTGGTTTTGGTGGCGAAGGTAATCAAATAAGGCAACCTACAAATAATTGGGTTGGTCTTTGTGATAGTAATTCTTCTACTTGTACTGAATTTATTGATCCAGTTAGTGATTATACCGTTAATGAGCTTATTAATCCTTATTTTAATGATTTAAATGATGATGAATCAGCTGGAGATAAGTGGACTATTGATAGTTCTGATGCTTATCAAAATGTTAATTTAATAGCTAATGAAGCTTATGTTTTTGCTGCTAATAATATTAAATTAAATGCAATACCTAGATTAGTTTGTGATGATGTGGTAAAGAGTTTATCTTATGAGAATAATTTTGGCGAATCTAGTAGCGTTTCCTTAAATTCTAGTGGTGATAATCGTTATAGGTTGATAGTGAGCCCTACAACTCAAAATTGTACTGTGCATAGAGGTACTGATTATTATGATTTAGAAAATAAAGATAATAATGATTTTAAAATGATATTTAAAGAAGCAATTGTTGATTATCAATTAGCTAAGAATTTAGACACTGAAACTTGTAATGGTAAAGTTAGTTTAGAAGGTGGGTGTATATTGTTTAATCAAAGAGATCAAAATAATAATGGAGGATTAAATAATTTAGATTATAGCGCTTATGACAGCTATATCAGTAATACAAAAACCCCAGAGTCAGGTGATTATAATAATGCTAACTCTTTAATAAAGGTTAGTCCAAATAGGGTTTGTGATAAATGGTTAGCTTGTCAGACTAAACATGTCAATGAAAGCGGTGATACTGTTTGTTATAATGTTGCTGATTGTGACGCCCTAGATAAAGATGGTGAATGTGGCAATTTCTTACCTGTTCCTGATGAAATACATACCTTTGATACTGCCAGAGATAAAAACTCTAGTGGTTATAGTGTTTTAAATAATTATTTTGTTAGTAAAATGCATGAAGATGGAATTAGACCTCAATCTAGTTCTTTCAATTTTGAAAATGAAAATGATTCAGCAATTTGGGAAAATGAAAGTGAAGGTGAGAATAAAGATTTTTATATAGTAGATGAGCCAGATCCTTTAGATCCAGATTTAAAGTTTAACGCCTCTTATCCTGCAGAAGGTAAAGCCTTTTTAAAGAGTAAAGCTACAAAGGAGGTAAAATCTCCAGAGGTTAGCATTGAAAGAGATCAGGATTATTATATAAATTATTTACTTAATACTAATAATTTAACTTTTGGTAAAAAAGCAGAAATTAGTATTTTAGAGGTAGATGCTAATGATGAGCTTAATACTTTGGTAACTTGGGAAGATAGAACAAATCAATGGGAGAGAAAAATATATAAATTTATACCTGAAGATGTTGATAGAATAAAAGTACAAATAGCTTCTAATGAAAGTGATGAGAATAAATATGTTTATATTGATGATATTAATATTGAACCTGTTTTGAAAGTAAATGAAAATGATGAACCTGAAGATTATGTTTCTAAATCATGTCGTTTATATCCTAAACAAGATAGCTTAAGTTGTACTAGTACTAATGAAAATGTTATTGCCAGTGGTTGGCAAGGTTATTGTATACAAAAAGATCCATATAACTCAGATATTTGTTTAATGTGGTATCCAGTTGACACTATTAGTACTTTCACTAATAAAGATAGTGGTTACCAAGGTAAGACACCTTTATATTATTGTTCACAGGCTGATGGTAATTTTGTATTAGCTGAAAAAAGAAAACCTTTTATTATAGATTATGCAGGAGTATATTGTATTAATGCAAGTCGTCACACTGAAGGTCAGTGTGCTCTTTCAATGGAAAAAATTGAAGAAGGAGGTAATTTATATAGTCAAAAGAATTTTAATTTCTTTAATCCTTTAACTGAGGAACAAAAAAAAGATTATGATGTTTATCTTCTCTTTTTTAGGGAAACTTTTGGAGGGTGTTTTTATAGAGGCGAGAAAAAAACTCGTGTTCATTTATTAGCAATTCCTAAAGGGGTTGGTGAAGTTGAGATAAAAAGTAGTAGTCAAAGTAATCCGGAGTCTTATGAAATTTTAGATGAAAATTATGGTCCTATTTATCAATCTGGTAGTTCTGTTACTTATACTTTTCACCCAGCAAGCTCAGACCAAAATGGTTGTGCGCCAGACAATGATTATGAAATTACATTTCTAAACGGTGAAAGTTGGTATTCTTATACTGGTTTTGAATTTATAGTACCTGAACATTTATTTGAAAATCCTGATAATGATATAATAACAATAAATGAGCAAGAAGTTGATGCAAGAAAAGACGAGAGAGAGCCTGATGAAATACCTTATGGTAATGGTGAAGTTTCTGATGACAATGACCCATTATTTAAGGTATATGATTATTTAGATGAAAGTATGAATCCTTTACGGGAATATGGTGTAAGGTGTAATCAATTTGATCAAGTTGTTAAAAATGACGGTTCAAATAAAGCTTGGTCAGTTAGAAGTGAAACTAGCTCAACTAGCACACCTATATTTTTTGATCCATATGATAATTTCTTAAATGACTATAAGTATAGCAGACCAGATCAACCTTTTGGTTCAGCTATTTTGTCATCAGATTTTGAAGATGAAGGAGATGTATATTTTAAAAATAAGAAATTTGATGATAACACTGATTTAGAGAAAGATTCATACGCTGGTATACCATATGGTTGCGATGATAGTGAAAATGAGGGAAATTGTGAAAATATAGGTTATTGTAGTAATAATCCTAGTTATACTTGTATAGTAAGTCCAGTTGATAATAATGACTTTGCTGATGTAATTCAATGTGACGAGGGTGGAGTATGTATTCCATATTTTGGAAATCTTGAAGAAGATGAAGAAGAGCAGGAGGAGAATTCATATGTTTGTAGTTCTTCAGGTGAAGAATGTGCTCCTCAATGTGAGTTAGGAGGAGATTGTGTTTTAGGTGATCCTAATCTCTCACTATATTTCTGCTCTGAAGGTTTTCATTCTCAATGTATTCCGCAATGTGATAACGGCGCGGGTGGTGAATGTATATTA
>JAIPJO010000016.1 GCA_021734135.1 Patescibacteria group bacterium
AATATAAAAAATATAATACCAAGTATCCTGTTTTTTTCTCTAATGAGAAAGAAGTTTTAAAATCTATATTAAATAAAGATGCTGAAATTATTCATATAGGTAGTACATCTATTTTAAATGTAGGTGGTAAAGAAATTATTGACATAATGATTGCAAGTAGAAATAGTGATATAAATATAATTAAAGATAAGTTAAGCAATTTAAACTATGAATATATTAAAAAATTATCCTTTGGTGAAAGAGTTTTTTTTGTTAAAGATAAGGATAAAAATAATGATAAAATCAGAATTCACCTGCATTTAACTTTTAAAAATAGTGAAGCTTATAAAAAAGCACTTTTATTTAAAAATTATTTATTAAATAATAAAAAATTAGCGCTAGAATATCAAAACTTTAAAAAAAGAGCTATTGATGAAGCTCAGGGTGATTATAGTAAATACAGACAAATTAAAAATAAATATATAGATAAAATTATTAAATCTATATAAAAAATGTTATATAAATAAAAATAAACTATCTACTTAAATTATTTACTTTAAGCTGAAAAATTAATTGTTGTAAAGCTCTATTATCTGGTTCTATTTTATTTAATTCTTGTGCTAGGTTTAATGCTTTTGAGTTTTGATTAGTTTGTAAGTAATAAGATAATTTAAAATTTAAATAGTAGTTAGTATAATTAAAATTATCTTTAAATCTATTAAATAACTCCTTTATTTTTTCTTGTTTATCTTGTCTTGTATAAATAATTAGTAATTTTTGATAAGGAATTGAAAATTTAGGACTTATATCTATTGCTTTTAAATAATTTCTTTTAGCTTCTTCTAATTTATTTAAAGCTAAGAGCGAATTGGCATAATTAGAGTATACTTGAGGGTAATCATCATTTATAGATAAAGCTCTTTGATAGTGTTGATTAGCTTCCTCGTGCTCACCCTTATCAGCTAAAGCCATACCTAAGTTGTTGTGTTGAATAAAACTATTTGGAGTATATTTTAAGTTATATTCATAGAAAGTTATTGGATCATGCCATAGCTTATTTCTTACAATTGTTAAATAAGATAAATAAGATATATATAAAAAAACTATTATAAAAAATGTATAAAAAATGTATTTTTTCATTTTTCTATCTTTAATTTTATTTATAATAAAAAATAATAAAGAAAACAAAGCTAAGTAAAAACCTAAAATTGGCAAATAAAGCCAATGTTCATACATAGGCCTGTTAATAGAGATGATGTTGGTTCTTGGTGCAAGTATTATAAAAAACCATAAAAACCCAAAGGCAAAATACTTATTTTCATTATATATTTTATAGGCAATATAAAATATTAAAATTAAAAAGAAAATCAATCCCAATACTGGCCAAGAGAAAAAATTAGTAATAATATTTACTTCAGGAACCATGTGTAGATTTTGAGGTATAAATATAAACTTAAAATATTTCCAAATTACTAAACAAAATGTATATATACGAACCCATATACTGCCATCATATAAACTATTGTATGTTGTTCCTGATAAAAGCTGATTAAAATTTGAAACTGTTATCCTTAAGATAAAATAAATAATAGAAATTAAGAAATATGGAGTTAAACTTATTATACTTTTTTTAATATTTTTTCTAGATAAATAAAATATTGTTTCAATTAATAAAACCAGGGCTGGCAAGAAAATAACCTGTTCTTTAACCATTAATCCTAAAATAAAAAGAGCTAAACTTAAATATAAATATATATATTTTTTTCTTTCTCTGAAATATGTATATAAAACTAAAGCAGCTAAAGAAAAAACTGTTGATAAAGGATCAGCTCTACCAGCCATATAAGTCACTGCCTCAGTCTGAAGTGGGTGAATTAAAAAAAATAGGGTGGGTAGGAAAGATAATAAAAAACGCTTATTAGTTAACTTATAAAATAAAATAAAACCTAAGAAGGCGGATAATATATGAAAAAAAGTATTATTTAAATGATAACCCAAAGGATTAAAACCCCATATTTGATAATCAATAGAAAAACTCGTTAAAAGTAGGGGGCGCCAATAATTACTCTTTTGTCCAGTTCCACTAATTAAATTTTCACTAAAATATTTAGGTAATTGAGATAAATCATGAGTATATACATTATTTACTATCACATCATCATCATCCCAAAAAAATTCATTATTAAAAGAATTGCTATATATTGCTAAGCCAATGATAACAAAAAAAAGGAAGACTAAAGTGAAAAGCTGTTTTTTTGAGAGATTAATATTCATACAAGTATATTTTAATATTAATAAACAAAAAGAACAAGAAAGATTTAATTAATAATATCATATAATATAATTGACCATTAAATATATATTTAATATACTTATTTTATATGGATAAACCTCTTGCAGTATATAAACCTAAAGGACCAAGCTCTAATCAGTATTTAAATAGAATAAGGGCACTGCTAAATACTAAAAAAATTGGTCATGCTGGAACACTAGATCCTTTAGCTAGTGGTATTTTAGTTATAGGTATAGGCAGGGTTGCAACTAAACAACTAAACTCTTTAATTAAAAAGGATAAGGAATATATTGCTGAAATAAAGTTTGGAGAACTAAGCACTACTATGGATGAAGAAGGGGAAAAGGAAATAAAACACAAAAAAGAGCCAAAAAGCTTTAATCTAAATATAATTAAAAAAGAATTAAGAAACTTCATTGGTAAAATTAAGCAAATGCCACCAAAATACAGCGCTTTAAAAATAAATGGCCAAAGTGCCTACAAATTATCCAGAAAAGGAGAAGATTTTAAATTAAAAAAAAGGGAAGTAGTTATATATAGTATAGAAATTTTAACTTATAAATGGCCATATTTAAAAATTAGAGTACATTGTGGCTCTGGAGTGTATATTCGATCACTTGCACATGATTTAGGCCTTAATTTAGCTGTAGGGGCTTATTTAAGCAATTTAGAGAGAACTAGAGTTGGAGACTATAAACTTAAAGATACTTTAAATTTAGATACATTAAAAATTGAATATGAAAAATATAAGCAATATTCAATATAATTAATAAAAATATAAATAAATTTAATTATATTTTTTATTAAATTTTTGTTTGCTGTAAGTTAGTAGGATAATTAGATCAAATAGTGCTAATAAAAGAGGTACAAAAGTCCAAGAAAATAATAGATATAAAACTCCTGCTTTAATTTTTCCTAAATAAAACTTATGTATACCAAAAGCACCGAAAATCAAAGCTAAAATAATGGCAATAGTTTTATCTTTTTTGTAGTGCATATTTTTTAAGATAATATTAATATATCTATATTGTAATATATTTTTAATATAATAACAATTTGTTGACAAAATAAAATTTGATGATATAATAATAATACAAATTAATTTATAAGTTTTGCCACAGACAGCAAGCAACATGTAAGACTTGCCGAGGTAAAAAGAATTTACATAATTCTTTTTAGTGACTGTGGTAAAACACAGTTTTTTGTTTATGGCTAAATCAAAAGAGCAAAAACAGGAAATCTTAAAAACATTAGGAGATAAAATTAGTCGTAGTAAATCTATCGTCTTTACCAGTTTTAATGCTCTAGGTGTACAAGACAATCAAAACTTGAGAGCAAAACTTAGAGAAGAAGGTGGGGAATACTATGTAGCTAAAAAATCTTTATTAGATTTAGCATTAAAAGATCAAAATATAAAAGATCTTGATGTTAAAAACTTTGAAGGTAAATTAGCAACTATTTTTTCTTATGATGATGAGGTTGGTGCTGTTAAAGCATTGGATAACTTCCGTAAAGATAATGAAGAAAAATTAATCTTTATGGGTGGTATCTTAAAAAATAAATTTCTAAGTTCTGAAGAAGTAAGCAACCTTGCTAAGATTCCTAGCAGAGAAGAACTTTACGCTAAAATGGTTGGTTCTTTGAATGCTCCTGTATCAGGATTCGCTAATGTCCTTGCAGGAAATTTACGTAAATTAGTGTATGCCTTAAATGCAGTAAAAGAGGCAAAAAGTTAATTACTAATAAATTTATTGTTTTTAATTATTTATAAAATATTAAAAACATAATTATTTAAAATTATGGCTGAAGAAAAAAAAGAGGAGCAAACACAAGCTGAAGCTCCTGAAAATACTGAAGAAAAAAAAGAAGAAACTAAAGAAGTTGAAGTTCCTGAAAAATTTCAAAAATTAGTTTCAGAAATCGAGCAAATGACTGTGCTTGATTTAGCAGAATTTGTTAAAATTCTTGAAGAGAAATTTGGTGTTTCTGCTGCTGCTCCACAAATGATGATGCAAGGTGGAGGTGCAAGAGACGCTGAAGAAGAAAAAGAAGAAAAAACTGAATTTGATGTAGAGCTTAGCGATGCTGGTTCTAATAAAATTGCAGTTATTAAAGCAGTTAGAGTAATTACAGAAATGGGGTTAAAAGATGCTAAAGATTTAGTTGATGGCGCTCCAAAGGTTATTAAGGAAGCTGCTAAGAAAGAAGAAGCTGATGAAATAAAAGCTCAAATTGAAGAAGCTGGTGGAAAAGTAACTCTAAAATAAGAATAATAAAAGAGTTAGGATAAAAAGAGAAGGGGTTTAAAACCCTTTCTTTTTTTATATATATTATATTAGTTTATAATATTAATTTACAACACTATTTATTGTTAATATAAATACAATATTGACTCTAAATATTTTATTTGTTAGTATAATATATTCTTTAAAATTAAATATTTGTATAACTAAATCTATTGATATGAGTGTAAAAATGGAATCTTTTTCAGTGCTTGATATTGATTATGAAAAAGTACTAGAAGAAATTGAGGAATTTATACAAAAAATTTCTAATGAAAGAGGAGTGGATGTAATTTCTGTATCCCACAGCATTACAATACGTGCAAATCCTTATACAAGATCTCTTAATATTTCTTTTTTAAAGGGATACTATGGGTCATGTATTATACTTTATCAAAAGTAATTAATTTAATTATAAAATAAAGACTGCTAAATCTTAAAGCAGTCTTTTTATTTATTATATTAATTTCTTATTACTTATTCTAAACTACTTAAATCTACTGTATAAACCTCACTTCCTTGTAATATATAGGCTAAGTCATTATTGTTGACTATAATATCAGAAATATTATCAATATTATTAAAATAATATTGATTTTTAAAATTTAAAGCTTCATTACTAGAATCAGTAAATTGATACTGTATAACTCTATTCATATCATTTTCAATAATATATACAAAATTATCAGTAAAGAATAATTTTGAAGCATCATTAATTTTAGGATCAACTATGTCTGTTGAAAAACTTTCTTTTTCACCAGAACTAAACTTTAATATATCACCATCTTTTTCTAAGAAATATATTGAAACATCAATTTCTATATCAACAGGATTATTTAGTTCACTAGGATTATTTACCCAATTAGTATCAAAACTTAAATTTGATGTATTATTGTTATATCTATAAACCTGAGAATTATTATTATCCAAAACATAAAATCTAGTACCATATCCCTCTAAAGCTGTGATTTCTGCATTTTCATTAGAGATTTCTAAATCAAAAGTATTTACCTCTTGCTCTGGTAAAAGTATTTGTAAAACTTTATTATTATCATATGAATAATATAAATTATTAAAGTTATCAAGAGCAGGGTATTTTAGATTTTCACTATCATATCCAAATTCAATAGTATTTATATTATTTGAGTCTGTATTAATTTGATATAGATTGTCTACATTTTTAGCTGGCAAGTATAAATTATTATCTACCAAGCTTATATTACTAGCTACTTCATTGTTTGGTAAATCTAACAATTTTTCTGCATCCATTTCTACTACATGTCTTAAATCTTGATATTGTTTTTCTAAAACTTTTTTAAATTCTTGAAAGTTTTTTAATCTTTCTTCTTTTTCTTTAGGTAAATTATTTATTGAATTTTCTGTTTTTTTTAAAAGCTCTAAAGCAGATTTTTCATTACCATATAATAAATACGATTCAATTTGATTTTGATTTTTTTCAATATTATTAATTTCTTCTTGATAAGCAAGTCGCTCTTCTTCTAATTTTTTTTGATGATTACTTATCAAGATGCTAGTCACTAAAACAACTATTAAAACTGCAATTCCACTAATTATCATTTTTTCTCGTCTTTTGAAATTAAGTATTTTAGATGATTTATTAGCTTTCTTTACTGTAGGAAATGAATTTTTATTTAAAGAGGGAAGTAAAAGAGGTATTTTCTTAATAAAAGCTATTATACCTGGTTTTTTCTTCATGATAATCTTATCTTTTAACAATATCTTTTGTTTATTTGCTTTAAACTTATCTTTATTTCCTTTTTCTTCAATGTTTTTATTTTCTTCAATACTTCTATCATTATTTTTAGCTAAATGTACATTTTTTGCTTTTATTTTCGGCTTTAAAAACTTCTTTACTTTTTTATAGTGTTCTTTTAATTTATCTTTATTAACTAAACCAGCTGTTGAAAGTATCTTAGCTGTTTTCTCCTCAGTCTGTTTTAAGTTTAAAGAAGCTTCCATTTCTGATTTAATATAAGCATCACTTTCTGTCTGGCCGTAAGTGTTTTTAATAATAATACCTGAAAAAGGAACTCTAGCATTAATTTCCTTTAATTTATTTTTTATCTGTTCAGCTGCTCCTAAGGGAGGTAGGTTAGTGATAATATCTTTAAAGGTTTCACTGGAGATATATTCTGACAAAGTTTCGTTACTTATAACAAAAAAAGATCCAGCAGGAATTTCACCACTAATTACATTACTAAAAAATTTATCCAGTTGTACTTTAGTATTATTTTCACTGTTTTCATCTTCATCATCTGCAGTTAATTTAAGAGTTTCGTAATTATCCTCTTTTTTATAGATAACAAAAGCTTTATTATTTCCTAATTGAGAAAAATATATTTCATTATTATAAGCAACACCGATGCTTAAAGATAATGTATTTAAATCAACTTTATTTTTATTATTTTTCAAGAAATTACTAAGTTCAAGATTAAGTTTAGACAACATGGCTTCAAAGATATTTTCAACCTTTAAATTATCTAGCTTTTCTCTAAGTAAGATCTTTTCATCATTATAATAATATTTATCAAGCGCTGACACTAAAAAATCTGCTAACTCAATCAAGTCGCTTTTTTTAGCATCAGATTGAATTAACATAAATATTTTACCACCTAGACTTTCTTTAACACCATCAGGTTGAGCAATATAAAACTCACTGTTTATGTTTTTTGGTGAATTATTTAGTGTAAAACCAGCGATTTTGTTAGGCATAACTAAGTATTTATTAGATATAAAATTCTTTGACTTTTACTATAGTATATTATACTATAAAAAGGTAAATAAATAAACAATTTATTATGTTAAGTCATTTATTGGGTTCAAATGCAAGAGTAAAAATATTAAAGCTTTTCTTACTTAACGGTGAAGAAAAATATTATATTAGACAAATTGCCCGAGATTTAGGACTACAAGTTAATTCCGTTAGGAGAGAACTAGAAAATTTAGAAAAATTTGGCTTGCTTTTAGCTGAACCAGCAAGCTACCAAATTGATGATTACCTACTAAATAATAACATAAATTCAAAGTCAGGTGAAGAAAATAGGTTAGAAAAAGCAAAATTAATGGAAAAAAAGGAACTTAAAAAAGAAACTACAAAACAAGAAAAAAAATATTATCGCTTGAACAAAAATTTTGTACTCTATAATGAAATCAAAGCTTTAATTACTAAATCACAAATTTTAGCTGGAAAAAACTTTATTAAATCTTTGCAGAAAATTTCACAACCAAAATACCTTGCTTTAACAGGTATTTTTGTTAATCAAGATTTTCCTATTGATATCTTTATTGTAGGCAGGGTAAATAGAAAAAAATTAGAAAAAACTATTTCTGATTTACAAAAAGAAATTGGTAAAGAAATTAATTATTCTATTATGGATTTAAAAGAATTTAATTATAGGCAAGAAATAACTGATATTTTTGTATACGATATTATGCAATGTAAGAAAATTACCTTAATTAATGATTTGAGTCCTGAAAACAAATATGGATAATAACCTTTCTAATAATAAATCAACTTGGCAATACTTTTTTTATGGCCTAGTTTTGTTATTTGTAATTATCATTATTTTCTTTTTAACATTAGCAGTGCAAGCTAGAGAAGTGGTACAAAATACTTGGAAAGCTAAAGAAAACTTAGAATTAGCGGTTTATAATTTTAAAACCAAAGATTTTTCCAAAGCTCAAGATAAAGCTATGATAGCTGAAGAGTATAGTCAAGAAGCTTTAGATGAATTTGAAGTTTTAAAATCTAAAAAAATAAACTTTTTATACAATCAATATCAAGAGCTTGATCAATTAGAAGAAATTTTAAAGCTTACGGTAATTCTTTCTCAAACTATTGGAAAAAGCTCTGATATTTTTGCTGATATCTACTCAGATGAATTAAATGCTAATTATTTAGATAAACAAGATAAATTCCTTAAACTGCAACAGGCAATTCCAGAAATTAATGGCTTACAAGCTAATTTAAGCTTAGCTATACATAAAATAAAGGGTTTAGAGTTTAAAGGCTGGCTTAGTCCTTTCAAGCCTAAATTTAATACTATTAGAGAAGATCTATTAGACTCTTGGGTTTATATTGATAAAGCTATGCCACTTATAACTGCTATGCCAGATTTGCTAGGCTTTCCTGAAAAAACTAATTATTTATTTATTTTTCAAAACAATGATGAATTAAGACCAAGTGGAGGATTTATAGGCTCATATGCAATTATGCAGGCTGATAATGCTAAATTTAAAACTATCACTACAGGTGACAGCTACCATTTAGATATGCCCGTTAGAAATACCTTAGATACAAAGGCAAACCCTGTTTTAAATAAATATATTAAAACTGAAAAGATGTTTTTTAGAGATGCTAATTGGTCTCCAGATTGGCAAATATCTGCAAGAAATCTTAATTATGTATATAATAAAATAATTGAAGCTTGGCCAGAAGACAAAGAAAAACCTTTCAATGAAGATTTTGATTATATCATTGGTATTACTCCTGATTTAGTAGAGGCACTTTTAGATATAATTGGACCAATTGAACACGAAGGTAAAATATATAATTCACAAAACTTTCAAGCACAATTACAAAAACAAGTGGAAATTGATTACATTAAACAAGGTATTTCTTCTTGGGAAAGAAAAAGCGCTATATCATATATATTAAAAGAAATTGAAACTAGACTTTTAAATTTAAAAATGTCAGATTGGCCAAATGTATTTTACACCCTTATTGATGAGGCCGAGAAAAAAAATGTTTTATTATATGCACAAGATCGCTACAGTCAAGAAATTATTGAAAGCATGAATTGGGCTGGAAAACTACAAAAAAATGTTGATGATTATATTATGGTAGTAGATGCTAATATGGCAGCTTTGAAAACTGATGCTTTAATATCTAGAAAATTAAATTATAATTTAAATATAAAAGACAACTACGAATCTCATTTAAATTTAAACTATAAGCATTTAGGAACAGAAATTAATTGGCGAACAAGTAAATACCATAGTTATACTAGAGTTTATCTACCAATAAATTCTACAAATATAAGAACTGAAGGTTTTACTAATGATAGTTTGAAGATATATAAAGATGATAATTTAAATAAAATGGTAGTAGCTGGTTATTTTACTGTTAATTTAAATTCTGAAAAAGAAATAAATATTTATTATAATAATAACATAGATAGCAACAACTATAATTTATACTTACAGAAACAACCTGGAACCAACTGGAATACTAATATCAAAATAGAAAGTGATCAAGAAATCATATCTTTTTCACCTAGTTTTAGTGCTGATTATAATAAAGAGGAAAATACAATTAAATGGTCAGATACTTTAAATACAGATAAAAAATATATAATTAAATATTAATATGAAAATATTACAAGTTAACAAATATCATTATTTTAGAGCTGGAGCAGAGAAGTATTATCTTGATATTTCTGATGAATTAAAAAAACAAGGACACGAAATCGCTTACTTTGCTATGCATGATGAAAAAAATATTGAAAGTAAATGGAGTAAATATTTTGTATCTAAATTAGATTTTCATAATCTATCTTTCAAAGATAAATTAAAATTACCAGGAAGAATTATATACTCTCTAGAAGCAAAAAGGAAATTTAAAAAATTAGTTGAGGAATTTAAACCTGATATTATTCATGCTCACAATATTTATCATCACATATCACCATCAATATTTGATGTAGCCAAAAGAAAGAAAATACCTCTTATCTTGCATTTACAAGACTATAAACTAATTTCACCTAATTATAATATCTACAGCCACGGTAAAAATAATTGGGATCATTGTGGTAGTAAATTTTATAAATGTTTTTTTAATAAATGTTTTAAAAATTCATATATACAAAGCTTTTTAGTTAGTTTAGAGTATTTTGTTCATCATTATATATTAAATATATACAACAAAAATGTGGATATGTTTATAGCTCCTAGTATATTTATGAAAGAAAAAGCTAAAATGTTTGTACTTAAAAGCAATAATATTGAAGTAATAAATAATCATATTAAAGATTATGAAGTAAGTGAGACAGCTCAAACTAAAGGTAATTATTGGTTTTACTTTGGTAGATTAGCTGTAGAAAAGGGAATACAAAATTTACTCTTTGCACTTAGCGAAATTAATGATAATTCTAAACTTAAAATAGCTGGTAATGGGCCATATAAAAAAGAACTTGAAGATTTAGTATCTAAATTAAAACTAGATGATAGAGTTGAGTTTTTAGGAAAAAAACAAGAGAAAGAATTAAAGGAAATTATTAAAGAAGCTAAGGCGGTAGTAATACCATCTATTTGGCCTGAAAATTTCCCCTTTGCCTTACTAGAAACTATTGCTATGGGTAAACCCGCAATAGTAGCAAATAGTGGTGGTATGCCTGAAATTATCAAAGATAGAGAAAATGGTTTTGTATATGAAGCAGAAGATATTAAAGAATTAAAAGAGAAAATGATTCAAATAGATAAAATAGATTATATGAAAATGGCAAATAAGGCCCTTGAAAGTTCTAAGAAATATAAGCTAAGTAAAACTATTATTGATTTAATTAATTTATACCACAAAATATTAGCTAATAAATAATAAGTAGCTAAAGATAAAATATAATTAATAAGAAAAGATTAATATAAATAAAAGAAACACCTTAATTGGTGTTTCTTTTTATAATAGATTTAATTGTTTTTTATTTCAATTTATTATTCAATTTAATTTATTACTCGATATTAAAACTAATACTATAATGAAGTCCGCTTTCTTGACCCTCAACTCTAATATCACTTTTCTCAGGTTTTCTAGTTTCAGGAACAGTAATTATATTTTCAAATCTACCTAGATTATTAGCTTTAACTGAATATTTATCTTTTTTAAATTTTATTTCTAATTTTTCATTAGCTGCAAATCCACCACCAGAAATTTGAATTTTAGAATTACTTGCAGCACTATTTCTATCTAATCTTAAAAATAAATCTTCTACAATTTCTGGTTTATCATTCACTCCAGCTTTAACTGAAGTAATTTTATTTAAATTAGCATCTAAAATTAATATATTAGAATTATTAAATAAAACCACATTATCACCACTACTAGTATTTACAACCTCAAGTCCCATAGCCCAACCACCTGGCTCTCCAAGGTGGGTTGTATAAGTATAATCTACTTCAGACATATCACTAGCTCTTAATTTAACTATACCAACCCCATTACTGAAATAAATATAACCATTAGCACTTGATTTAACATCATAACCAGTATAATCTAAATGACGAAAACTTCCTTCAAGCTCTCCAGATAAATTAAATTTCTTGGTATAAAAATCATCAACAGCAAATATTTTATCATTTTCACTATCAAAATAAACTTGTCTATTTTCATCCTTCTTGTAGTTCAAAGTAAGTTCACTAATATATGACCTTATTTTTTTATTGTAAACTTTGATTTTTGACTCTGTTTGATTAAAAATATAATGCTTACTATCAGCAGAGTCTACATTATAAGAGCGACTATTTATAACATCATAAGCGTTTACAACTTGCATATCATTATTCCACTCCTTAACTCCTTTAGGACTAATAGTTACTAAATAATCACCAAAAACATCTACACGATTATACCATTCCCAAATATTATTTTTAAGTTTGCGATCTAAACTAAGATTATCAGTATTTACCTCATAACGATATAAACTATATTTACTAACACCATAGACATAAAGATTGCCTCTAATTACTTTGAAACTAGAGTCATTAAAGTCTTCCTTAGTATTAAAACGATCATTAATAGCTTTAACACTATCAATTCTATCTAATTTATTATTAGATAACTTAAAGACCTCAAGAGATCCTGAGTTAGCAGTTGTTATATATAGACTATTATTATGATAAATTGCATCACCTGAATAATAATCTACATTTTTAGTTTCAGCAGCTTGAAAAACTAATATCGCTCCTAAAAGAGAAAGGATGCCTATAGTGCTGATAATTCTTTTTTTCATATTATACATATTTATATATTATAAATTTGATTAATATATAATACTAACAAACTATTTTATCTTTGTCAAGTGTTTTTAATCTATTTACCTTGACTTTATTTTTTAACTATGTTATATTTACCTATTAAATAAATTGATCATTAAAACAAAAAATATATAATCATGAAAAAAATAATCATATTATTAGCACTTTTTTGCACTATAAGTGTAAGTGCTCAGGAAATCAAACCATTACTTATTGGTGGTGTAGGTCAAATGTATAATAATAAATATGACCGTGGTCATTATTATTATGGTTATTTTGACTACAAACCTATACAAAATTATATAGGCAGCACGGCTTTAGGAATGTATGCCAAATATAATTATTGGTATGGAATCTATAGTGGTTCAAACATGGAAAAGATAAACAGCTTTGGAGGCGGTTTATCATTTGGCTTTATCCCTAATTACTGGCTAGGTTATGATGTGTACAATAATGTCAGTTTAGGCTATAAAAAATCATGGCATGTAAACTGGGATAAAAGTGAAGAAATAGAAAGAAAATCTAAAAACTTCATTGATATGACAATGTATAGTCATGTTCTGGATGAATATTCAGAATTCTTTTTCCGTCACAAGGTTTTTGTTGATATAAGTTACAACATTGATTCAAGTTTCAAAAATGAAAATTTTCGTATCAAACTTGAGGAAAGTGTATATAACTTTTACATCAAAGATGAGTTAAACCTTGCTCCTAAAATAATTTTAGGTTATACCGGTAACACCTGGCACAATTTCTTAGAAGTTGGACTAGGAGCTGATTTATTTAGTAAATGGTTTGTAAATATTGTCGATCTTTCTGTTACCTACAGATTTGATCCCAATATAGAAAAGAAAAGTTTTGTAGAATTAAGCTTAGGAATAGATGTCTTTAATTTATTTAATAATTAAAAACATCAATTAAAAAAAAATAACCCCGTCTAATAAAGATGGGGTTTTTTATATAAAAAAACTCACTGAAGCGTGAGAATAAATATACTATATTTTTTATTTTTTTAGAGATTAAAGCAATGTCTTCTTATATACATCAATAATATCATGACTTACCTTAGGCCAATTAAAATATTTTTCTACTCTTTCTTTACCTTTTTCACTTGATCTTAAGGCTAAGTCAGAATCATTAATTAATTCTTTCATTTTATTTTTTAAACTATCTACATTTTTATTTTCAAATAATATATTAGTATCACCTAAAACTTCCGCATTAGCAGGAATGTTTGAAGCAATAATTGGTAATTTAAAACTAAGAGCTTCGAGTAGACTAATAGACAAACCTTCTTCTTCTGATGGCTGTATAAATACGTAAGCGTTGGAAAACAACTCATTTAATACATCTCCACTCTGAAGTCCGGTAAAGATTATATTTTTATTATCTTTGGCTAAGTTGTGCAAATATTTTACATAATCATCAGTATGTGAGCTAGAACCCACAATAACTAAGTTCTTATCAGTATTTAATTTCTTATAAGCTTCAATTAAATAATGTATTCCTTTATGTCTAACTAACCTAGAAACACTAACTATATAATTATTTTTTTCTAAACCCCATTTTTCTTTAATTATATTAGCAGGAATAATATTAGCTTTTTCTACTGCATTAGGAATATAAGTAACATCTCTATTATATCTTCTATAACTATAACTTCTTAAACTTTTTGATACAGCAATTACCTCGTCAGCATATTTATGGCCCATTTTTTCACCAAATTTTAACATAGTTCTTGCTACTTTATTCCATTTTTGATGATAATAATCTTGGCAATGAAAAGTAAAAACAAGTTTTGTTTTAGGTTTAATTAATTTAACTAAACCTGCCAGCAGAGCAGGGCCAATAGAGTGTAAATGGATTATATCAATTTTTTGAGTACTTAAATGAATAATTGATAAAAATGTATGAACAATAGCATCTAAATGTTTACTACCTATTGTTGGTAAATTAATAATTTGTACTCCTTTATAATCTTTCAATTTTTCAGGTCTATAATTAATTCTATTATATACTAAAACATTCTCACCAGCTTTAACTAAATTAACTGCTAAGTTTTCTACATGTTTTTCAACTCCACCTCCTTTAGCTGGAATTCCTTTTTGTCCTATTATTACTATTTTCATATATAATATCTTATCATATTAATAATATATTATATGATATATTTTGATTTTTGTCAAGGGAAATAAAAAAGTCTTGGTTTCTTAGCCAAGACTTTTATTCTTTAATTTGTTTTTTTCATCAACTCTACATTATTGACTCCAAGAATAAAATATGGATTTTTTGAATTTTTTCTTTTCATAATAACCCAATAAGGTTTATCCAAAATAAAATTCTTTGGTTTCTCAGAATCAATCTTCATACTTTGAGTCATCATTATCACTGCTTCATTTTCTGCTTTAGCTCCTTTTTCATTCATCGTGAACTTTATATTTTCCATCATTTGAGCAATAAAATATTCTTCAAACCCTTTGTTTGCTAAATATCTATTGGTCAATTCAACATAATCTCTATGATGATCAAGGTATAAATTAGGAGCTTCAAAATTATCAGAATCATCAAGAGTAGTGAGATTTTCCATATCACTTTGCTTTAACTTATTAACAACAGTAAGAGGACTTTCCATATCATAACCTTTTGCTAAGATTAGTTGATCCTCGTCATTTTTAAGTTTTAAGCTAATGATAAACTTGTCATCGCTACTGTAATCAATGATTTTGATATTTTTTTTCTGATCATTTTCTTGAGCATAAAACCCTTTTACTTTTTGATCTTTAAAATAAAGATCTTTTTTTTCAAAAACAGTTTTATACTTAACTTCCTTTAAGAAATAGGCGTAAGATATAATATCAGTTGGACCTAGTTTGATGTTTAAATCAGCAAAGCTTTTTGTTGGAAATTTCTTTCTTGATTCATAATTAATCTCATCAACAATGCTTTGTCCATATCCACTTTTGATATAATAACTTTCCTTATTAAGATCATCTTTAGTAAATATTGGATTATTAAATTTTTCAACCATATTTAGGGCAGTCTCATCGTCTGTTTGCAATTTTAAGTTTTCTTCCAAAACATTTTCATTTAACTCATTCCAAGCTAAATTCATTGCTCCACCCCAAACATAATTTCCTTTATAATCACTTCCAATATAATTACCATCAATCTTAACTTCAGCGTCTTGAACAACATACGGTTGCATCGGAATTTGCTGTTTTTCACAGCTAGTTAATAGAATTACGAATACAACAAATGGCATTAAAAATAATAATTTTTTCATAACCTTTTGTTTTAAATTAAAAATAATTTCTATAATAAACTATAAAATACTTATTCATCCTCTACTATTAATTTCAATTATAAAACATCATCAGATTCCCAAACAAAACAATTTTCATCTGAATTATAGAAATCAGATTCATTCATTTTCGTGTATACTCCTTTATTATATCGATCAGGCTCAACACGTAAACGATATACTCCAGTTTCATTGATAGAAGTAGTATATTTAATATAACCACTGCCACCAAACCACTTTGTGTCTTGCTGACTTGACCAATCATCTTCTTCATTAATCTTAAAGCGAACTTTAGGAGAATTTATTTCTCCAACAGTATAATCAAGTATGTTTATATAAACATACATTTGATTTTCACTCTCATTAACTTCAAAGCGAATTTCAGGCTTAGATCCGGTATCACCTAAATAACCAGGAACTTCATAATAATAATCATATCTATCAACAAGTCTTCCATTTAGAAAACCTACTCTTAAACGATTTTCTTCCTCAGAAAAAAATCTTGATTCATTCATTATGGCCCAGATAAAGTCATCTTCATCATCATCTCTAAAGCCTCCATAAGCTAATGAATAGACTTCATTATAAGTTACAATTTCAAAATAAACTCTTGTAGAGCTAGTATCCGGTGATATTCTTATAACATCCCAACTACTTTCAGGGTTTGATCCTTGATATCCAAAAGATCCATTTTCAGAAACTGGCGGATCAGGAACATATTCCTTAGCTCCACTAACAATATATTTAATTTTTCCCTGATGGTTGGGCTCACTAGATGAATGTAGGCTAAAAACAGTACTTGCTTTTGATTCAACAATTATAACAATCTCATCTTGAGTGCAATTGCTACCATCTGTAGCAGTTACAATAACATTGTAAGTGCCTGGTCCGCTATATATATAATCTACTTCTTGACCATATACATTCTTGCCATCACCTAAGTTCCATTCCCATTGACTAGGATCTCCGTTGATAGTAACTGCTTTCATAATTACTCGCATATCACTAGCTATATAAGCAGTATCTACGCTTGCAAAAACATTATTCTGAGACTTCAATTTTATATCTGTACTCATTACTTTTTCTCCGTCATTTATAAATTCATAATCCTGACAAGAAAAAAAGATAAGTACAAAAGATATAAAAATCAATATTTGCATCTTTTTCTTCATAATAAGCTCCTTTTTTTATTTAATTGTAAAAAAACATTTCCTAAAATATTACTATATAAAATATATTTTGTCAAGTAATTTATGGCTCTATGTCAAAATGTGTGGGGGTAAATTAACTTTTCTTTAGGTATAAAGGCAAGTTCTAGCTTTTTGACATAGATTTCAGGATTTTTAAGACCAAAACTCACTCTTTTTAGCTTCTTCATTTTAGTGTGGCAACC
>JAIPJO010000017.1 GCA_021734135.1 Patescibacteria group bacterium
TAATTCCTAAGCTAATATCAAAACTAACTAAAAGAGATAAAACATTAATGGCAATAAATAAAACCCACAAATAAAGTATTTTTGATTTCTTCACCTCTTTATGCCTAAAGATTAAATACCATAAAGCAATAATAAGAACCATGAGTCCCATTAATGAAGCTAGATTAATACTCCAACTTGCAAAAGAAAAAAGTTTATAATCTGTAGAGAAATCAAGCAGTGGTCTTATAAGTAAAAAAGAAAGTACACCAAAAAAAGGATAATAAAAACTTATTATAAATATATAAATAAGAACAAACAATAAAAAACCAAAGAATATACTTATTTCAACAAAAAAACTAGCCACAAAGAAAAGAATAGTTGCTAGCATGAGTAAAAGTAAAAGATTTTGTATTCTATTGTTTTTTAATATATTTAGCATCTTTTATTATTTAACCTTAAAATGCTTAATTTGTAAAGAAAGATAATAATTTACTCTTGACAAAATGTAAATAATAGATTATAATAATTTATTACTATAAAAAATAATTATGACTATAAAAAGTTTTATCAATTTAATAAAAGAAGAGGCTGGGACTTTAGCACTAATCCTAGCAGTTTTGTTAGCTATAACTGCAATTATAACCTTTAGTCAGCCACTGCGTTATGAAGCTAATAATAAATTATTAATTCAGCAAGATATAAGCAAATTTGATCCTTATAATGTTTTTAAGGTAAATGAGTATTATAATAATTTAATTAAAGAAATTGTACATTCAGAGTCTTTCTTTAAACAAGTCTTAGACTCAGGTTATAATATTAATGCTGATTATTTTGGTGATAACAGAAAAGAACAAATAAAAACCTGGAATAAAACTGTAGATATAATAAGTACTGATATTGGAACTATAGAAATAAAAATATATCACACTGACACCAAAGAGGCCAAACAAATTCTTTTAGCTATTACTGATATTTTAGTAAACAAAAATAGCCAATATCAAAACTTGGATAATAATATTGATATTAAAATTATTAACCAAATAACAACATCAAACTACCCTACTAAACCTAATATTATATTAAACTTTATATATACAATTATTATTGCCACTTTAATTTCCTTACTTTATTTATATTATAAATCAGAAAAAGAATACCATAGTATTGATAAAGATGATAATAGTAATTATAATAATAAGATGGAAAAAAATAATATAGATACAGAAAAGAAAATGAAGCCAAAAGCATTAACAGATAATAGTGAAACTGAAAATCATGAAAATAATATAAAAACTGAAAACTATTATAACAGAGATTTTAATGATGAAAAATATACTGAAGAAGATTATAAGGATGATAATAAAGAATATGAAGATAATAATAGTTTAAATAACAACGAAAAAGAAAATGATGAAAATAATAATGAAAAGCAAGAGAAATCTATAAAGGAAGGAGAAGAGATTAATTTAGAAAAAGAAATTGAAGAAGAAGCTGATATAAATAATTTATTTAATAAATAATTTAACAAATAGTTGAATAATAATTAATAAAAATAGAACACTACAATTGAATAATCTTAAAAAAAGCAGTTATGAGAAAAGCAGAACTAGTATTATTGATTGAAGTGGGAGTAATAATAATATTACTTGCACTAATAACTTTCCATACTTTCAGGAAAGATGAAGTAAAAAGAACTGAAAAAGAAGTTGAAACCGAAGAAGTACAGCCAGAAAAATCAGAAAAAGAAGCCAGTAAAGACCTTGAAGAAGACCTTGAAAACTTAATTGATGATGACAAGCCAGAAAAAAAAGATCTTGTAAAAGAAGACTACGTCTTTGCTTATGAAGGCAAACCTGATCTAAGTTTTGTTGAGCATGATTTTGGTGTATATCTAACGCCTGTGACAAAAGGTAGTAATACTTATGTGCCGATTAAATTTTTCACAAAAAGCTACATAAAAAAATTGTCAACACAGGTTCCCGGATTAGAGCCAAGCTCAGTACCAATGACTGATAAGGAAAACCCGACTAACAGACCTCCAGGGAAAGCATGGAATTTGGATAAATCAGAAACTGCCTATTATTTTGTTGATTTTGGCCAAAAGGTTAAAAAAACAAATAATAAAGATGATAAAGCTATAATTCCACTTAATGCCTATGCTGGGAAAAAACCTGGTGGTTATGAAATATGGCTTATGTATGAAGCAGCTGTATTAAACAAACAAGGCTTTACACAACATTGGGATGGAGGAAACTTTATTTCCAATGGTGATGGTGGCTTCGATTACGCTGGAATTTTTTCTGGATTTAAGAATCTGGATAAATAAAAAACTATTACAAAAAACCCTCCAAATTTAAAGGAGGGTTCTTTTTTTATAATAATTTTATATATAATAATAATTATTTATAATTCATAATTTCCTGCTCTATACATTGATAACCACTATCATGAAGACTTTTACTGCCATACCTTAAATTATTATTTTCATCATCTAAATTAGAGGTTTTAAATTCTGCACATAACTCATATTCTGTTTCTGATAATTTATTATAATCAATATCTTCTAGAGAAACACTACTACCAGAATAAGCATTTAAATTACTACTACTCTTTAATTCTTCTAAAGACTCCGGTATTTCATCATTATTATTATAATACATATTCACATTCATATTTATATTATCAAAATTTCTTAGAACGTTTTCATCAATCTTTTTCTCTCTAGTGGTTTGAGGAGATTCCATATAAATAGTAGCTAAAGCTAGTGCAAATACAACTATAAGTAAAGAGACTGCAAAAAAAGTAGACTTTATTTTATCTTTCTTTTTTACCACCTTCTGTCTAATATTATATAAATAATAACTAAAGATCATAGCTGAAATAATAAGAGCTGTTAAAGCTTTTAAGATAAATTTACTAGTCATTTCCCCATTTAAAAAACTATTTAATATACTAACTAACCACATTAACATAACTATAGAAGTAACAAGTAATATTAAATATATTAACCATTTTCTAAGAGATGAATCTAAACTTAACTCACCTTTTCTTATACTTTTAGAAAGAAGATGGGAACAAATATAATATATAGGGGTAGAGATAAGCAAAGTAGAAAAGGCTGTTTTTAAAGCTTGCATAGAAAAATATGAATTACTAACATCTATAAATACCTTATCTAAAACTTCAAATACAATAATCCCCAATCCTATAGCCATAGCACCTAAGCTAATAAGAGAAAGCAAATAATAAAAAACAAATTGTGCTTGATGTTTTTTAGTCATATTTTTATTATTATATAAATTAAATATTAACTATCTATACATTAAAATACCAGTAATAATTATTATTTGTGCTATTAACCATAGTACATTTAATATTATTAATGGTTTTTCTTTATGTGTAATCCCATAAATAAGAAATGGAATTACTCCAATAACATAAAAAAACCACATAAGTAAAGATAACCTTCTACTTCCTGATATTTAAATATTCTCCATATCTGTGGAATGGTTGTCGCAGGCATTAAAACTGAAAATACTAAACAAGTTTTATCCAATAAGCGTACTTTTTTATTTGGATGAGGGTAATCTTGTTTTTGTAGGTTAACTCTTTTTCTTTGGTGCTTATGGTGATGTACTGCTTGATTGTGCATACAATGATTAATTTAAATATTTAGAAACTTTAAAAATTTCTATTGAATTAGCAGTAGAGCGATTATCTAAATTATTAAATAAATAAAGTATTAAATCGTTTTTCTTTATTTTCTTTATATCTATAAGAATTTTTAAAGTTTGTTTGAGTAATGATGTTTTAGACATCTTCTTAATATAATGAGCACTAACACCATATGTTAAAGAAAGCTCTCTCACACGACGCTCATTAAAGCACTTAACAGACACTGGAACAGAACCACGATATGAAGCAATTAGCTCTGCAGAAAAAGCAATATCAGAACTAACTATTATTTCTTTTACATCTAAATCTTGAGCAATACGTACAGCTGACTGACAAAGATAGGAAGTAATAGTCTTATCACCTTGATATAATGGAATTAGATCTGGTAGTTTAACACCTTTTTCTGTTTCTATAGCAATTTTACTCATTGTATTTACAGAAGCTAAAGGATAATCACCGAAAGCAGTTTCTCCTGATAACATTATGGCATCAGTTCCATCTAAAATAGCATTAGCTACATCACTAACCTCAGCTCTAGTAGGACGACTATTTTTAATCATAGAATGCAACATTTGTGTAGCAGTAATGATTGGTTTTTGCTTAGCTATACATTTTTTAATTAAATTCTTTTGTACTAATGGCACTTGTTCAGCTGGTATCTCTACAGCTAAATCACCTCTAGCTACCATGATTCCATAAACATTATCAAGTATTTCATCAATATTATCTACTCCTTCTTTGTTTTCAATTTTAGCAATTATTTTAATTGAACTTTTATGCCTATCTAAAATCTTTTGAACAGCTAAAACATCTTCTTTACTTCTAACAAAAGAATGAGCAATAAAATCAATATCATTATCTATAGAAAACTTAATAAAATCTTTATCTTTTTTAGTTAGAGCTGGCAAATTAATCTTTGCATTTGGCACATTAATACTTTTTTTGCTTTTAATTATTCCTGAATCATAAGTTTCACAATATAAATATCCTCCTTTTTTTTGTTTAACTTTTAATTCAATATCACCATCATCAATTAAAATATTAGCACCTAAAGGAACATCTTTAACAAAATCTTTATAGTTAACATATAAGCAAGAATCTGAAGAGCTTTCATTTTTACTTGTTCCTTTAAACTTTATTAAATCCCCTTTTTTTACTTCTATAGGTTTTTCCATGGAAGTAATTCTCATCTCTGGTCCTTTTGTATCTAAAAGCACACCTATTCTGCTTGAAACTTTTCTAACATTTTTTAAAACTTTAAGAGCATCCCCGTGTTCTTGATGAGCAGTATTTAATCTTACTACGTCCATACCACTTTCATATAATTGCTTTAAGAATTTAACATCACATTTTCTATCTGAGATAGTAGCAACAATTTTAGTTTTTTTATCTATCATAATTATATTATTATAAACATTTTATTATAAACATTTTTATATTATATAAAGATAAACTATTTTAGCATTTCTTGCCATTTAGAAATTTCACTATAGAATCTATCTCTATTTTCTTCTTTAATTGGTTCTCCAGGAGGTAAAACTTCTCTTAAAGGATTTATCTTTACGCCATTTTTAACCATTTCATAATGAAGATGTGGTCCAGTAGAAAAACCAGTAGAACCTACATAGCCAATAACTTGCCCTTGTTTCACTCTATTACCATAGCTAACTGCATATTTAGACAAATGAGCATAATTAGTAGTATAAGTACCATTATGCCTAATACTTATCATATTACCATAGCCACCATTATACCTAGAAAGTACCACTGTTCCATCTCCAACAGCTCTAATAGGGGTTCCTGTAGTTGCTGCATAATCAATAGCTCTATGTCCAGTAGAAACATTAAAAGCTTCAACATATCTTAGTCCAGTGGTAAAACCAGAAGAAATATATTTAAAGGCTACAGGAGCTTTCAAAAACATCTTTTGCACGGAATTACCATCTTCATCAAAGAAGCCTTTATTTTCTTCATTTTCTTCAAAATAATAAAGAGCGATTTCATTACCACTATTAACATATTTAGCTGCTATAACTTGTCCTGGCATAATATATTCACCATCTAGATATCTTTCTTCATAAACAAATTTAAAGGTATCACCTTTTTGACTATCCATAGCAAAATCAAGTGACCACTGAAAAGCATTAGCAAGTTGTATAATTGCTCTCTCATCAATATTATTATCTAAAGCAGCCTGATAAACAGAACTTTCCACTTCAGCCTCTTTAACTACAGTTTTAACATCATAAGGAATGGCTCTTTTCTCTACTTGCCAAACTTTATTATTTTCAGTTTCTTGTGCAGAAACAGTATTTATTATATCTGTACTAGTACTAATATTATTTTTATCACTTATATCTTTTATATTATCTTTTTCACTTTCAATTTCTTTTTTAGATATAAAAATTTCTTCTTCACTATCAATTTTATACAACAATGATTTTAATTTATCACTATCTTTATCAAAAATAAGCTCTATTTCATTACCAGCTTTAATTTTAGCTAAATCATACTCTTCTAAACAAGTCTGATATATCTCATTAGCCAACTTAGAATTTATATCCGCTTTAGTCATAAGTTCACCAAAGGTAGAACCTGATTCAATTATAATCTTTTCTTTTCTATCTGGAATAATCTCAACTACATCTTTTAAATCATTAGTGTTATTACTATTATCATTGTTAGTATTATAGTTATCAGAATTAGATCCAGCTGTTTTATTGTATATTAAAAATACTGAGAAACTAAAAATTATTAATAAAATAATAATCGAATACTTATAACTTATTAATCTTTTCATATATGTAATTTGTTTATAATTATAAAAATAGTGTATCATGACTATAGTTATATGAAAAGACTAAACAAATAAAAAACACTGATATTAGATAAAAAAACAGCAGATTATATTTATCTGCTGTTTTATTATTATATAATATTTTCAATTTAAGAACAATCAGCTGGACAGGTTTCAGCTGTTTCTGCGCAAGGACAACCTTCACCCATGCAAACCATTTCCTGACAAATTCCATCACCACACATATCCACACAAATTTCATCATCAGAAGTATTATTACGCTCAACAGTGCTACCATCAGGTATTAAATCAAATGCGCCAACTTCTACCTCCCCATCATTAAATTCATAGTTAGCTCGAGCTGATAAAGCTTGATGTCCATCTTCATAATCTACAATAGCAATATTTCTTTCAGGATAAGTTACTTCAGTTATATAAAAACTACCACCAAGTTGAGCATCTTCAGGTGATAAAGCGGAAATATTATTCTCTAAATAGGTAGTAACGACTTCTTGATCTTCTACACTAAGCTCCTCTTGTTCATTTAAGTCATTTGTATTAGTGTCTTCAATTAAATCAAAATTAGTTATTTTTACTTCCCCATCATCAAAAGTGTAGTTAGCTTGAGCTGTTAAAGCAATATGTCCATCTTCATAATCTACAATAACCACATTTGTTTCAGGATAAGTTGTATTAGTTACATAAAAAGTGCCACCAAGAACAGCATCTTCAGGTGACAAAGCGGAAATATTATTCTCTAAATAGGTAGTAACGACTTCTTGATCTTCTACACTAAGCTCCTCTTGTTCATTTAAGTCATTTGTATTAGTGTCTTCAATTAAGTCAAAATTAGTTATTTCTACCTCATCATCATCAAGAGTATAGTTAGCTTGAGCTGTCAAAGCAATATGTCCATCTTCATAATCTACAATAACTACATTTTTTTCAGGAAAATATATATTAGTCACATAAAAAGTGCCACCAAGCTGAGCGTCTTCAGGTGATAAAGCGGAAATATTATTCTCTAAATAGTCAGTAACTACTTCTTGTTCTTCAAGTGATATATCTGGATTTATATTTGTTAACACACCTTCTTCATTGTTAATTTCATTAGATAGATTAGCCTCATTATTATTTTGATTTGTAAGAGCATAAACTCCTACCACAATCAACAAAATAACTACCAATGAAATTAAAATAGTTTTTGTTTTGTTTTTAGACATAATTTTATTTTTTAATTTTATTTATACATAAAAGATTACCTTTATATATTATAACGTATTTTTGTTAAAAAAGTAACAATTAAAATCTAATTTATAAAAATTAATTATATTTTAAATTCTTTATATTTTTCTACTATCATAAGCCCAATGAAGTAAAGCTTGTCTTTGCTTAGGCCTACAACTATGATCACCTTTTTTACAATTCTTCTCCACTGCTTTTAAGTGCCTTCTAAAAGCTCTCCATCTTTTAATTTGTCTTTCATCGTCAGCATGTCTTCTACCCATATAATAGCGCGCATACCATTGAAACCAGCCTTTGGGATCATCTGGGTGAATCCAACCTTTATCTTGCCAAACTTTTAATGATTGGCTAGCGCTAATTTTAAAATAATTTAAGTTTGGATTTTTAAAACTAATAACTCTAACACCTTTAAACCAAGACTTAGGAAACTCTTCTTTACAACCAAAAAAATAATAACCTCCAAAAACTCCTAAACTAAGCATCTGCCTTGGACTTAAATCAGGTTGAAAAGAATCATGAAAGTTTCTACCACTAGGTTCAATTAGATAATATTCATAATCTTTTTGTATATTATTATTAACTACTATTTTCTTTTTTCTTTTTCTGAGCATTTATTAATACTAATATTTATATTATAATTATATCACAATGAAAAAATATATAAATAATATATGGAAAAAATATATTTTCACAACAAAAAAAGCTTAGATAACAAAATTGCAAAAATCAAGAAACAAGGTATAAACAAATTACATATAATTTCTGATTTTGATAAAACACTCACTAAGGCAACTAGAAATGGAAAAAAGATTCCTTCTGGTATTGCTTTAATTAGGCAGGGAGATTATTTAAGCTCTGATTACCCTAAAAAGGCTTTTGCTTTATTTGATAAATATCACCCCATAGAAATAGATGAAAACCTTGATTATCAATATAGATATAAAATGATGCAAAAATGGTGGCAAGAACATGAAAAACTATTAATTGAATCAAAAATGCATAAAAGTGTGATTGAAGATATTATAGAAAAAAAACCAAAACTGTTTAGAGATGGCGTGGATGATTTTTTTAATTTTTTATACGAGAAAGGAATACCCTTATTAATCTTTTCAGCTGGTATTGGCAACTTAATTAAAAGCTATCTTAAAAAAAGAAATGAATTAACAAATAATATTCACATAATTGCTAACACCTTTGTTTTTAATTCTCAAGGTTATGCCACTGGTTACGAAAATGAGGTTATACATACTTTAAATAAATCAGAAACAAAAATCAAAAATCAAAACTACAATAAAATGATTTCAGAAAGAAATAATGTCATACTTTTAGGTGATTCTTTAGGAGATTTAGGTATGGTTAATGACTTGGATACAAATTGTATAATAAAAATAGGCTTTCTAAATAAAGATGTTGAAAGTAAATTAGAGTTATATAAAAGTAAGTTTGACGTCGTAATAACAGATGATGGTTCTATGAACTATGTTAATCAACTACTTCAAGACTTAAGTAAATAAAATAAAAACTATTTTTTATTTCTATTACTTCTAGATTGAAAATTACCTTTAGCTCTGCGATTCCCCCTTGATCCACCTTTAAATCTAGACCTATTTGAATTTGATCCACCTCTATTAAATGAAGATTTTTTAAAATTAGAGTTTCTCTTAAAAGGCTTAGTCATATCAACATTCAAATCTCTATTATTTATAGAATCAGAAGCTTGACTTTCTAATTGCTCTTTTATTATATAATTAAGTAAATCTTTTTTATCTACACTCTCTAATTTTTCTAAATAAGCCTGGTATTTCTTATTCTTCTTTAAAGTCTCCTCATCAATGACTTTAATAGTTTCTAAAAAACTTTGTAAGCGCTTTTCTTCAATAGAGTTAACACTAGGTATTTTTTCATATGCAATCTTTTTACCTGTAATATGTTCAAGGTGTTTTAACTTTCTAGTATCCCCAGGACTTAAAATAGAAATAGAAACACCACTATTATTAGCTCTACCAGTTCTACCAGTTCTATGAATATAAGCTTCATCATTATCAGGTAAATTATAATTAATAACATGACTTAGATTATCAACATCAATACCACGAGCAGCTACATCAGTTGCTACCAGTAAATTAATTTGCTTGTCTTTAAATCTTTTCATAATCTTAGTCCTCATATTTTGAGCAATATCACCATGAATAGCTTCAGCATTATAATTTTGCTGACGAAGTTTTTCACAAACTTCTTGAGTTTCTCTTTTAGTCCTACAAAATAAAATACCATAAACTCCATACAGTGAATCCAGAACTCTTTGTAGAGCCTCAAACCTATCTCTAGGAGCACAAACAAAATATTTATGACTAACATTTTCTGCTCCCACACTAGTACCTTCAACTTTAATTTCTTTAGCATTTTTTAAATACTTTTTAGAAATATTTAAAACACTTTTAGAAATAGTAGCTGAAAAAAGAAGTGTTTGTCTTTCTTGAGGAGTCTTTTCTAAGATAGCATCAAGATCTTCTTTAAAACCCATATCTAACATCTCATCAGCTTCATCTAAAACTAAAAACTTAATAGCACTAAGATCTAAAAACTTTCTTCTAATTAAATCATGCACTCTACCTGGAGTACCAACAACAATATCTACTCCTGTTTTTAAGTTTCTAATTTGAAATTCAATTTTTTCACCACCATATACTGCTAAAACTGAAGTTTTACTTGAATGCTTACTGTAATTTTTAATATCGTCAGCTACTTGAAGACATAATTCCCTAGTAGGACAAAGGATAATAGCTTTTATTTTTTTCTTAGCTTGATTGTCATTATCGCTTTTTATTTTATCAACTATTGGTAATCCAAAAGCAGCAGTCTTTCCAGTTCCAGTTTGTGCTAAGGCAATTATATCTTGGCTGTTTTCCAACAAGAAAGGTATTACCTTCTCTTGAATCGGTGTAGCTTCACTAAAGCCCATTTCATCTAAACTAGTAATTATATCTTTATTTAATTTTAATTCTCTAAATGTTTTCATATATTTTTTATTTTAAGCCTTTGCTTTGTTTAGCTTTAGCTGTTTGGCTTAAATATTCTTTTCTTAAGCGAATACTTTGAGGAGTTACTTCTAAGTATTCATCATCTTTCATTATCTCAAGACCTTTTTCTAAACTTACTTCAACAGGTGGTGCTAATATTATAGCATCATCTGAGCCTGAAGCCCTTACATTAGTTAACTTTTTCCCTTTACAAGGATTTACCCAAGTGTCTCCACCTTTGAGAAAGCTACCTATAACCATACCACTATAGACTTCTGTATTAGGGTGAATATATATTTTTCCTCTAGCCTCTAAATTAAATAGAGCATAAGCTAAAGCTTTACCCGTTTCCATAGATATCATAGAGCCATGTTCACTCTTATCTATTACACCTACATATTCTTTAAAACCTATAACCCTAGTAGTTAAAATACCCTCACCTCTAGTATCAACCACAAATTCACTACGATAACCAAGTAGTCCACGAGTTGGAATTTCAAAAATTAATCTTTGTGAATCTTGCTGTTTTTTAATATTTATCATTTTAGCCTTTCTTTTAGAAAGCTTATCAATAACAGTGCCTGACATGGTTTCAGGTACATCAATAATTACCTCTTCAAAAGGTTCTTTTTTTATTCCTTCATCTTCTTTGATAATTACCTTTGGTTGGGAAACTTGCATTTCAAAGTTTTCCCTACGCATATTCTCAAGTAGTATCGCAATATGAAGTTCACCACGTCCATAAACGGTATAATGAGCATTAACATTGTCAAAATCAACCTTTAGTCCTACATTAACCTCTAACTCTTTTTCAAGTCTTTCTTTTAATTTACTACCAGTAACATTCTTACCTTCTTTCCCAGCAAAAGGTGAGCTATTAACCATTAACTCAATAGAAATAGTAGGTTCATCAATACTAATAACAGGTAAAGATTCTTGTTCGCTGTTATTACAAATTGTCTCACCAATACAAATATCAGTTAAACCAGCTATCATAACGATATCTCCTGAGACTGCCTTATCTACTTCAGCTCTTTTAAGACCATCAAAAGCAAATATCTTATTTATCTTACCTACTCTAAACTCATCACCTTCGCCTTTTATAACAACAGTTTCTCCTTGTTTTAACTCTCCTTGATATATTCTAACAATTGCCATTCTTCCTAAATAATTATCATAAGCTAAATTAAAAGCTTGCGCCTTTAACTGTTTATCATTATCTTCGTCACTAGAGGCAGGTTCTACTTGTTCTAAAATTAATTTTAGCAGTGGATCTAAATTATCACTCTTATCTCCCATTTTTGCAAAAGCTTTTCCCTCTTTAGCAATAGTATAGATAGTTTTAAAATTAAGCTGATCATCACTAGCACCAAGATCCATAAAGAGTTCTAAAACTTCATCATGAACTTCCTCTACTCTAGCAGCTGGTTTATCAATTTTGTTAATAATAACTATTGGTTTTAAATTAAGCTCTAAGGATTTCTTTAAAACAAACTTAGTTTGAGGCATGGGTCCTTCTTGAGCATCAACTAAAAGCAGTACTGAATCAATTGATCTTAATACTCTCTCTACTTCAGAACTAAAATCAGCATGACCTGGTGTGTCTACTATATTTATCTTATTATCTTCATACATTAAAGAAGCATTCTTGGAGTATATAGTAATACCTCTTTCTTGCTCTAATTTGTTAGAATCCATACTAACATCATCTTTAACTGTATTGGTTTGCCTCATTAAAGCGTCAGTCAAGGCAGTTTTACCATGATCAACGTGGGCAATAATAGCAATATTTCTTATTTTCATATAATTGTTTCAAAATAAAAATATCCCGGCAAAAGCAAGATATTTTTCAATATTTATTCATTCTTTTGTGACTACTTATTTATAGCAGTAATTAAGAAAAAAAGCAAGTGTTTGAAAATCAGATCTCTTTTCATTGTTTTAATATCTCAATAATCTCACTACCTTTAGTTTTTATCATATAAACTTCCATATTAATCTTTTCCTCTTTCACAGTCACTGCTACAGCCAATCCTTCCTGTGTCTCTTTAGAAAAATATTGGTCAAAGATAAAGTTACCTAAAGAATAAAAAATTGGTTTACCTTTATAGACCTCATAATTCTGTATTACATGAGGATGATGACCAATTACCATATCAGCCCCAGCATCAACCATTTTATGAGCTAAGCTAACCTGACTGTCTCTAGCTGTGCTTTCATATTCAATACCCCAATGAGGAGATACCACTACTATGTCACTCTTTTCTTTTAGTTTTTTTACCTTTTCTAATATACTATCCTCATCAATAGCACGATAAACAATGCTAAAACTTAAAAAACCAATCTTCTTATTACCTTTCTCCATTATCACAGCTGAGCAGTTATCAAAATCAATAATTTCAGAATTTTCATCTAAATTATTATTATCTACAACAGAAAAATCATTAGAATCAGAAAGGAATGCATCTTCACATCCCATATAATTATACCCTAAAGCGCTAAGATTTTGATAAGTTTCTGTTATACCTTTTTGACCTTGATCAGATAAATGATTATTAGCTAAAGTAAAAGTATTAAAATTATAATCCTTTAGCTTAGCAATAATTTCAGGAGCAAAAGCAAAGTCATATAAATTATCAGGCAAATAATGAGCACCTTCATTTGTCACAGCGCCTTCTAAATTAGCCATAACAAAATTATAATCAGCAGTAAATTTATCTTCATTTAATTTATGCAGTAAAGCATCTAAACCATTTTTTTTTATCTTAGCTCCAACATTTCTATCCAACATCAAATCACCGAAAAACAAAAACTTAATCTCATAATCCTTATTATATACTAAATGTGAATTAAACTTATACTCCTCTTTTTTTTCAGCACTACTAAACCTCAAACTTTCTTTATTATAATCTGTTTCAATTACTGAAATTTGAGTATTTGTTAAATTATTATCATCCTTATAAAAAAATAATGCATAAAAGACACTAATTATTAATAATACTAACAAAATTAATATAGGTAATATAAAAGTTTTAAATTTCATCTTAAGTTAATTTAATTAAAAAATATAAGAAAGACCTAATATAATAGCACCAATAAAAGGTAGGGCTCTAAAAACCCCTATAGCAAATTCAGAAACCTTATGCCATTTAGTACCAAAACTTTGCGCCAATTCTTTTTTAGAAAAAGACCAACTAATAATTGCTCCCCCAATAAGAGCAGAAGCTATTACTAATTGATTAGCAGCAAATAAATCCAGTATTTCTAAAAAAGGTCGTCCCAAAACTTTAAAGCCCATGGGGGTAAAGCTAAGAGCAGACAAAAAACCTAAAGGTACAATAGGTAAAAAAGATATAAATGTAGATTTTTTAGAAGAAAAATTAAATTCTTCTTTCACTGCTGACTTTATCACTTGCATACCAGCAACACATGAACTAATAGCAGCTAAAAGGAAAAGGGTAAAAAACATCATTGCTAAATATTTTCCAAAAGCAAAAGAATTAAAAACAAGAGGTAAGGTAGTAAAAGCAAGTTGTGTTCCTTCTTGTGGATCTAAACCAAAAGAAAAAACAATTGGAAAAATAATAATACCTGCCAAAATAGCAATACTAGTTTCTACCAAAGCAACAAGCCCAGCAGCTCTAGGTAAATTAATCTTATTAGGTAAAAAACTACCATAGGTAATCAAAAAACCTTGTCCCACTGATAAAGAATAGAAAGCTTGTCCAAAAGCTAATAACCAAACATTTATATTAGCCAAAGCAGAAAATTCTGGTGTGAATAAAAAAGATACTGCCTCTCCTGCGTTTTTCAAACTTAAACTATAAGTAGCTAAAAATAATATTAATAATATTAAAAGAGGCATAAGGATTTTAGATACAGTTTCAATAGCTTTTACACCTTTATTTACCACAAAAGCAGTAAAGCCAGCTACTATCAAGAAATACACAAGAGGCATATAACTATTAGTAAATTCTGTAAAAGATTTAACAGAACCAAAAAAACTTTCCACAGCATAACCCAAGGTCCAACCCGTAACTGCTAAATAATAACTCATGATAATAGTAGTAAGAAAAACTACAAACCAACCAAAGGGTGCTGCTTTTTTATTTAACAATCTAAAAGTTCTCACTGGGCTACCATGGCCGGTTCTACCAGCACTAATCTCTAGCACCATCATAGGGATACCTAAGAGTAATATGGCTATGATATAAGCCAAAACAAAAGAGCCACCTCCATTTTCACCAACAATATAAGGGAACCTCCAAATATTTCCTAAACCCACAGCTCCAGCAATAGTTGCTAACACAAAACCCCTCTCTGATGTCCACTCAGATCTACCTACTGATAACACTTTATCTTTCAAATTATTAAACATAATTTTTTTATCTATATCTATATTAAATACTTAGTAATATAAAATTATTCCTTAAATATATTTTAATTATAGCACAAACAAAATCTTTTTTTTACTTTTATATTAAAAGCTTAAACTACATATTATAAATTAAAAATCACTAATAATATTAGTGATTTTTAAATATAAATAGAAACTCTAATAAACTATATACTTTCAATTTTACTTTCAGAATAAGCAGCAGCAATAGCAGTACCTAAAAAACCTGCAGCCCCAACTAAAACAGATTGAATTTCAGGTCCACTCATTACAGCTGTTGCAGCCATAGTACCAGCAATTCCCAAGGCTCCAGCAATTGTTTTTAATTTACGTAAATTATCTTTTAATCTTTCATTTTTTTCTGCTTTTTCTGCAATCTCTTTTTCATTTAAATCAACTACTTCAGCAGCTATAACTTCTATATCTTTAATATCTTCACTCATTTCTTTAAATTTTTCTAAATCTTCTTGTTTTTCTTCTAAAGTTTTTTCATTTTTATTTTCTAAATTCTCTTCATTGTTTTCCTCTGTTTTTTCTATATTATTTTCATTTTGATCTAATTGCTCCATTGAATTTTCTAATGACATATAAATATAATTAATTTTAATAAACTAAAAAAATAATTAAATAATTATTTTTCTGAATCATCTTTTGTTAAATCTTCTTTAACATCTTGAGCTAACTCCTTAAAAGCTTTAGTGAAAGAGCTTATCTCTTCAGGAGTAGCAGTTTTATTTTTTATCTTATTAGCAATTGTTTGCATTTCTTCGTTATTCATAGATTTAATAAATTAATATTTTAAATTGAAATTTTATCTATATAATTATTTTAAATATAACAAGAAAAAATGTTTTAGTCAAATAAATAAAAGGTTATTTTAAATAAAAAAGAGGGCTTTTTACCCTCTTTGTTTCTAATACAATAAATGTTTTTCTCTTTTAAGTTCTAAGTTGAAGATAATATTAGAAAATATTTTTTTTATTTTCTTAGTATCAACAAGCATAGATAAAGAAAGGATGGAATAATTGTTAGATTCAAAATCTTCAATTATTTCTTGAAATTTTTCAATCATTTCAGATGTTTTTTCTTCTGGGATTTCAGTTTCTCTTACAAGTTTTTCAATTAATTCAAGATTATATATAAGCCTATCTGAATAGGGCAAAAAATGTAAGCCACTAGGAAAGCTTATATAAAAATCAGAAAAACATGATTCGGTAATTTCCATTATTGATTGATAAAAAGGTTTTGATTCAGTCATCTTTACCTCCTTTTTTTAGTGAATACTATTTATTTTTAAAATAACAATATAACTTAACATTAACACAATTTACTATCAATGTAATGCACTCTCCTATGTTATAGTTGACAGTAGAACAATACAAATATGTTGAATAAGAATAATAAAGGTGGTTTAATTAAACAAACAAAAAGTAGTTTAATTAACCATATGCAAACAAAAGCACAAATAAGACTAAACCCCTATAGATATCACCTCTCTTTAGAAGTTAAAAAGAGATTAAGATGGATGTATATCCTCTATTATGAACAAGGTGGTAATATAATAAAAGCAGCTAACAATATTGGAGTTTCTAGACAGTGGTTATCAGGCATAAAGTCAGAATTTGAAAAGAATAATAGAAATCCTAGAAGTTTAGAGCCCAAATCTAGGGCGCCACTAAGTACTAAAAATAGAAATAGAATAGATAAAAGTGTGGAAGATAAGATAATAGAGATAAGAAGTGATCATTTCTGGGGGAAAGATAAAATAGAAGCTCATTTAAGAGATCAATATAATATTAAAGTAAACCACAATACTATTAATAAATATCTACACATTCACAAAATGATTAATCCTAAAATATCACTTAAAAATACTAATGCT
>JAIPJO010000018.1 GCA_021734135.1 Patescibacteria group bacterium
GGGAAGAGATAAAGATAGGCGACCAGAGCTGGGAAAAATTGCTGGACAAAATGCTGATTACGTTATTGTTAGTAATGAAGATCCTTATGATGAGGATCCTGAGCAAATTATTAAAGAGGTAGCAAAAGGAGCGGTTAATGCTGGTAAAATACCTAAAGAAAATCTTTTTGAAATTCTAGATAGAAGAGAGGCTATTAGAAAAGCTATTTCTTTAGCTGAAGAAAATGATATTGTTTTACTTACTGGTAAAGGTTCAGAGCAAGCTATTTGTATAGCTGATGGTAAAAAGTTTAAGTGGGATGAAAGAGCTGTTGCCAGAGAAGAGATTGCTTTATCTCTAAAGTAGTTGACAAATAAATTTTTATATAATATTATATTAATTACTTCTATTAATAATATTAATATTTATCTAAATATAGATAAAATTTACATAAGAAAACGGAATAAGCTCCAGATTTTTAGGCTGTAATCCCGTTTTTTTGTTATTTTTATAGAAAAAAAATTCTGAATTCTGTCGCAATACAGGCAAATACTCTAAAAAACTTTAGCCCCATGCTTTAAGGCAGGTTTTATAAAGTGAAATTATTAAGCTAACAATAAAATATTTTAGATACCTCAAGTAAGCTTGAGCAATTTTTATTTGTATAAATAAATTAGATAAAATATATGGCAGAAAACAAAACTTCCGTTAAAACGGAAACAAGCACTAGGCAATTTTTTACGGATTTCGTTGAGGCTATACCAATGCCTGAGTTAATCGAAATCCAAAAAAACTCATATGATTGGTTTCTTAAAGAAGGTTTAGTTGAACTTTTTGATGAAATTTCTCCAGTAGTTGATTTTAGTGGTAGAGAACTGGAATTATATTTTGAAGATTATTATTTAGATGAAGCTAAATTTGATGAAGTAGAGAGTAGAAAGAAAAATATTACCTATGAAGCTCCACTAAGAGTTAAAACTAGACTTTTAAATAAAAAAACCAAACAGGTAATAAATCAAGAGGTTTATTTAGGGGATTTTCCTTTAATGACAAAAAACGGTACCTTTATTGTTAACGGCATTGAAAGGGTTGTAGTTTCACAGCTTATACGTAGTGCTGGTGTAATGTTTACTGCTGATTATATAAAAGATAAAAAATGTTACGGTGCTAAAATTATTCCTAATCGTGGTGCTTGGTTAGAGATTGAGACTGATGCTAATAAAGTTATTTGGGTAAGAATTGATAGAAAAAGAAAAGTAGCTGTAACTTCACTGCTACGTGCTTTTGGTTATGAAACTGATGAAGAGTTGATTAAACTCTTTAAAGATGTTGATTTAAAAAATGAAGAAGAAGAGAATTCATATATTGAAGCAACTATTTTAAAAGATTTAGCTAAAGATGAGGCTGAAGGTTTACAAGAAGTATACAAAAGAATTCGTCCAGGTGATTTAGCAGCTACCGATAATGCTCGTCAACTTATCTATTCTATGTTTTTTAGATTTGATAGATATGACTTTGGTAGAGTTGGACGCTATAAGTTAAATAGACGTTTTGATCTTAACTTAGCTAATAATAAAGAGAATAGAATTCTTAGAAAAGAAGATTTAATTTTAATAATAAAAGAAGTAATTAGATTAAATATTACTAAAGAACCTGAAGATGATATTGATCACTTAGGTAATCGTCGTATACGTGCTATTGGTGGTTTAGTACAGAATCGTTTTAGAGTAGGTTTAGCTCGTATGGAAAGAATTATTAAAGATAAGATGAGTACTATTGATTTAGGTGCAGTTAGCCCTACTAAATTAATTAATGCTCGTCCAGTAATTGGTGTAGTGAAAGAGTTTTTCATGTCTTCTCAGCTTTCACAATTCATGGATCAAACTAATCCTTTAGCAGAATTAGAACATAAAAGGAGATTATCTGCTATGGGACCAGGAGGTTTAACTCGTGAAAGAGCTGGTTTTGATGTTAGAGATGTGCATGCTACTCACTATGGTAGAATTTGTCCTATTGCCACTCCTGAGGGTCCAAATATTGGTTTAGTTGGTCACTTAGCTAGTTATGCAAAATTAAATTCATATGGATTTTTAGAAACTCCATATAGAAAAGTAAAACATACAAAAACAGGAGCTTATATTACTGATGAATTAGTATATTTAGATGCTTTTTCAGAGGAAAAACATATTACAGCTTCTAGTGTTATCCCTAATGATAGTAAAGGTAAGATTTTAGTTGCAGAGTTTGAGGTAAGAAAATATGGTAATCCTGCTAGAGCTGATGTAAAAGATATTGAGTTTATTGGTGTGGCAGCTAACCAGATTATTTCTATTGCTACATCTTTAATTCCATTTACAGAACATAATGATGGTCAAAGATCACTTATGGGAACAAACATGCAACGTCAGGCTACCCCACTTATTAAAAGTGAGTCTCCAATAGTGGGAACAGGGGTAGAAAAAAGAGCTGCTATTGATTCTGGTCATGTTATTTTAGCTGATGAAGCTGGAGTTATTTCTAAAGTTGACTCAGAGACTATTGAGTTAAAATCAAATAAAGGAAAAACATATAAATATAATCTTAATAAATTTTTACGTTCTAATTCATCTACCTGTATTAATCAACATCCTTTGGTTAAGGTGGGTGATAAAATAAAGAAGGGGCAAAGTTTAAGTGATGGTCCAGCCATTGATAAGGATGAATTGGCTTTAGGTAGAAATGTATTAGTAGCTTTTATGACTTGGGAAGGATATAACTATGAAGATGCTGTGATTATTTCCGAGCGTTTAGTAAAAGATGATATATATAGTTCAATTCATATTGAAAACTATACTATTGATGTTAGAGATACAAAACTAGGTCCTGAAGTTATTACTAATGATATTCCAAATATTAGTGAAGAGAAGTTAAAGAATTTAGATGAGGAAGGTATTATTAGAATAGGTGCTGAAATCTCTTCAGGTGATATATTGGTTGGTAAGATTACACCTAAAGGTGAAACAACTCTGTCTGCTGAAGAAAAATTACTTAGAGCTATTTTTGGTGAAAAAGCTAAAGATGTGAGAGATTCATCACTTTATTTAGAGCATGGTGAACATGGAAAAGTAGTGGATGTAAAGATATTTTCTCGTGAAGAAGGTGATAAGTTGCCAGCTGGAGTTTTGAAATCAATTCAAGTTTCAGTAGCTAATCTTAGAAAAATACAAGTTGGAGATAAGATGTCAGGACGTCATGGTAATAAAGGTGTTATATCTAAAATTGTTCCAGAAGAAGATATGCCATATATGGAAGACGGAACTCCAATTGATATTATTCTATCACCGCTTGGAATTATTTCTCGTATGAACTTAGGTCAGCTTTTAGAAACTCATATGGGATTTGCCGCACAAAAGTTAGGATATAAATGTGCTACCCCTACTTTAAACGGAATTACTGAACAACAAATTAAAGATGAACTTAAAAAAGCTGGTTTACCTGAAACAGGTAAGGTTAATCTTTATAACGGAAAAACTGGTGAAGTTTATGATAATAAAATAACTGTTGGCTATAAATACATGTTGAAGCTTAATCACATGGTTGAAGATAAGATCCATCAACGTTCAATTGGTCCATACTCCCTTATTACTCAACAGCCTTTAGGAGGTAAAGCTCAATTTGGTGGTCAGAGATTTGGAGAAATGGAAGTTTGGGCGCTTGAAGGTTATGGAGCTTCTCATACACTACAGGAGATGTTAACTATAAAATCTGATGACGTTCCTGGTAGAAGTAAAGCCTATGAGTCAATTATTAAAGGTGAAGAAATAGAGAAATTAAATGTACCAGAGTCTTTTAACGTTTTAATTAGAGAGCTTAAAGGTTTAGGTTTAAATGTTGAACTCTTAGGCGGACAAGCTGATGTAGTTGACAGTGAGGTAGTTACAAAAGATGAAAACATTAAAGAGGTAGAGGAAGATCAGAAAGAAGATTATAAAGATGAGAAAAAAGAAGAAACTCAAAAAGAAGATGAAAAAGATTTAACAACTAAAGAAGAGGAAAACAAATAAGTTATTAATTAAATTTCATTATATATAATACTATGTTAAATCCAATAAAAACTAACGACTTTGACGCCATTAGGCTCAAAATAGCTTCCCCGGAACAGATACTTGATTGGTCTCATGGAGAAGTTATCCGTCCTGAAACAATTAATTACAGAACACAAAAACCTGAAAAAGATGGACTCTTTTGTGAAAAAATCTTTGGTCCCACTAAGGACTGGGAATGTGCTTGTGGTAAGTATAAGAAAATAAGATATAAAGGTATTGTTTGTGATAAGTGTGGAGTAGAGGTTACCCGTAGCGTTATTAGACGTGAACGTATGGGTCATATTAGCTTGCAAATACCAGTAAGCCATATTTGGTTTCTTAGAGGTATTTCTTCTAAAATTGGTTTGATATTAAATATCACTATGCAATCTTTAGAGAAAGTTATCTATTTTGCTAGCTTTATCATCACTAATGTAGATGAAGATTTAAGACTTGCCACTGTAGAACAAGTAAAAACTGAATTTAAAAACAAGAAGAAAAACATTGAAAACGAATATCAACAAAAAATAAAAGAAGCTAAGAAAAAAGAAGGTAAAGATGATGAAGGATCTTTTGATCCAAAAGCATTTGAAAGTGAAAAAGAAGAAAAAATAGAAGATTTAACAGAGAATTTTGATAAAACAATTAAAGAGTTAAAAGAATTAAAACCATTGCAAGTAGTTTCTGAAAGTACTTATCAGAGTATGAGTTTAAAGTTTGGTCATTTATTTGAGGCTGGAATAGGTGCTGAAGCTATTAGAGGACTTCTAGAAAGAGTGGATATGGAAAAAACAATTGCAGAGTTAGAAGAAGATTTTAAAAAAGCTGTTGAATCAAGAAAAGATAAATTGATTAAAAGATTGAGACTTTTAAAAAGTTTGAATAATAATAATATTCGTCCTGAATGGATGATTATAACAGTATTACCAGTTATTCCTCCAGACTTAAGACCAATGGTGGCTTTAGATGGTGGACGTTTTGCTGCTTCTGATTTAAATGATTTATATAGAAGAGTAATTAATAGAAACAATCGTCTAAAACAACTTATTGAACTAAATGCTCCTGAGGTGATTTGTAGAAATGAAAAGAGGATGTTACAAGAAGCTGTTGATGCTTTAATTGATAACTCAGCTAGACATGCTAAAACTGTAACTGCTTCTACTGGTCAAAAAAGGCAACTTAAATCACTAGCTGATTCATTGAAAGGTAAGCAAGGACGTTTTCGTCAAAACTTACTTGGTAAACGTGTAGATTATTCTGGTCGTAGTGTTATTGTAGTTAATCCTAAGCTTGATTTAAGTGAATGCGGTATTCCTAAAAGTATGGCTCTAGAGCTTTTTAAACCTTTCATCATTAGCAAACTTATTAAACAAGAAATAGTACATAATGTTAGAAGTGCTTCTCGTTATATTGAAGCTGGAAATGAAGAAGTATGGGATATTTTAGAAGAAATTGTTAAAGAGGCATACGTGATGTTAAATCGTGCTCCTACCTTACATAGACTTGGTATTCAAGCATTTAAACCAGTGCTTATTGAAGGTAAGGCAATTCAAATTCATCCTTTAGTTTGTGGTGCCTTTAATGCTGACTTTGATGGAGACCAAATGGCTGTACATGTTCCTTTAACTAAAGAAGCAGTGGCTGAAGCTAGAGATTTAATGTTATCTACTAATAATTTACTTAAACCTGCTACTGGTGATCCGATTGTAGCTCCTAATCAAGATATTATTTGGGGAGCATATTATATTACTTTAGAAGATAAAGATACAGCTTTAAAAGAAGATAATGAACTTAGAGTTTTTTCATCTGAAGCTGAAGCTAAATTAGCTTATGATAATGACCTTATTAGTTTAAATGAAACAGCAATTATTAGAATTAATGGTGAAAGAAAGAGAACTACAGTTGGGCGTTCTATTTTTAATGATATTTTACCAGAAAAACTTCGTTATATTAATGAAGTTGTTACTAAAGGTAAGGTGAAAAATTTAATTAAAGAATGTTTATATCTTTATGGTGGAGACGAAACAGTTAAATTTATTGATGATTTAAAGAATAAGAGTTTAAAATATATTACTAAATCTGGATTATCTTGGGGTTTTGGTGATTTACCTTATTATAAAGAAAAGGATAAATTAATTGAGGATGCTAGTAAAAAGGTTGATATGATTCAAGAACAATTTGATGAAGGTCTTCTTACTGAAACAGAAAGATACTCTAAAGTTATTGAAACCTGGACTCAAATTAAAGACCAGATTTCTGAAATCACTCAAGCAGGTTTAAAAGATGTTTTACCAGTATTCTCCATGATTGAATCAGGAGCTAGAGGTTCTTGGGCTCAACCAGTACAGATTCTAGGTATGAAAGGGCTAGTAACTTCTCCATCAGGTTCAATTATTGAATTGCCTGTTAAAGGAAACTTTAAGAAAGGTTTCAGCGTATTAGAATACTTTATTTCTACCCATGGTGTACGTAAAGGTTTGTCTGATATTGCCCTTAGAACTGCTAACGCAGGTTATTTAACTAGAAGATTAGTAGATGTTGCTCAAGATATTATTGTTACCACTGATGATTGTAAAGATGATGTTGGTATTAAATATACTCAAGAAGAAAGTGAAAAAATTGGTATTAATGTAAAGAAGAGAATAATTGGTCGTTATTTAGCACAAGATTTAAAAGATGATAAAGGTAAACTACTCTTTAAAAAAGGTGAGCTTATGGACGAAGAACATATGAAGAAGTTGGAAGGAAAGAATATTGATGAAGTTGTTATTCGTTCAGTGCTTAGTTGTAAGGCTCCAAAAGGTGTTTGTAGTAAATGTTATGGTTATGACTTATCATTTAATAAACTTGTGAAAAAAGGTTCTACTGTTGGTATTGTGGCCGCACAATCAATTGGTGAGCCTGGTACTCAGTTAACCATGAGAACTTTCCACAGTGGTGGTGTAGCTAGTCAAGAAGATATTACTCAAGGTTTACCACGTGTTGAAGAAATTTTTGAAAGTAGACCACCTAAGAAAAAGGGTATTTTAGTAGAAAATGATGGAAAAGTAAAGATTGAAATGGCTAAAAAAACTATTAAAGATAAGAATGGTAAAGATATTTTAATTGATAATCCTCAAGCTAAAGTAATCAGCTTAACCTATAAAGGAACCACTAGTGATAAATATTATTTTAGTGAAGCTATTAATGAACACAAATTAGAAAATGGGAAAACTGGTAAGAAAAAGATTGAACCAAAAGTAAAAGTTAAAGATGGTGATAAAGTAAATAAAGGAGAAGAGTTATTCAGTATTGAGGGTAAGCCAATAACTGCTAAAGCAAAAGGAGATGTTCATGTTACTCAGAAATATATTTCTATTCTTAGGGAAGTAAATAAAACTAAAGAGTATGCAATACCTAGAGGTACAACTATTATGGTTGAAGATGGTGCTGAAGTAAAAAGAGGTGATCAATTAACAGAAGGAAGTTTAGATTTAAGAGAATTGACAAGGCTTAGAAATAAACTTGAAGCACAAAAATATATTATTAGAGAAATTCAATATGTATATTCTTCTCAAGGTCAACCTTTAAATGATAAACATATTGAAATCATTGCTAAGCAAATGTTCTCTAGACATATGATTATTGAATCTGGTGACACCAATTTATTACCAGGAGAAGTTATTGAAGAAAATGTATTAGTACAAGCCAATAAAGATGCTAAAAAACCAGCTAAAACAGAAAGATTATTACTTGGTATTACTAAGTCATCACTTAGTACAGATAGTTTCTTGTCTGCTGCTTCGTTTCAAGAAACGCCTAGAGTTTTAATTGAAGCTGCTATTAATGGTAAGATTGATTATTTGGAAGGATTAAAAGAAAATGTTATTATTGGTCGCTTAATTCCAGCAGGAACAGGTTATACTGGTAAAAGAAAAAGAGATGTTTATGAAAAATAAGAGCAACTAAAGACAATAGATAAAGAAAATATATAAAGAGACCTTCAAAGTGAAGGTCTCTTTATTTATCTTATTTTTCAATTTAATATTTAAGGATATCTATTGAATTAGCTTTTATAGTATATCCTTTTTTGTATTCTTTTCGAGCTATTTTAATAGACTTTAGAAGCTCAAGATCTGAGATAAGATTAGCATCTAGATGTACTAAATATTTAATATATTCTGAAACCGATTTAAAACCATGTTTTTTTGAAAACCTTTTAATTTTTTCAATAGATTTTTTTGGTAGAGGCAAGTTTAATATTTGAGGCATATATTTATATTTAATTATTACAATATAATTGTATTACATATATACTACAATATCAATAATATATTTTAGATGTTTTCATTTTTAGTGTAAAAACTTTTTATCATTTAAGTTTTTTAAAAGTGGAGCCAAGGGGTATTGAACCCCTCTATCCGAGTGTCGATCACGAATTCCTCACCATGAGATAGCCCCTTAACTCCACATAAATACGCTAGCATAAGTTTGTTAAAACAAATTTAAAATAAAAAAAAGTCCGATACCGGTTAAGGTTTCGGACTTTGGAAGTTCAGATAGAATTCATGATCGACATTATCAATATAGCATATAAAATTATATTGTCAAGAAGATGAAATATACAATATTAGATAAATAAAGCAATAATAGAGGATTATATATTGAATTAATAATAAGTATAAATAATTTTATCTTTTACCTTTTCTGATATATAATAGTAGTATGAAAAATAGTTTTAGAATAAAAATTAGGGTATTTTTGGTAATGGCATGGATTTTAGCCTTAGCTTTTTTTATTATTAGATTAATTGTACCTAGTGGTGTAATTACATATACTTCTGATTTTTCTAAAGAAACAGGTTTTATACATGATATAACTCCTCATGAAAGAATTAATGATGAAGGTGATAAGGTAAAAATTATAGCTGATCCAGCTTATTTTTCTCTATATTATCCTAGGCAATTTCAAAAGGCTCAGATAAGATTAAAATATAAATGGGAAAACGTGCAAGACCAAGTTTTAGAAATGGGAGTTTTAGCAGATAAAGATTTATGGCAATATCATTTAGAACCTTTAGAAAATACTATTTTAGAAAAAGCAATTAATTCTTGGCATTTGTCTCGAAGTAATAATTTAATTTTTTTGCAAAAGAACAAAAAATTTAATAGTTTAAATGATTTTTTGCAAAGTGATTTTTCCAGAAGTAGTACAGCAGTATATAATATTAATAGTCAAGATTTAAAAATTTCAGAATTTAAACTAACTAAGGCAGAATTAGAAAAAATAGAAGGACATACTATAGAACAAGATTTAATCGGTCATCATCAATTTTATATGTATCATCCTGGTGAAGATTTGAGTGTAGATATAAGAGTGCAAGACCTTAATCAAAATAATAAAGAAGATAATATTGAGATATTTTTATTTTATCAAGATCAAGTTATAGCTAAAGAGTCTTTGAACAGTATTGTTAGTTTAGAATCTAGTCAAGTATCAAAACCTAGAAATTTGAGTTTAAAACTTAGTGATTTAAGTGAGGGACTATATAAAATACAAATAAAAGTTAGTGATGATATTATTATTAAACAAATAAATACAAATAGTAATAGATTAGCATTTATTAATAATGTTTATTTAGGAGAGAGTGATAATGATATAAAGCTTTATACTGATAACACTAATTTAAAAGTTGTTACTACAAAAGCTGATAGTTTGCAAACTATAAGTTATGCTGGTGCTAGCTTTGAATTAGCTAGTACCTATAAACAACATAATTTTCAAACTAATGTTAATGAAAACAATTTATGGCAAGAAATTAATTTAAAGAAAGGCAACTTAAAACTTTCTACAAATAGCATGTTTAGTTTTAACAAAGAATTTGCCTTTAATCCTGAAATGATAGATTTAGATGATAGTGTTAATTTAGATAATATTGATTATATTATTGCTAATTATGAACCAGTTGAAAAAGAGGGTGATTGGCATATAGCTAGTGCTAATTTTGATCTTAGTCATACTTATAGTGAAGATAATAAATATAGTTTTATGTTTTCACTTCCCAATTTTTCCTATAAACGAAACACAGCTTTAGTTATAGATTCTATAGAAGTAACATTAGAAGGTAAAAATATATGGCAGAAAATAAAAGAGATAATAAAATAATAATAATTTTAGAAGAAATTTTTAGGATTTTAGGTTTAGCTTTGCTTAGTTTTATAATTTTAGAGATAATTAAACCTAAATTGATTTTAGCTTATTTAAATCTTAATTTTCTATTGCTAGTTTGGTTAGTAATTGGTATATTGATACTAGTGTTAATCAAGAAAAATAAATAATATGGATATTTTTAAGAAAAAAAATCTTTGGTTTATAGTTATTGCTTATTTCTTTTTAAGTGGTATAGGTGGAGAAGTGATAAGCGGTATTTTAACAGTGTTTTTAGTAGTATATATTATATTATATATATTAAAGGCTAATAATAAATTAAATTTAGATATATTTAAAATAAATAATAATAAAAATATGGATACAATTAATGTTAACAAACAAGAAGATCTAAAAAAAGTAAAAAAGTTTTTAGGTTTTGGTGTAGTAGCTATAATTGCTATATGGCTATTTTTCTCCTCTATTGTGATTGTTGAGGCTGGAGAAACTGGTGTTTATCATTTATTTGGTAAAGTAAAAGGTGAAGAAGTTTCTTCTGGTTTCCATCTTATTAACCCTTTAGCTAAGATAACCACTATGTCTATTAGAACTCAGGATTATACTATGAGTTTTACTGGCAATGAGGGTAATAAAAAAGGAGTAGACTCTATTTCTGCTTTAACTAAAGAAGGTTTACAAGTTGATTTAGATATTACAGTATTATATCGTTTAGAAGAAGTTAAAGCCTCAGATATCTATAGAGAAGTGGGTTTAAATTATGAGGAAAAAATTATTCGTCCTGTGATTAGAAGTACAATTCGTGAAGTTATTGCCACCTATAATTCTAAAGATATTTATAGTGAAAAAAGAGAACAAGCTAGTACTAATATTTATGAAGACCTAAATGCTTTATTAGCTGATAGAGGAATTGTTACTGAAGAAGTATTACTTAGAAATGTAAAATTACCAACTAATTTAGCTAATAGTATTCAAGAGAAACTACAAGCTGAGCAAGAGTCTCAAAAATATGAGTTTATTTTACAAAAAGAAAAGAAAGAAAAAGAAAGAAAATTAATTGAAGCTGAGGGACAAAGAGATGCTCAAGCAATTATTAATCAAAGCTTAACACCAAGTTATCTATATTATCTTTATATTAAAGAGTTAAAAGATAGAGAAGGTACAATCTATGTTCCAGTAAGTCCTGATAGTGGTATGCCTATGTTTAAAGATATAGATTAAGTAACTACAACATGCAATTAGATAAATTATTTAAAGCAAATAGCATTGCTATTATCGGAGCCTCCAATAATAAAGAGAAATTGGGTTGGCAGATTTTAAGTAACTTAAAAAAATCAGGTTATAAAGGAAAAATATATCCTATTAATCTAAGCACTAAAACCATATTAAAAGAAAAAGCATATGTAAGTGTTTTAGATGTAAAAGGAGATATAGATTTAGCACTTATTGTTATACCAGCTAAGTTTGTTGAAGATGAGCTTAAAAAATGTGTACAAAAAGGGATTAAAAACGTTATAATTGTTAGCGCTGGTTTTAAAGAGAGTGGTAAAGCAGGTAAAGAAAGAGAAGAAAGAATTATTAAAATAGCTAAGGAAAACAACGTTAATATATTAGGACCAAATTGTTTAGGTATTATTAATAACAATTATAATTTAAATTTAAGTTTTAGTGCTTTATCAGTAGATAAAAAAAAGAAGAAAGTTAAGAGTAAAGTAGCTGCAATTTCACAATCTGGAGCTATAGGTAGCGCCATGTTGGATTGGTTTGATGATAAAGATTTAGAGTTAGATATATTTGTTAGTTTAGGTAATCAAGCAGTAATAAAAGAAAGTCAGGTTCTTGATTATTTGGCTAGTGATAAAGATATAGATTTAGTTGTTTTATACTTAGAAGAAATCAGTTCCGGTCCTGATCTTATGGCTAGTTTATCAAAATTAACTCAGAAAAAACCATGTTTAGTAATTAAATCTGGTCGTAGTCAAGTAAGCTCTAAAATGGCTCTTAGTCATACTGGTAGTTTGGCTGGTTCTTGGCAGTCCTCTAAAACTATTTTAGAAAGAGGTGGGGCAGTATTATTAGATAATTTAGATGAGTTATTTAATATTTTAAGTTTATGGCCGACTTTATTAAATAAAGATTATAAAAAGATATTAAAAGATACAAAACCATATTTTGTTTCCAATGCTGGAGGAGCGCTGGTATTGGCTCTTGATAGTTTAAGCCAATATAAACTTGAATTAGGTGCCAACCCTCTAGATATTTTAGGTGATGCAAAGGCAGATAAATACAAGCAAGCTTTAAATAGTTTTTTAAATAAAAAAGAAGCAAAGTTTTTAATTTGTATTTTAACACCGCAAAGCTCTAGTGAAATAGAGGCTACTGCTAGAGTTGTGGTTTCACTTAATAAAAAGTATAAAGATAAAATAGTGTTACCAATATTTATTGGTGGAACTAGTTTAAAGGGTGCTAGAGAAATATTTAATGTTAATAATTTGCCAAATTATAAAAGTTTAGAACCACTTATTTTTACACTTAGTAAATTATCTCATTATTTTAGCAATAAAGATAAAATAAGATTGTATAAAAATGAGAAAATAATTAATACAAATACAAGAAAGAAAGAATTTTCAGAGATAAAGAGTAAAAGATTAAAGGATAAAAATGAAGTTTTAGATTATATAAAATCTTTTAAAGTATTAAAAGATTATAATATTAATATAGTTAAAACTAAAAAATTAGAGGATAATATAAATACTATTAAATCTTCTGAATTTCCTTTAGTATTAAAAGCAGTAGGTCCTAATTTTAATCACAAAAGTGATAAGCAAGCTATTATAACTAATATAGAAAACAAAGCTCAGTTAAATACAGATATTGCAAACTTAAAAAAACAGCTTAAAGCAAATGACTACTTAGTCTATCAACCACAAATTAAAGATTCTTTAGAATTAATACTAGGGTTTAAAAGAGAAAAGAACTTGGGAGCGCTGATTATGATAGGTTGGGGAGGAGTAAATGCTGAGGTGATTAAAGACATAGCCTATAGCAGTGATGATTTAAGTTTTACTGAGGCTAAAAATATTATTAAAAAATTAAAAATATATCAATTACTTTCTGGCTATAGAGGTAAAGGAGTCTATGACATAGATTCTTTAGCTAAAACACTACAGAATGTAGCTAAGCTAGCTAAAGAAAATCCAAATATCAAAGAGTTAGATATTAATCCTTTATTTGTACAAAAAGATAAAGTAAAGGCCGGAGATGTAAGGATAATTACTTGAAATGCTTAAAAAAATATTTTCTAAATCCACTAAGACTATTAGTGCGGCAGCTATATTAGTAGCGTCTTTTTCGGTTTTGTCTAGGTTTTTAGGAATAATTAGAGACAAAATTTTAGCTAGTGAATTTGGTGCAGATGTTATTTTAGATGCTTATTTTGCTGCTTTTAGGGTACCTGACTTACTTTTTAACTTAATTGTTTTGGGAGCTTTATCTGCTGGTTTTATTCCAGTCTTCACCAAATACATTAAAGACTTTTCTTTAAGTGGTAAAGATAGTAGAGATAAAAATAAAGAAGCTTGGCTTTTAAGTAGTTATGTTTTAAATTTACTGATGATATCACTAGTTTTAGTATCAATACTAGGGATGATATTTGCTAATTATTTAGTTGATATTTTAGTTCCGGGCTTTGGTCCTGAACAAAGAGATCTAACAGTTACTTTAACTAGAATAATGTTTCTCTCACCAATATTTTTAGGAATTTCAAGTGTTTTGTCTGGTGTCTTGCAGTCGTATAAGCGCTTTTTTGCTTATTCTCTAGCTCCAATATTATATAATTTAGGTATAATATTAGGAGCAGTATATTTCTCTAAAGTTTTAGGTCCAGTTGGTTTAGCTTGGGGTGTTATTTTAGGTGCTTTTCTACATATGATAATTCAAGTTCCTTCAGCTTTAATATCAGGATTTACTTGGCAACTGAGAATTGATTTTGAAAATAGTGGTTTAAGGAAAATATTAAAAATGATGATTCCTAGAACTTTAACTTTAGCAATTAGTCAAATTAATTTACTAGTTGTAACTGTTATTTCTTCCACTCTTATTGCTGGGTCTTTGGCAGTGTTTAATTTTGCTAATAATTTACAATCTTTTCCTTTAGGAGTTTTTGGAGTTTCTTTTGCTATTGCTGCTTTTCCCACTCTTTCTAGATTATCAGGTCAAACTGAGAAGATAAAGAAGGTGTTTAATAAAACTTTTAAGCAAATACTTTTTTTCATTATTCCTTCTACTGTTTTACTTATCACACTTAGAGCGCAAATTATTCGTGTAATATTGGGAGCAGGTAAATTTGATTGGCAAGACACTGTTTTAACCATTGATACTTTAGGTTTTTTTGCCCTAAGTTTATTTGCTCAAGCTACATTACCGCTAATGGTAAGAATGTTTTATGCTCATCATGATTCTAAAACCCCATTCTTTATGGGTTTAATTTCAGTAATAGTAAATGTCTTTCTTTCTTTTTATTTAGCTAGTATTATGGGGGTAGCTGGATTAGCATTATCATTTTCAATTTCTATGATACTTAATTTCTTTTTACTTTGGATATCTCTACGTATTAAATTAGGCTCATTTAAGGAAATGAATATTTTAACCTCTATCTTAAAATTTTCTATTGCTGCTATTTTAGCAGGATTAATTGTGCAAATAGCTAAAATAGTAATTTGGACTTTTGTAGATATGACAACTTTCTGGGGGGTCTTTACGCAAGGACTAGGAGCTGGTATCCTAGGTATAATAGTCTATCTAGTAATAGTCTATTTACTTAAAGTTGAAGAAATTAATATACTTTTAAAACGTTCAAAAAAACGTTTAAATAAAGAAGATTTAGAAATTGAAAATACTGATCAAAATCAGCAATTTTAATAATTATATGAAATATAATGTAGATAAAACAAGAAATTTTTGTATTATTGCCCATATTGACCATGGTAAGTCTACTTTAGCTGACAGAATGCTAGAGTTAACCAAAACAGTAGAAGATAGAAATATGAAAGCACAGCTTTTAGATGGTATGGACTTAGAAAGAGAAAGAGGGATAACAATAAAATTACAGCCTGTAAGCATGGATTACCGTGAGCATCGTTTGAATCTAATTGATACTCCTGGTCATGTTGATTTTGGTTATGAAGTTTCTAGGTCATTAGCAGCAGTAGAAACTGCTGTGCTTTTAGTTGATGCTACTCAAGGTATACAAGCTCAGACATTAGCAAATCTTTATTTAGCTTTAGAACAAGATCTTAATATTATTCCAGTGATAAATAAGATTGATTTACCAGCAGCTAATTTAGAAAAAAGTAAACAGGAAATATTAGATCTATTAGGATGTAAAGAAGAGGAAATTATATATGCTTCTGGTAAGACTGGTAAGGGGGTAAAGGATATCTTAGATAATATTGTTGATAGTGGAGAAAGACCTTCAGCTGGTGAAAAAGATTATGCTAGAGCTCTTATATTCGATTCTAATTATGATAAGTATAGAGGTGTAGTGACATATGTTAGAGTTACTGATGGTGAATTTAATAAAGGAGATAAAATAAAATTAATTGCTAGTGAATCAGAAAGTGAGATTTTAGATATAGGAATCTTTAGGCCACAGTATTTTTCTACTGACAGCTTGCAAACTGGTAGTATTGGTTATATAGTTACTGGCTTTAAAGAAGTGAGCCAATCTAAAGTAGGTGATACAATTTGTTTGGAAAAAAATAAAAATGTAAAAGCTTTACCTGGTTATCAAGAAGTAAAACCAATGGTATTTGCCGGAATATTTCCTAAAGAAGGTGATGACTGGGAGAATTTAAGAGAAGCAGTAGAAAAATTAAAGTTAAACGATGCTTCTTTGTCATATGAAACTGAAAGATCAGAGGCTCTTGGTTTTGGTTTGCGTTGTGGTTTCTTAGGTTTACTTCATTTAGAAATTTTTCAAGAAAGACTTAGAAGGGAATATAATTTAGATATTATTGTTACTGTTCCTAGTGTTGCCTATAGTGTTCATACTACAGATGCAAAACAAGAAATTATACGTACACCACAAAGAATGCCTAGGGTAGATAGGATTGAAAAAATAGAAGAACCTTGGGTAAAGTTAGACATTATCACTCCCCAAGATTATATTGGACCTATTATGCAGCTAGCTCAGGAAAAGAAAGGTATATATATTAATACTGAATATATTAATACTAGTAAAAGCGAAAATGATAAAAGAGCAATCATTCATTATCAATTGCCACTAGCAGCTATACTAACAGATTTCTATGACAAAATTAAAAGTGCTAGTTCTGGTTATGCCTCTATTAATTATGATTATTTAGGATATAAAGAGGCGGATGTGGTGAAAATGGATATATTAGTAGCAGAAGAACCAATTGAATCTTTATCACTTATGGTCTATCGTGATGAAGCATTTGCGCAAGGTAAGCAGATCGTAAAGATACTAAAAGATACTTTACCTAGACAGATGTTTGTAGTGAAATTACAAGCTGCTATTGGTTCTAAAATTGTAGCTGCGGAAAGACTTCCAGCTATGAGAAAAGATGTTACCGCTAAATTATATGGTGGAGATGTTAGTAGAAAAAGAAAACTTTTAGAAAAACAAAAAAAAGGAAA
>JAIPJO010000019.1 GCA_021734135.1 Patescibacteria group bacterium
CAAAATAAACTTTTTATCGCAATCGGGGTACTGGCAGTATTGCTAGTGGCCTCAGTAATTTGGGCCTTCACTGCCTCAAATAGCACTCAAGCTATTGGTGTTGAAGAAGCTAAAGCTCAAACTGAGACCTTCATTAATGAAAACTTAATGATGGAAGGACAAACTGTTAATATTAACAGTATTGAAGAAGAAAATGGATTATATAAAATGGCTATTGATATTGGCCAAGGTGAAATAGTTACTTCATATTTAAGTTTAGATGGTAATACTTTTTTTCCTCAAGGTTTAAATATGCCAGGAGCAGAAACAGAAGATGCTACTGCTAATAATGCTGAAAATAATGATAGCGCTAATAGCGAACCTGTAGTACCAGAAAATATTGTAAAATCTGAAAGACCTAATGTAGAGCTATTTATTATGAGTCATTGTCCTTATGGAACTCAAATTGAAAAAGGAATATTACCTGTAGCCAATTTACTTGAAGATAAAATTGACTTTGAAATAAAATTTGTTGACTACGCAATGCACGGAGAAAAAGAATTAAAAGAACAGATGAATCAATACTGTATTAATCAAGAAGAACCAGATAAATTTAATGACTACCTAAGTTGTTTCCTTGAAGATAGTGATGGTAATTCCTGTTTAGCTGAAACAGATATTAATACAACCGCTATGAATTCATGTGTTAATAATGTTAATGAAGAATATAAGATTATGGAAAACTTTGAGAATAATGTAAATTACAAAGGTTCATATCCTGAGTTTGCTATTCACAAAGCAGAAAATGAGAAGTATGGTGTAAGTGGTTCTCCTACTTTAGTTATTAATGAAGCAAAGGTTTCAAGCGGAAGAGACTCAGCTACACTACTAGCTACAATTTGTGCAGCTTTTGAAGGTGAAGCTCCAAGTGAATGTGATACACAGCTATCAAGCTCAGCACCTAGCCCAGGATTTGGTTATGATACAACTGGCGCTAATACTACTGCTAGTTGTAATTAAATAAATATATTATTTAATACAATCTTACATAAACAAAAACAGCTCTTAATTAAATGAGCTGTTTTTGTTTATTCAATATTCTTCAACTTATATATTAAAGGTTTCCTCTTAATTTTTCAGTGGCAAGTATTTTCTTTACCGCTATCATATAAGCAGCCGTTCTAAGATCTATCTTTTTGTCTTTCACTAAGTACTGATTATATACTTTTTGTAAATTATTTTTCATTTTAGTCTCCAATAATTTCTCTAAGTAACTATTATCTAAAACATTACCAGTTTTATTTTGAGACCATTCAAAATAACTAACAATCACACCTCCAGAATTAGCTAAAATATCAGGGACAACCATAGTATTTTTATTAAATAAGATTTTATCTGCTTCTTCTGAAACAGGTCCATTTGCTAACTCTAATATATACTTAGCTTTAATATTGTTTGCATTCTTTTTAGTTACCTGATCACCAAGTGCTGCTAAAGCTAAGATGTCTGTATCTAATTCTAAAATTTCTTCACCACTTATTTTTTCTCCATCATTGTAATCAACTACAGATTTACCCTTACTTTTTATATCCACTAAAGTTTTAATGTTTAAACCATTTCTATTATATATTCCACCTTTACTATCAGATACAGCTAAAATCTTATATCCATCTTTACTTAACAATTGCGCTAAATATGAGCCAGCATTACCAAAACCTTGAATAACAAAACTGGGCTTTTTACTTTTAAAGTTTTTCTTAATTACTTCTTTAATAACAATATAGGCACCTTTAGCGGTAGCATCTTGTCTCATAAGTAGTCCTCCAAGCTCTACTGGCTTACCAGTTATCATGCCTGGTTCATGTCTTTGTGTTTTCTTTTCAAACTCATCTAACATCCAAGACATAACTTGACTGTTAGTATAGACATCAGGGGCAGGAATGTCTTTATCCTGTCCTAGAAACTTATAGAACTTTCTAATATATTCTCTGCTAAGAGTTTCTTTTTCTATTTCAGTTAAGTTTTTAGGATTAATCCTTACTCCCCCTTTACCACCTCCATAGGGTATATCAGCTAATGAGTTTTTTATTGTCATCCAGAAAGAAAGAGAAGTAACCTCTTCTTCATTTACGTCTTGATGAAAACGAATTCCACCCTTACCAGGACCTAAGGCTCTATTATATACAACTCTAAAAGCCTGATACTTTTTACCTTTTAGATTAATAGTGGCTTTCTTTATCTGTGTTGCAGTTTTTAAGAGTTTGACTTCTTTAGCAGATAAATTTAATAATGTTTTTAAAGCATTTATTCTTTTAACATTATCTGCTGATAATTTAGTCATATATTTCCTTAGTTATTATTTTTCTAATTCCTTTTCAATTTCTTCTTGTAAAGCTTCTTTTGGTCTAAGACCTACAAAGTCAGCAATAACTTCACCATTTTTAAAGAGTTTCATGTTAGGAATGCTTTGTATTTGATATTTAGCAGCATATTCTTGATTTTCAGATTCTTCTGTGTTTAATTTAGCAATCTTTACCTTGCCCTCCATTTCATCAGCTAACTCATCTAAAACAGGAGCCATCATCTTACAAGGCATACACCATGGTGCCCAAAAATCTACCAATACTGGTATATCTGAATTAATTACTTCGCTTTCAAAAGTATCTTTGCTTAAATCTAGTGCTTTTGACATATAATTTATATTTGTTTTAATGCCTTATTTTTTTAACCCATTAAAACATACTTTATTATAATTAAATTTATTAATTTATATAATTAATTTTTTGTAATTTCTTTAATTAAATTATTTAATAATATTTTATTTTTTTTACCTTGTCCTTGTAAACAAGTATTCAAATTAGTACTTAAATAATTTTCATACAAACTAGAGGTAGCTGCTTTTACAGCTTTTAATTGAACTATTAACTTAGCACAATCAACGTTTTCATCATTAGACATTCTTTTAATTGCATTTAATTGTCCAATAATATTGTTTATTCTGTTTTCTATATTTTTTTTAGCCATGGTTTTATTTTATACCCACAGGGGGTGTAGGTATATTTATATTAACATATATAAAAAAGGTGTCAACACCTTTTATTTTTTCTTTTATTTATTTTCTTTTTTTTATTAATTTTTTATTTAGTTTTTTTATTAATTTTTTATTTTATCTTTTACTTATATTTTACTTCTTTAAAACAATATAAAAATTATCTTTTGTTTTTTGAAAGCTCTTTATTTTAAGTTCACATTCAGCAAAAAGTTTTTTTAACTCTTTAGCGGTAAAGGCGTGATAATATCTTAATGATATTTTTTCTCCTTGAGAGTTTTTCCAGTAGAAAAGCAAATCTCTGGGGTCTAAACCTTTGAAAAAGTTTAAATATTTACTTTTTTTCAACTGAGATTTATATTTTTTATTATCAATTAAATTCCAAACACTAATTATTATTTCACCTTGTTCTTTTAAAACACTTTGTATTTTATTTAAAGCTTTAACTCTTAACTCTGTAGAGGGAATGTGTTGAAGCACTGCTACTAAAAAAATGTAGTCATATTTTTCTTCTAGCTTATCTATTTCAAATACATCTAAGACTTTAAAATTATATTTTTTATTATCTTCATATTTCTCTTTAGCAATATCTATTAAACTTTTACTGTTATCCACCCCTAAATAATCTATACTCCCTTCTAATTCATTTACCAACCTGCCATTACCACAGCCTACATCTAAAACTTTAGTGTCTGCTGATATATTTCTACAAACATCAACGATCTCAGGCCACATTCTTTGTTCTCTAGTTTGAGAAAAATGCTTAGCTATATTTTGATAGTTATTTTTAACTAAATTAAGTATCTCTTGTTGTTTTTTCTTTTTCATATTAAATACTCTTTTTCTCTATAGTCTACATTATTATTTTTCATACTTCTGCTGGCTTTCATGCAATTATCACATTTACCACAATCTTTTATTTCAGGATCACCAAAGTATTCCAATATATATTTTTGTCTACAAAAAACATTATAGACATAGTTTTCCATCTTATCTAATTTTTCATAGCTTTTTTCTAATTTTTCTTCTAAAACTCTAAAATCAATTTTATCTGACACATTACTAGTATCATCTAATATTTCCAGCTCTGTACCCTTGAAAGGTGGTTTATATTCCACTAAATCTTGTTCTTGAAGATTTTTAATTAATCTTGAAACTGAATCTTTTTTTACCTCTAAATTATTTGCTAAATCTTCAATACTAAAATTCCAGCCTTGTTTAAATTCATCATAATAATTATCTAAAAGTTTATCCAATATTTCATGTTGTTTTTTTGCTCTTGTGCTAATCGCATCTTTTAATTCATTGTCTTTTGCTAAAGCTTTAAGATAAGCTGCGCCATTTTTTTCTTTATTTCTTTGAATTAAACCTTCCTTTTCTAGTAATTTAATACTTGTTCCCACTGCCATTTCAGGAACTGAATCAGACAATCTGCTAACTAAATCTGAATAGGTAAACATTATTATTTTACTTCCTTGTTCAACTGAAAAATCAAGCAGTATCTCATGAATTTCAGCAATAGTTTGCGGAGAAGGATTATCACCTTTAATAAAGAACTCTCTTAAATATCTATCTTTAGGTGAAAAAAAGAGTAAGCAAAAGCTTGTTTTGCCATCTCTACCAGCTCTACCAGCTTCTTGATAATATGCTTCAAGTGTTCCTGGTATATCATGGTGGATTACAAAACGAACATCTTTTTTGTTAATTCCTAAACCAAAAGCATTAGTGGCTACCACTACTTGAATATTGTTATTTAAAAAATTATCTTGTACCCACTCACGACTACTAGCATCCATACCAGCATGATAAGTAGCAGACTGGATACCTTCAGCTATTAAGCTCTCTACTAGTTCATCTGCTTTAGATCTAGTGCCAACATAGACTATACCAGAACCTCCTTCTACACCTTTTACCGCATCAATGATTAAACTATTTTTTTGCCAGTCACTAGCTTCCACTGCGCCAAAGTGTAGATTTTCTCTGGCAAAACCACTAATAACTAGCTTGTAATCATTTCCTAAATCAAGTTGCCTAGCTATATCTTTTCTTACCTCTGGGGTGGCGGTAGCTGTAAGGGCTGCCACCACAGGATTACCAATATTTTTAACCACTTGTTTTAATCTCATGTAACTTGGCCTAAAATCATGACCCCACTGACTAATACAATGAGCTTCATCTATAGCAAATAAAGAAACTTTTATGTTTTGCAAAACATTAATAAAATTTCTATTATTAAATCTCTCCGGAGCAATGTATATTAATTTATATTCATTATTTTTAATCCCCTCTAACCTTCTTTCACATTCCATTAAAGGCAGAGAAGAATTAATATAAGTAGCTGGTATCTTTAAATCATTTAAAGAATCAACCTGATCTTTCATAAGTGAAATTAAAGGAGAAATAACTATAGTGACTCCCTCTAAAGCAAGGGCTGAGAGTTGATAAATAAGTGATTTACCGCCTCCAGTTGGTAAAACTACCACAGCGTTTTCTTTATTAGTTATACTTTTTATTGCTTCTTCTTGTCCAGAACGAAATTCTTTGTAACCAAAATATTGATGTAATAGTTGATATATATCTTTAGTCATTATTTTTTTATTATAGTATTATTTATTTTCTTTTTTTATTTTAAAAGCTTTAAGTGTATTTTTAAAAAGCATCGCTATAGTAATAGGACCAATACCTCCTGGTACTGGTGTGATATAGTTAACTTTATCAAGTAAATACTTATGATTAGCATCACCATATACCTTTTCTTCTTTTTTAGTAATCCCTATATCAATAATCACTGCTTCTTTTTTTATATAAGTTTTTTTAATCCACCAAGGTTGACCAATAACGGTAATGATAACATCAGCTGTTTTTAATTTATCTATGTTTTTATCAATAGTCTTTTTTTGTATCATTAAAAGTTCTGCTTTTTGTTTTTCCAAAAGCTCAAGTAAATTATTACCAAAAATTTCTGAATTATATACTAAAGCTATCTTTTTATTTTCTATTTTATAATTTATAGCTTCAAATATTTTTAAAACAGAGCTAAAAACTGGAGAAATCATGGTTTCATTTAAATCTAAATTGTCTAGATTCTTTTTATTAAAACCATCAACATCCTTTTTAGGGTCAATAATGTTTACTACCTTGTCAGCATCAATATGTTTTGGAAGTGGTAGTTGCACTAAAATCCCATCTATTAATGGGTCCTTATTTAAAAACTCTATTACTTCAATTAATTCTTCTTCTGTACTGTCTTCTTCTAAGTGATAGAAGTGAGTATCAATACCCACTGTTTTAGCTTGTTTTTGTTTAAGTTTCACATATAGCTTAGAGTCTTCTCTGGCTCCAAGCAAAATAATAGCCAGATTTGGTCTCTGGCCTAAATTATATATTTCCTTTGCAATATCATCCTTTATTTTATTGGCAATACTTTTGCCATCAATAATCTTTCCCATGATTATATTTTGTTTAATTATTATCTATCTTAATATTTTAAAGGAAAGTTTTGAGCTATCCTTTTTACTTCTTCTTTTATACTGTTTAATTTATCTTCATTGTCAAAATTTATAATTGCTTCATTCATTAAATCTGCTAATTGTTTCATATCATCTTCTTTCATACCTCTAGTAGTAATTGCTGGAGTACCTAAACGAAGACCTGAAGGGTTAAAAGGTGGTCTAGGGTCATTTGGTATAGTAGAGCGAGAAACAGAAATACCAACATATTCAAGAGCTTTTTCAGCTTCTTTTCCTGCCATGTTTTTTGGTGTAAGATCTAAGATAAACATGTGGTTATCTGTGCCACCTGAAACAACGTCATAGCCTAAAGCTAAAAATTCTTTACTTAAGACTTGAGCATTTTTAACAACTTGTTTAGAATATTCTTTAAAATCTTCACTTAAAGCTTCTTTAAAAGCTACGGCCTTTGCAGCAGTCATATTATTATGAGGACCTCCTTGAGTACCAGGAAATACCGCCTTATCAATAGCCTTAGCAAACTCCTCTTTGCACATAATAATAGCTCCTCTAGGACCTCTAAGGGTTTTATGAGTAGTAGTTGAAACTACATCACAAATTGGTATAGGATTTTCAATTACTTTAGCTGCTACAAGTCCGGCAATATGAGAAATATCAGCAAAAAGTATTGCTCCTATCTCATCTGCTATTTTTCTAAAGGCTTGCCAATTGAAATCACGAGAATATGCGCTAAAGCCAGTAACTATCATTTTTGGTTTGTGTTCTTTAGCCAGTCTTTCAACTTCTTCCATGTCTACATAACCTTCATCATTTAAACCATAATGAACAAAATCATATAATTTACCTGAGAAATTAACACTGTGTCCATGAGTTAAATGACCACCATGATCTAATCTAAGTGCTAAAACCTTATCACCTGGCTCTAAAAAAGCACTATAAACTGCTAAATTAGCAGGTGAACCTGAAAGTGATTGTACGTTTACATGTTCAGCAGAAAAAAGCTCTTTAGCACGAGAGATTGCTAAGTTTTCTATTTCATCAATAATATGATTACCACCATAATATCTTTTACCACTATAACCTTCACTATATTTATTAGCTAAAGGACTAGCTAAAGTTTCCAACACAGCTAAAGACATGTAATTTTCAGAGGCAATTAACTCTAACTCTTCTTGTTGACGCTTAGTTTCTCTGTTTATTATCTCTAAAATATCATTATCTTTTTCTTCTAGGTTATTGTAATTCATATTATAGATAATTATAATTTATATTAATATAATATGCTTCTTGAGTGTTTTTGTCAAAGTGATTAAATGTATCTTAAAAAGGAAAAAATTTCAAAGTCTAAGAGTTAAAACTCAAAGAATTTAAAAGCCCCCTTTCAATTTATGTGTAAATTTTATTATAGATAGACGTCTTTTCTGTGTTTAATTCTGAGTATAAGTAGGATAGTGATATTTCCTTGTTTATCAATATCAAAGATAGCCCTATAATCTCCAATTCTAAATCTATATGTGCCAAGTCTAATATCTTTTAGTTTTTTAGCGTAAGTTAAGGGCTTGTCACTTGAAAGATAAAATCTTAATTTTTCAACAATCCTTTTTTGCTCTTTTTTTTCTAAAACAAAAAGGTCGTCTTTAGCCTTTTTTGTTAAGAGTAATTTATATTTCATAGTCCCAACTCATTACAAACATCTTCAAAATCATGAACTCTATCATTTTTTACATCATTTCTTGCTTCCTCAACATCTAGAGCTAGTTTTTCTATAACAGTATCTTTTTTTGATAAAGGACTTACTTTAAAAATAGGCTGATTACGATTTAAGACAACATATTGTATATTATTTTCCTGAGCTTTTTTATAAAGACTAGTAACGTTTTGACGAAATTCTTTTACGCCTATAAGTTTTGTAATCATATATTTATATCTTATATTAAGTATAACTTAAGTGTACACTGCATATTTGAACTTGTCAATAATTTTATAAACTTAGTTATTTTTCAATATTGATATTTTTATATTTTCTTTTTTGCTCTTTTTTTATTACTACTATTTAAATCTTTTTTCTTAAATAAGTATCTTTTAACTTATAACCTAAATGTCTATAATAATTTCTAACACCTACACCAGAAATTACAGCTATCTCTTTAGCCTTTTCTTGCTTGGCTATATCTTCAGCTTTTTTCATAAGTTTTCTTCCAAGACCCGCATGCTGTGTTTTCTTTTTTTCTCCCACTGGCACAAGTTGACCATATACATGAAGTTCTCTAATAATGGCTGGAGCTACTGGGCTATTTTTATCTATTCTCAATCTACAAAAAGCATATAAAGTTTCTTTTTTATTATCAGTAATGCTAATAAAATACTCTTTGCCACCACCAGCGTCGTAGCCAATAATTTCATTAACTAAGTTCTTTGGTACTATTTTATCTCTAGACTCACGACAACGAATGCAATCACATTTCACCCCCTGATCTTTCATTACTTGTCTTAAATTGGTAATCTTATTACCTGCTTCAATAGATTCTCCAGGAATGTCTCTAATTAACCTAATAATTCTTAAGTACTTAGGTACAACAGCCTTACATTTAATAATTAAACTTCTAAGTTGCTTATCACTGTATGGTTTATATTTTCCATCTTGCCACCATTTATATAACAAGCTGCCTTTTGTTACTACTGTAGGGTAAAACTTTATTTGATCTGGTTGAAAGCGTTCATCAGAAAACATTTTTGCAAACATTTTAAAATCTTTAGCTGGAGTAGAGCCAGGAAGGGCGGGCATAAAATGATAAGTTATTTTAAAACCATATTGTCTTAATTTTTTAGTAGCATCAGTAATTTCTTTTACCCCGTGACCACGTTTATTAATTTCTAATATCTTATCTGAAATAGCTTGCACACCAATTTCTACTCTAGTACAGCCAAAATCACGCATTAAAAGAAGTTCTTTATCATCAATATAATCAGGTCTAGTCTCTAAAGTTAAGCCAATTATTTTATATTTTGCTGTTTCATTTCTTTTTTGTTCTTTTTGTAAATGTTTTTTTAAATTACTAATATTTTTCTGCAATTTTATTTTTCCTTTCTTATTTTTATTATAATCATTGGCTGCCTTAAAACAATTAGCAATATACCAATATTTATAATCTTCAGGTAAAAAACTCCAAGTACCACCAATAACAATAAGCTCAATTTTATTAGGATTATGACCATTAACTTCAAGGGCTCTAAGTCTGTCTTGTACTTGAACATAAGGATCATAATTACAGCGTATAGCTCTCATAACAGCTGGCTCATTAGATAAATAACTAACTGGAACATCTTTTTCATTAGGGCAATAAGCACAGTTTCCTGGACAAGGATATGATTTAGTTAACACTGCTACTGGCGCAATTCCAGAAAGGGTTCTAATTGAGCGTTTACGTAAAATATCTTCTAATTTTTGATTTTTGCTAATTTTACCTAATTTTAATTGTTTTCTGTATTCTTTTAAAATGTCAGAGTTTAACAATATACTAACTTTATATTTTTTTGCCACTTTTCTTTTGTATTCATCTAAATCTTTGGCTGTTTTTATTTTTGTTTTAGCCTTTGAGATTATCTCTCTTATTGCTTCTTGCATATATTTTGATATAATTGATTTAGTACTCTAATTATTTACAATATCTAAAATCTATGAAAAAAACAAGTTTTTTAATTGGAATTTTACTACTTATAGCAGTTTTAATTCCTAGTGCAGTCTTAGCTTTTAATGTTAAAACTGCTGATAGTGTTTACATTGAAAAAGATGAAGTAGTAGAAGGAAACATGTATGTTGTTTCAAAAAATATAACCATTGAAGGTGTAGTAAATGGTGACTTAATTGCTTTAGCACAAAATATTACGGTAAAGGGAAAAATAGCGGGTGATATTATTAGCGTCTCACAAAATTTAAATGTAGAGGGTGAAATTAGTGGTAACATTAGATCAATAGCTAATACTGCTAGTTTAATAGATACAACTGTTAAAAGAAATCTTAATTTAATCGGTACTAATGTTCTTATTGGGGAAAATTCAAATATTAGCTGGGACGCGCTTGTTTTAGCTGGGGTAGCTGAAATGAGAGGTACTGTACAAGGCTCTTTACATGGCGTAGTTGATAAGTTAATTATCTCAGGAGATGTAAATAAAGATGTTTCTTTTACTATTAATGAAAGTGATGATTATTTTGAAGGCAAAGCGATAGAAATAGCAGAAGGAACTAATATTCAAGGTAACTTTGATTATTCATATAGTGAAAATCTAAATCTTGACGAATCTTTAATTGCTGGAACTCTTAATTTTAATGAAAAAAGTGTAGAAAACAACTGGCAAAAAAACATCTGGAACTTCATTATCTCTATTTTTTCAGCTTTGGTAGTAGGGCTAGTACTTATTAGTATTTCTAAAAAAGAAATGGCTATAATACAAGAAAAAGTAAATTCAAGATATGGAAAATCATTACTTATTGGTTTAGGAATTCTCTTTTTAACACCCATAATATCCATCATCTTAATGATGACTATAATTGGGATACCTCTAGGATTTATTATGCTAATTATTTGGTTTATTGCTCTTTATTTTGCTCAAATAATGGTTGGTTTAGGATTAGGAAAACAAATAAGAGAAAAAGTGTTTAAGCTTAAGAAAAAAAATATTATGGCTGACCTTATTATAGGTATTACAACACTTTATTTATTATTTGCTATACCTGTATTTGGTGGCGTACTTACTTTCTTTAGCACTTTACTTGGTCTTGGTGTTATTTGGAGGTATAAAAAATTTAGAATTTCCTCACTTAAATAAAACACCTTTAAAGCATAGGTGAATAATTATAATTATATGAACATCAATCAAAAGATTTTTAAAGCCTATGATATTAGAGGTATTTATGGGGAAGATTTTGATGAAGACTTTGCCTATCGTTTAGGCTTAGCTTATGTAAAGATGAGAAAAAAAGAAACTGGTAGTGAAAAAATAAAGATTGTTATAGCTAAAGATATGCGACTTAGCTCAGATTCTCTACACAAGGCTTTAAGTAAAGGCTTATTAGCTGGAGGAGCTGATGTTTATGACATAGGTTTAAATTCTACTCCTACTTTTTATTTTGCTGTTGCTTTCTATAATTATGATGGTGGCATTATTGTTTCTGCTTCTCATAATCCTGCTAAATATAATGGTTTTAAATTAGTAAGAGATAAGGCTCTACCAATTGGTGAAGAAACTGGACTAGAATATTTAAAAAGTTTGGTTTTAAGTCCTGACTTAAAAGAAGCTGAAAACAAGGGAAACTTTAAAAAACTAAAGGATGTTTTAGAAACGCAAATACAATATGATTTAGACTTTGTTGATAAGACAAAAATAAAACCATTAAAAGTAGTGGTGGACGCAGCTAATTCTATGGGTGCTACTTTCTGTAAAGAATTATTTAAATATATTCCTGCTGAACTTATTGAACTTAACTTTGAACTTGACGGCACCTTCCCTAACCATGAAGCTGATCCTTTGAAAAAAGAAAATTTAGAACAATTAAAAGATGAGGTTATTAAAGAAAAGGCTGATTTAGGAATAGCTACAGATGGTGATGGTGATAGGGTCTTTTTTATGGATGAAAAAGGTCAAGCTATTAGTCAGGCTATTATTAGAGGGCTTTTAGCTAAAATCTTTTTAGAGGATAAACCAGGAGCTAAAATAGCTTATGATATTAGACCAGGTAAGATAACTGAAGACTTAATAATTGAAAACGGAGGAACACCTATAGTTACTAGAGTAGGACACTCACTTATCAAACAACAGGCCATTAATGAGGGTGCTTATTTTGCAGGTGAATCATCTGGACACTTCTTTTTAAATATGGATATTGGTTGCTTTGAAGTTCCTGTTATTGTAATCCTTAAGCTTCTTAAATACTTTTCACAGTCCAATGAAGCAATCTCTAAACAAATAGAGCCTTATAATATATATTTTCACAGCGGTGAAATTAATTCTTTAGTTTCTGACAAAGAAAAGGTTTTAGAGGCTATAAAAGAAAAATATAATAATGGGGAAATTAACACTATTGATGGCGTAAGTGTAAAATATCAAGATTATTGGTTTAATGTCAGAGCTTCTAATACTGAAGATAAAGTTCGTTTAAACTTAGAAGCTAGAGACAAAGAAACTATGGAAGAAAAAACTCAGGAAGTTTTAGATATTATTAAAAGTAGATAAGAAACATTGTCTTGATTAATCTAAATAATGATTTGGGTTTGCTTATGTTTTTATATTTAAAAGCTTTAAGACTATTAAAAACTATTTCAGTATCTAATGAAGTAGCGTTAATAACTACATAATCATCATCTAAGTGTTTTAAATGGTGCAAGTCACTAGTAGCAATAAAAGGTTTTTTAAAATCTTGAGCTATAGTCTGCACCTTTTTGTTTTTATTATATAGTCTGTGATAAAACCAACTGTGTTCAATGGCGTCAAATAAATCTATATTTTCTTTAAGCTTTTTTTCTCCAATTGACATACCTAAACCAAAAAGTGGATGCGGAGAAATAATAAAAATTTCTGGATGCTCTTGTTTATATTTTTTAAGATCAGATAAACTTTTTACTTCTTCTATATCTTTATCACAGTTTAAAATTACTGTATGACTTTTTTGTTTACTATTAACATCATCATACAAGCTAGCTTCAATCCCAGGTATTAAAAGTATGTTTTTACTCTTTGCATAATCTGAAAATTCTTGTTTGTAGCCATAAAAGTTGTGGAAAGTTAAAGCTAAAATCTTAAAGTTTTTCTTATAAGCATAATCAATTAATTCATATACATTATATTTTATTTGAAAACTTTCATTTTTATCTTCTGCGCTATGTATATGTAAGCTAGCTTTATATTTACTCATATTTTTTATATATATTAACACCAAATTCATTAGATATTAAAGTATAGTTTTTTCTTATATAAGAATCAACTATATTATTTTTATTATAATTAAACCTTTTTAAACTACTAGGATAAGAAAGGATGGCACAATCTGCTTGTTTTTCTATAATTTTTTCTTTAGCTTCTTTAAATTGCTTTTTAGTGTGATGATTAGTCAAAAGAATGTCATAAGGGCTTGGATTAATTTTTCTAAGCTCAAAATATAAATTAGGAACAAATGGTCCAGCGTATATATAATCACTTTTACATTTATTAACAACTATATTTTTTATATCATTTTTAAATTCTTTATCTGATTTAAAAATTAAATTATAATTTAATATTGGTAAGAAAATAATAATTGTTAAAAAACTTATAATTGTAATTAAATAGATCTTTTCATTTACTGTTTTTAAATTTTTAATACTAATAAGCTTAGGTGTTAAAATAAAAAGTGGAAAAGATGCTAAAAATATATGATACATATCAGGAAGTGTTAAAACACTTAAAAAAAGAACTGTTTGTAATAATAATAAATAATATATTTTTTTTCTTTTACTTTTATAATGTTTAAGGATAATTATAAACAAAATAACCATTATTATAATCCAAGGATTTAATGGTATAACATTAGCTTCAGTATAATTAAAAATAGGGAAATAAAATAGATTGTTTAGTATCAAATCTAAAGGCCAACGCAATAAAAATAACAAAGGTAAAAGTAAACTAATAATATATATACTTAAATGTTTTATTTTTTTCTTTAAATTGATATCAATAAAGAAGAAGAAAAAAACTATAGTAGAGCCTGCAATCGCTAAACCTTTTTGCTGTAGTGTTAAAACTGTTATAGCTGTAAATATGGCAGCAAATACCATATAAAGACCTCGCCTGTTATTTATATATTTAAGAAAAAAGTATGTAGATATTACAGCAAAAAAGGTGCTAAAAAAGTTATGATTAATCAAAGGAAAGCAAGCTGTAGCAATAATATAAATTAAAGGTGCTAAATAATTTAAATAAGTCTTTTTTATAAGCTGACTACTTTTAAATAATATAAAGGCACTTATTATTAAAAGTAATATTGAAAATATATTAGCCGCCAAATAACTAACACCAAATAGTAACCAAAGCCAATATATTAAATAAAAGCCTAAAGGAGCAACATATGAAAAAATATCTAAATACAAACTAAAGCCATTTATCATTTGCCAAGCTCCATTTAATAAAACGCCTTCATCTGGATTCAAAATGTGTTGACTATGAAAAACGATAGCTGTAAAGATAATAAACAACCAAAAATAAATAGGAAAATTTTTATTTCTAATAAGATTCCTTGTTTTTTGAATAAGTCTTGTCATTTAATAATTATTTTTCTATTTTTTTCTTTTATATAAACTTTTTGATTTATTAGTAATAACTAAAATTGTCATAACTGCTAAATAAGAAGATACCACTCCTGAGGGAAGTTTATACTCCTTTTGCAAAACAACATCTAAAACAATAATACCAAAAACTAAAAGTGTCCAAATAATAACATATATTTCCCCGGGGTGTTTACTTCTATGTATATCATACCAACGTTCAAACTCTTTATTACCTACATAAATAGCTAAAACACCAATATATATAGCTGCTAGAGAACCCATTATTTCAATTAATTGATTATTGTTAATAAAATCATAAACAATAAAAATCATAAATACTATTGTCCAGAAATTAATAATTTGTCTCCAAAAAAGAAAAATATTATTAAAAAGTTTCTTAATCATAATTTTATTTTAATTATTTAAATAAACCAAAAAGGAACCAAAATCATAATCATATTCATAACCTTTGGCGCTGAGCCAATCTTTGGTAAATGTAAATAAAACTGGTTTTTGCTCTTTCCCCCAACCAGTAATTATTTTACATTTTTTTATATTTTTTTCCTTTAGTTGATTAAAAAATTCCTCTAATTCAAATTCAGCATCAAACCTAGTTAAACCATGCAAATCTAATGTCTTTACATTAATTATTTTCTTCTTTTTTTTCATAAATAAAAACGTTTTTTACTTAAATATTTAGATCCTCCTATTATTTCAATTGTTTGTATCAAATCAAAATGTTGAATTTCTTCAAGCATATCTATATTTTCAAACTCTAGCTCTAAATCTTTTTTATCTAAATATTTAAACTTAGCCAAAGTAATG
>JAIPJO010000020.1 GCA_021734135.1 Patescibacteria group bacterium
ATGATTTATATTAATTATAGTATTTATTAAGCTAAAAAGCAATTTTAATATTATCATTATTATAAATATTTTTTAATAAAGTATTTATCAATTTTTACAAAATTTCTTTTATCAATCTTTAATTAATATTTATGAAAAATCCTTTAATTTATGTAAGACTAAAAAATACAAAAAACACCCTCATAAAAAGGTGTTTCTGTGTAATGCTCGGGGACAGGGATTCGAACCCCGATTGCCTGGACCAAAACCAGGTGTCCTGCCCTTAGACGATCCCCGAAAGGTAATAAAAAAATAATAAGTTATTTTTTCAAACTTGTCAAAAAAATACTATACTTTTGCATATCTCTTCACTGCTATAAGACTCGCCAATATATTAATAATGGCAACAATCAAGAACTCAACACCAAATATAGTCCAGAAATGTGTGGTGAAGTAGCTAAGTATATCAACATTATAACCCATGAAAAATACTTCTAAGTAGGGTTGTAGTATTGTTAAGAAAGGATAGAAAAGAGCTATGATAACAATAACACTAACTAAACTATATATTAAGGCAGAAGCAATAAAAGGCATGTAAATGAAATTGGTAGAAGCTCCCACAAGCCTCATAATATTAATTTCTCTGCGATGAGTGTAAATAGCCACCCTAATGGAGTTATATACCACCAGTAAGCTTGTGAGGATAAATATAAGGATTATAATCATGCCCACCTGGTTAACACTGTCTGTAATGTTGTTTATCTTTTCTAAAATAACAGCATTGTCATTAAAGTCACGTGATTCAATAATATCACTTTGATAGGCTTTTAAGTTAGCAATTAAAATATCAGTATTATCAGCGCTTTCAGGTAGTATTATTAAACTAGGTGATAATGGATTCTTACCTAACTCTCTTAGAGCTTGAATAATCTCTGGATTTTCTTCGTTTTGCTGTCTAAAAGAGCTAAGTGCTTCTTGCTGAGAAATATAACGCACCTCCTTCACCTCTGGCATTTTCTCTATTTGCGCTTTTAACTTTAATATTTCATTTTCACTAGCATTGTTTTCTAAATAAAGATTAATATCTACTTTAGACTTCACAGCCTCAATAGCATTCTGGCTAATAATCTGTACGGTAAAAAGACTGTTGATAGAAAAGAGGGCTAAGATTAATATTATGATTGTCACAATAGAAAGCCAGATATTTCTACCAATATCTTGAAAGCTTAGTTTAAGTATTCTAATTAATGCTGTGAACATAATTATCTTTTATATATTTATATTATATATTTTTATATATCTTGCTATCTATTTAATGTATTTATATCTATTTATCTAATAATATACTTCCCATGAGGCTGATCAGCAATAATTCTGCCATTGTCCATGGTAATTACTCTTTTCTTTAAACGATTAACTATTTCTCTGTTGTGGGTTACCAATACTACTGTAGTACCAAAGTTATTAATCTTTAAAAGTAAGTCAATAATTTCATTAGCATTAATAGAGTCTAGATTACCAGTAGGTTCGTCTGCCAGTAGTATCTTAGGCTGATGCACCAGCGCTCTAGCAATAGCCACTCTTTGCCCTTCTCCACCTGATACTTCATGAGGGTAACGATCTTTCTTTCCTTCTAACCCTACAATCTTTAAAACACTAGGAACAATCTTCTTTATCCTAGCTGGCTTCTGCCCACAAACTTGCAGTGCAAAAGCAACATTCTCTGCTAAAGTCTTTTTAGGTAGTAGTTTAAAGTCTTGGAAGATAACTCCAATTTGTCTACGTAGATATGGAACCTGTGAGCGGTTAATATTGGTTATATCCCATTCTCCCACTACCATTTGTCCTCTATCTGCTTTTTCTTCTCCAGTTAAAAGTTTAACTAAAGTAGTTTTTCCACTACCTGATTGACCAACAATAGAGACCATTTCTCCAGCCTTAACATCTAGACTTACATCTTCTAGCACTACCACATCTGGTTTATAGTATTTGGAAACATTAGTAATGTTAATCATATAATAGTTAAACTTTATTTAGTATAAACGTATTAATATAAATATATTAATGTAAAAATATTTTACTAGAATAATTAAAGGCGTCTTTAGTAGAGAATAAACTTTCATCTCTAGTATCAGCCCCTAGTACTACAGAAATAAGTTGTCTGTCATCAGCAGTTTGTATTCTACTCATTAAACAATATTTAGCTTCGTGTAAGTAACCTGTTTTAGAAGCGGTGAAAGGCATAACACTGTAGCGAAGCCAAGAGTTAGTGTTGTATAAATTTCTAACCTTATTGCCATTGATTGTAGAGAAGCTATACTCTCTAGCACTAACAGCACTAGCTATAACTGGATCTTCTAAGACCTCTTTTGCTATTATAGCATAATCTAAAGCAGAACTCACATTTTTGGTAGAAAGGCCTGTAGGCTCAGTAAAATGAGTACTATCTGCTCCTAGCACTTTAGCTTTATCATTCATAGCTTTAACAAAAGCATCTCTGCTAAGACCACTATATCTCACTAAAGTCTCCACAGTATTATTAGCTGAACCAACCAGTGAACTATATATTAAATCATTAACAGTTAACTGATCACCTTCTTCTAATCTAAGCCTAGCAGACTCCCATTTTTCACAATACTGATAATTATATTCCTCATCTTGATACTTATACTCTACAACTTGCTTTAAGTCTCTATTATTATCTAAAAAAACTTTCACTGCCATTACTTTAGTTAAACTAGCAATGGGTAAAACCTCTTCACCGTTTTTCTCCCAAAGCACTTCTCCATTTTCCTCATCAAGAATCACTGCTGCTTGAGCACTTATCTCAGGCTCTAAGTGAGCTCCCTCATCTGTTAATCCTAAAGTTCTATTAGACTTATCTTTTACAATCTTCAATGGCTCAATCTTTACCTGAATAATACCAGCAGAAGTACTAGCAATCTCTTTAAAAGCTTCTTTATCTAAATCAATTATTCTATTGGGAAAGATTGATCTATCAGGACCAAAGTCATTAATCTCTACATCAACATATTTATCATTAGCCATGTTGTGAACTCTAATTATTGAGCCCTTAGGGAAATCTGGAGAAGCAGCGAAATTACCACCCTTATATGCATACCAGCTAGCATCACCTTGCCCCATTACACTAGGATGTGAAAACACTGCTATACGAGCATATGGTAAATGAATTAATGAACGTACAAAGTTTTCCTTTGGATAATCTCTGGTAGGCAGAGGTCTCCAAGTATTATAGTTACTATCAAAAAAGAAAACCTGTTTGTAGTCACTGTTTTCTTCATCATAGCTAAACTGAATATAAAAAGGCTTATGATTGTCATAAGCAGCTTTATTTCTAAATTCAAATTGATAAACAGAGCTAAGCTTTTCTAAGTTAAAAGGCAAACTCATACCTTCTATCTCTTCCATATCAACCCTAGTATCTTCATTTAATATTCCTGGCACTAAAGATAGTTTTAAATTATCTTCAAAGCCTGTAACAGTATAGCCTTTAGCAATAGTAGCTTTATCTAAGTAAATACTAGAGTTATTTTCTGCTAAAGCGCTAGAGCTAAAGGAAAATAAAAAACTAAAAGTAATAATTGCTATAGCTATTATTTTAATATTTAAGTTACTACTTAAATTATTATAAATAAATTGACTCTTTAATATAAATTGACTGTATTTATTTGCTTTCATATAATATTTATATGCTGGTATAGCTCAACCTGGTAGAGCAATTCCTTCGTAAGGAAGAGGTTATCGGTTCAATTCCGATTACCAGCTCAATTATTTCTTTAAGTTAATTCTGCTTTTCTAATTAAACTCTGTTTATTTATCCAAATGTATAGTTTGAGTTGGGAAAGCCATTTCAATATTTTCCTTTTCAAATTGTTCTTTAATGTTTAAATGAAGTTCTTGATTTTGATCCATATAAGCATAATAATCAGCTGTGCCTACAAAATATATAAGTTCAAATACTAAAGATGAATCAGCAAATTTCTTAAAATGTACTCTATCAAAATCAATATCTGAAATGTCATCTACAATCTTTTTTACTATCTCAGGAATACGTTTCATTTTTTCTTGAGAAATAGAATAAACAACACCAAAATTAACAGCTACACGTCTCTTTTCCATCTTCTTGTAATTATGTATTTTTTGAGAAGTAAGACTAGAGTTAGAAACTACTACTTCTTCTCCACCAATAGCTTTTATTCTAGTAGTTTTAAAACCTATTTTTTCTACTACTCCCATAGTTGCGCCATCCTCTAAAATGATAAAATCACCAGCCTCAAAAGGTTTGTCAAAATAAATAGTAATAGAAGAGAAAATATCTCCTAAAACTGCCTGAGCAGCTAAAGCCACAGCAATACCACCAATTCCAAGACCTGCTATTAAAGAGGTGACATCAACACCAAGATTAGAAAGTATCAAGAGTATACCAAAAACCCAAACTACTACTTTCATAGTAACAGATAGAAGTGGTAATATATTATTCTTTTGTGATTCACTTTCTACACTTTTATTTACCCAAAACTTTAGAAGAAGTTGAAGAAATTTAGTAGCTTGATGAAAAATCATGATAATAAATAATGTATTAATTACATCATTTACTATAGAACTTAAGTCTAAAGTTCTACTTACTATCCAAAGTGATAATATTAAATAGAAAGAAGCGCCAATAGATTTAAGTAATTCTATTATTTTGTCATCTAAATTAGTTTTAGATAGTTTACTAATTTTCTCTAAACGCACCCAAACTCTTTTTTTAATTATTTTAAAAGCAAAAGCAATTAAAATAAATAGTCCCAGTGCCCAAACATATTCACTTAAGGTGTTGTTATAAAACACTGCTTGCCAAGGTAAATTGTTTAAAAATTCCATATAGTTAGTTAAAGAAATATCTAAACCAAAGTTTTAAGTTAGATAAATCTTCTTTTTTATTATTAATATTATTAATTGTTTCTTGATTTTCTGTTTCTGTTTTTATCACCACCACTTCTTCACCAGGTTTCTTTAAACCTAAATTTACTCTAGCCTGAGCTTCTAAAGACTCATCTGATTCTAAATAATCAAGCATTTGTCTAAGCTCTTGATTAGAATTTTCGTATTCTTCTATTTCTTTTTTTATTTCAGCTATCTCTCTATCAATAGCTTTTCTCTCTTGAAAGTTTCTATAGACTGGGATTAATATCATAACAAGTAAAGCTAAAGCCAGCAAGGTAAAAAATATCTGACTTTTAAAAACTCTAGTTATGAAATTGTCTTTTTTATAATCTTTACTAGGCATTTTATATATTTTTTTCTTTTTTTATGAAATAAAATTTACTAATCTCTATTAATATTATATTAACAAGACTTACTCCAAGAACCAAGAACCAATCATTCAAATTAAGCGGCACTGTCTGCAATGCTTTTTGTAGTGGTGCAAAATATATTGCTATTATGAGTAATCCTAAGCTAGCTAAAGTAGCAAAATTTAAATAAGTATTTGAAAATGGTTTCATTTTCCAAATTGGCTTCATTAAAGATCTTAAACTAAAAACATAAAGTAAAGAGTTAACACCAATTATAGCAAATATTATAGTTCTAATGTAACTAATATCTAAGTTTATTTTTATAAAGTATAAGAAAATAGCAAAATAAAAGAAATCTCTAATAATACCAGCAATAAAGATTATTGTTTTCATTTCTTTGTTTATCAGCGGTTCTTTTTGAGAAATAGGTTTTTTCTTCATAAGACCATCTTCTCCTTTTTCAAAGGCTAAAGAAAAACTAGGAAAACCATCGTTAACAATATTTATCCAAAGTATTTGTGCTGGCAAAATAGCAAGAGGATAACCTAAAATAATAGACCCCACTATTAAAATAACTTGAGAAAAGCTATCTGCTAATAAATAAGTAATTACTTTTCTTATATTATTAAAAATAACTCTACCTTGTCTCACAGCATTAACAATAACCTTAAAATTATTATCTAACAAAACAATATCTGAAGTCTCTTTAGCAATATCAGTGCCTGAACCTAAACACACTCCTATATCAGCTGCCTTAAGAGCTGGTGAATCATTAATACCATCACCAGTCATAGCAACTATCTCCTCTTGAGACTGCAGAGCTTTAACTATCCTCAACTTATGATGAGGGCTAACCCTAGCAAACACACTAGCTTTCTTAACTATTTTTTGTAAATCTTCATCACTAGTATTATCTAAGTCTTCACCACTAACAATTGAATCTTTAGTAATTTTGAAGCCTATTTCTTGAGCTATAGCCTTAGCAGTTAACGCATGATCACCAGTAATAACTATTGGTCTAATACCGGCACCTCTACAAACCTCTATAGTTTTAGCAACGTCAGGGCGAAGTGGATCTTTTAGTGCTAGAAAACCTAAAAATACTAAATCCTTATCATGCTCTTTTAAATCTACCTTCTTTTCATCCTTTATATCTGCACTACCTATTTTCTTATATGCCACAGCAATAAGTCTAAGACCTTTACTAGTATAACTTTCATATTTCTCTATTAATTTCTTTTTATCAGCACTAGTAATTTTTTTTACCTCACCTTCATGATGAAAATATGTAGATTTATCCAAAACTCTTTCAGGTGCCCCTTTCTCATATAGACGATAATCTTTAGATCTTTTATGTAAAGTTGCCATGAACTTAGTGTCACTTGAGAAAGGTAATTCTTCTATACGTTCATACTCCTTCTCTAAACTATCCTTATCTAAGCCAGCTTGAATACCTGCTAAGAGCAGGGCTTTCTCAGTAGGCAATCCTAGCAGTTTTAAATCTTCTAAATCATTATCTGGATTTTCAACCACAGCATTATTACATAAAACAGATATGCGCAAAGCGTAATACATATCTTTAGCTATATTTTCTTCATTGTGTTTATCTTTTTCAAAATTAAGCTTGTCATCTCCAATAATAATATGAGAAACTTGCATATTACCTTCTGTTAAGGTACCTGTCTTATCTGTGCAAATCACAGTAGTTGAACCAAGGGTTTCAGCAGCTATTAATTTTCTAACTAAAGCTTTTCTTTTAAGTATTTGTTGCATGCCTAAAACTAATATCACTGTCACAGCCACAATCATACCTTCAGGAATAACTGACACAGCTACAGCAATAGCAACAATAAACATCTCAAAGAAATCTCTGCCCTGACTAATACCTAGAAGTACAATTAAAAGACTGATTATTCCTACCACAATTCCTAAAGTTTTAGACAAAGAAGTTAAGCGATTTTGTAGTGGTGTTTTTTCTTCTGTAGTAGCATGCACTAAAGATGATATCCTTCCTATCTCTGTATCTTGAGCTGTAGCTACCACCACACCCCTACCACTACCTGAGACTACAACAGTACCGGCATAAGCCATATTATTTCTATCAGCAAGTGATGATCCCACTTTTATTTTATCTGCTGTTTTAGAAGTTGGCACTGATTCACCGGTAAGAGTGGCTTCATTTATTTTTAGATCTTTAGATTCAATTATTCTAATATCTGCTGGAACCCTGTTACCTGGCTCTAAAATTATAATATCTCCTGGCACTATATTTTTACTTAAAACCTGCTTTTCATGTCCATCCCTCATTACCACAACTTTATGCTCCACCATTTTTCTCAACTTAGACAAAGCTTTGTTAGCTTTATTCTCTTGAATAAAACCAATGATGGTATTAATAAACACAGCGCCAAATATGACATAAGTATCTACTTCTTCCCCTAAAATAAAAGATATAATTCCAGCTATTACTAAAACATATACTAAAGGACTTTTTAATTGTGCTATTAAAATCTTAAAAGCTCCCAAGGGCTTTTCTTTCTGCAATTGATTTAAACCAAACTTATCAAGCCTTTCTTGAACTTCATTATCACTTAAACCACTTTGAGATGATTTTTTTTCTTTCAATACATCTTTCCAAGTTAAACTGTGAAAATCTTTCATATTTTTCATGAAGAAATAATTTAATTAATGCTTCTTTATTAATACTTACTCTTTTATTATAGCATATTAAGAAGTAGGGAAAAATAATGTTTAAATCTCTTATTTAAGTAATAAAAAAAGCGGTTATTTATAGTTCCGCTTTTATTTTTTAGTTATTATTTAACTAACAATTTTTTTATGCCTTTTTACTATAACTTCTCTAAAAAGAAAAGCTAAGACACAAATTCCAAAATACAATATAATATATTGCCATAGTATTTTGGGGTCTGTAAATTCAATAGCAAAAATACCCATAAATACTCCTGCAAATATTGTTGTTAATACTCCGAAAAAGAATCCAATTGTTGAATTGATATTTTTTTCAGCAATAATAGCACTAATTATTCCAAATATTAACCCAAAGTATGTTCCAAAATTTGATCCTAAAGTATTTGAAATATACATTGTAATTATCAAAAAAATCGTGGTGATAAAAGAAAAAATAATAAACGCTTTTCTTCCGCTCTTTCGTTTTTTAATACTTGAATAAGCAAGCACAAATATGGAGATAAGCGGAATGTATATCCAAGCAATTGTTATACCCCAACTTTTTCTGGGATAGAGATAATCTGTATTTTCTCCTATCTTTTTTACAACCCTATCTTCTCCTTTTTTAAAAGAAGAGATGATTACGGGTGTCGAAACCTTAACAACAGGTACTAAAGCCACAGGAACTGAAATAATAAGTTTTTCTTTTTTAACTACATTACCTTCTATAAGGTTATTCATCTCATGATTAGAAAACTTTACATTAACATCTTCATGAATTTTAATTGTGTCAATAACAAAGACTAGCTTTTGCAAAAACTTATCTTTTTCTTGACTGTAAATCGTATCTTGCTGAGCTTTAGCACCAACAAAAGTGATTATCAATACAATAAATACTAATACTAATCTTTTCATGATAAATCTGTTTTTGGTTTATATTTATATATTCTTTAATTTTCAACGAACAATATTTAATTACTAAAATTATCATGACTATTAGTTAATGTCAATCTAATTTGATATTGTATTTTTTTATAAGATGTGCTATATTTTATTTAGGTCAGAGTAGTAAAGAGAGATGTTAAAAATTTGTTTAACTATCGCTAATACCTTTGCCAGTACTTAGACCAATCAAAAAATCTCTGTATTTATACAGAGGTTTTTTGCTTTTTATTATTACTTGGTTTCCAATACCAAATATTATATTTAGGATAACACTCTTCTACAATAGACTTAGAATAATTACTCCAAGATTCTTTTAACAAATTATTTACTTCCAACTTTTTAATAAGATGTTTTCTAACATTATTCTTATACTCTTTTCTAGTTGGCTTTAAATTATTTAAAATAGATCCCATTAATATATCATTTATTTGATTTACATGATAATCTTCTATATGTGATTTTATATCAGTGATTTCTTTAAGAGCTGGCTTATAATCACTGTTACAGTGTCTTCCTCCTACAACACAAAAATCTTGTTTCATTATTTCTATAAATCTATCACCATTACACCTATTCAATTCATCTGTTAACAAAACTCCATTATAAATATTTTCTGTATTATGAGACAATAATAATTCTGCAAATTTTTTATAAGCTCTAGCCATTTTAATTTTTTTATGCTCACTTTTTTTACCAAATCTTTCTAAATCCATTATATCTTGATCAATTACTATTGCTCTAAAGTAGCTAGTACTTTTTATAAAAATATCAATAGCTTCACAATTCATTTTTTCTCTTTTTTTCGTTACGCAATTACTATATTTTATCTCTAAAGCTTTTCCATTATCGCCAATAAAATCATTTCTTTTTTTCATTTCTAATAATTTTTTGTGTAAAAATTTAGGATGCGGATTAAATAAAGCACCTAATATAAGATAACGGTGTTCATTATCATAAGATTCATCAAAATAAATTAGCATATATTATTTTTTATCTTATTATAATATATCAAAAAAATGTTTAAAAAATAATAAAAAATATATAAACAAAACAGGCTATTTAGCCTGTTTCTAGTGTTGAGCTTTAAAAATAAAATTTAATCAAAGCTTTTTTTTGTAATTAAATTATTAAGAGAAAAATAATATTATCTCTCCTTAGGCGTCACCCAAAAGCCCATATATTTACCTCTAAGTAATCTTGTTTGTGCTTCTAAACATGGTATAGCTCCAAAAAGAATAATTGTTACTGGCACAAATAACCACTCAACAAATATCTGAACTTTTTTAATCCATTTAATAGGTTGCTTAGGTTTTGGAAGTAACAAGGTGGAAATTACAGCTGAAAGAATAAGCCCTATCATAGCTAAATTCATAAGGGTGGTAGTTACTGCCGGCAAATTACCAGACAAAACAGTGCTAGTAAATCTATCCCCACCTAAAATAATAGGTAGCCAACCTACCACAGCAATAATTAAGGCATTGGTAGCCCAAGAATGAAAACCATATACTTGCACCCCTATATGATATAAAATTGTTTTTTTATCTAGATTAGGCCAAAGCTTGATAGTATTGAAAATAAGATAAGGTATATTTTCTGCTCCCCAAGCCCAACGTCTTTGCTGTTTATATAAACTCTTAGCTGTAGTTATTGTATCTTTATCCATAGTTACATCCATAGATACAGGGAAATTTAAAGGCTCTACCCTGTAGTCTCCTCTGTAATGAAGTAAGCAGTGCCAAAATATACGTGAATCTTCACTTACCATTTTAGTGGACCAAAAACCTATATCTGCAAGTGCTTTAAAGGACATAGAATGGGAAGAATAGGTAGCTAAACTTTCTCTACGTATTTGTTGCATCATCTGCCAAAAAGTATTAGAAGTAGCAGCTACTCTGGCAAAAAAGGGAGCCTCCCAAACATTATTATGATACACAGGCACAGGTTGATAACTAGCTTTATGGGCATTAGGAGTACTTAAAAATTTATATGTTAATCTATAGAAATAACCACTAGCTATCACAGTGTCTATATCAAAAACACTAACAATGATATTTTCATAATTCCATTTTTCAACATCAATTACTTCTTCTTTAAAATGTTTTAAAGCCCAAGCTTGATTAGCTCCTTTACCTTTTAACTCTCCTTCAATGTTACCGGGATGAAAAGCAATATATAATTTAAAAAAAGTGTCTGCAAATTCTTTTCTTATAGCCTCTGCTCTTTCTTCAGCTATTTCTCCTACTCTAGCTTCCATAGCTAAAATTATAGTAATCTTTTGATTAGGGTAATTATCATTTTTTATAGCCAACAAAGAATTTCTAATAATTTGTAAATCTTCATTATATGTTGGCAGTACCACTACATGACTTATATCTTCCCAACTCTTTCCTTCTTTATATAAATATCTAGCCTTCTTGGGTTCTTTTACTAAATTTTCTTCATCAATGATTTCTGAATCAACTTGTAAATTCTCACATAAATACTTCCAATCCATAACTTTTATTCTTTGAAGTTTCCTATAAGCAGCAACTAGATGTAAAGCTAGATATAAAACTAAAAGTAACCAATAAACATCAAAGGCAATAATAAAATAAGCCACCCAGACTGGCTGAAAATATGATAAAACTATTAAAACAATAAGTGTTGCCCAACTTAAAAAAGCAGGCATTATCTCTAGTGCCCTATAAAGTTTCTTATTTTTCCCGCTTAGCTCAGTAGCTTTACCTACTTTTAAAAAATTCATGTTTAAAATAATAAGCCTCTTTTTTTAAGCTCAAAAAAGCAGTTAGCCAAAGCTTTAACATCAGCCTCTGCATCATGAGCCTCTTCAAAACCGTGTTGAAATAAAAAGGTATGTAATTCAGTTAAATTAGGCCATTTATATCCATTTCTACCGGGTATCTTACAAATATTAGCACTACCCTTCATAGTGCAAATCTTTCTAGTGCTCTCAAAAATATTAGGCATACTATTTCTAAGAAATTCTGCTCCCACTATCTTTTCATCAAAGTTAATATTATGAGCTACAATAAACTCAGTTTTTAAAAGTTCTTTTTTAAATTCATTAAGCACTGTTAGTAAATCTAAGCCCTCTCTTTCAGCTCTAGCTTGATCAATTCTATGAATCTTAGCTACTTCATCTGAAATGATAAAACCATTGGGTTTAATAATATAATTAAAACTAGAAATAAGCTCACCTTGAGCAGAATAATTTTGCCAAGCAAGTTGCACTAATCTAGGCCAATTATCAAAATCTGTAATTGGAGCCTTAAAACTTTTAGGTAATCCTGTTGTCTCAGTATCAAAAATTAAATACATAATTAAAAATTAAATTCTTTAAAAATTTATTTCCTCTCCTTCTTTTAATTGTCCCTCTCCTTTAAAATTATTATCTACATCATCTTTATTATCACCAGCAGATGATCTTTCTTTGTCATTTATACTATTTCCCCCTTCTTTATAATTATCTTCTTTATTGTCTTCTTTTTCAGATTTAACTTTCTTAACTCTACCTTTAAAATCAACAACTGTTTGTTTTCCTAAATCTTTAAGTGATAATCCTCCGCTTTTAACTTCTTTATTATCTTCTTTTCTAATATTGTTATCTCTAAGTTTAACATCTTTCTTTTCTAGATTGTTTAAATTATTATTAAAAGTTTTTTTAAAAATATCTTCATCAATTTTTTTTAACTCTTTTTCTTTATCTCTCTTTCTTTCATCAGCAGTTTTATTTTTTTCTTCCTTAAGAGCACCTAAGCAATCCTTACAATACACTGGCCTAATTCCATCTGGCTTAAATGGAGTTTTAGTATTAGCTCCACAACGAGAACAAGTAGCATCAAACTTGCCTTCATCACTATCTTTTTTAGCTTTAGAATCACCGCTTTGTTCATTTTCTTCATACTCATCTTCATGCCAACGCATAATCTTTTCCTCTACTATCTCTCTATCATTAGCATATTTTTCTCTAGAGTTTCTAATTACCTTATCAATATTATTAGTTTCATCTTTTTCTGTAAGAGGTTTTAGTCCTCTAGCTGAAAAAGGTGTACTGGTTATACCATCTATCATTAATTTTAAATACATTTCATATTTAGGTAAATTAACAATATCTTCTTCAACAAAAGTAGGGGTAAACTCTTTAACTAATTCTTCAGCGTCAGCTGCTCCTGCTCTAAAAGTAACTAAAGTACCAACATTACCAAACACAGCTGCCTTTACTGTATCACCTAGCTGTTCAATATATTGATGAGCCATGATTAAATTAAGACGATATTTTCTAGCCTCTGATAATATATTAGCAAAACTTTCTGTAGAAAAGTTTTGAAATTCATCAATATATAAATAGAAATCTTTTCTATCCTCTTCAGCAATATCAACTCTACTCATAGCTGCTAACTGAATTTTAGTAATCATCATAGCACCAAGTAAAGCACTATTATCTTCACCAATTCTTCCTTTACTTAAGTTCATGATTATAATTTTCCCTTCATCCATTATTTCCCTTAAGTCAATAGAAGATTTTACCTGACCAACTATATTTCTCATAAGTGAACTAGAAAGAAATTGTCCCACTTTGTTTTGAATAGGTGACACTGCTTCAGTAGCAAATTTATCAGCATAAGAACTAAACTCTTTTTGCCAAAAAGACTTAACTACTGGATCTTGAATGTTAGCTACTACACTTTTTCTATATTTCTTATCTGATAACATTCTCACTACTCCCAAAAGTGTAGAACCAGGATAATCTAAAATAGCTAAAACTGCATTTCTTAATATATATTCTAAACGAGGCCCCCAAGAATCTGCCCATAGTTTTTTAAAAACGCCCACTAAACCAGAAGCTACTAAATGCCTAAGATGAGGTTCAACCTGTTCTACTACATTAAAAGCAATAGGATAGTTAATATCTGAAGGATTAATATTGACCACATCTTCAACGCGATTACTAGGAATATAATTAATTACTTTCTCTGCTAAATCACCATGAGGATCAACTACTGCTACACCATTACCTGCTCTAATATCTGAAACAATCATATTCTCCAAAACAGTAGACTTACCCATACCAGTTTTACCAATAAAATACATATGACGACGCCTGTCGTCTCTTTTGATACCAAATCTTTTGTAATTGTTTCTGAAATTAGTTTCAGCAAACAATGTTACTTCATTATTGTTCATTTTCACAATTTGAATTAATAATACTTGATAAAGGATTATTTAAGTTAGAGTTAATGTTTTCAACTGCGTCTTCTATCATTGGAGGTAAATATATAATACCTAAAACAATAGGAACTACTATTATTACAATCTTTGCTATACCAATAATTTTTTTCCAAAAAATATATTTTTTAACATACTTACTAATACTTAAAACCTCTTGACTAATAGCCAAGTTTTTCTTTAAAAGTTTTTCTAATTCAATTTCTTGATTTTTTTGTTGATCTTGATTATTCATTTTATTTAAATTATCTCCATTTAGCAAAACTAACATATTTTTTAGCCACCTCTACTAATTCATCCATTTCTTTATCATTATATGTTTTTAAATTTCTATATTCATCATTTACTAAATCTGTTTCTGATTTAAATTTCTGTAGAAACCATTTATCAGCTCCTTGCAAAAATTTACCCATTTCTTCAATCTTAGCTTTATCAATTAATTGTGGCGCTACTGTGGTTCTAAATTCATATTTTAAACCACTTTCTCTTATTATTTTAGCACTTTTTTCAATATTTAAAAAATCAAGCTTCACATTAACAACTTCTTGATATGAATCAATAGGAGCTTTAAAATCCATGGCAATATAATTAAGTAATTTATCTGCAATTAAACTCTTAAGTAATTCAGGATTAGTACCATTAGTATCTAGTTTTACATCATACCCCAAGCCTTTAATCTTTTCAATAAAAATTGGTAAATCTTTATGTAGAGTTGGTTCTCCACCTGTAATAACTACACCATTTAATTTACCTTTTCTTTTTTCTAAGAAGGAAAAAAAGCTCTCCTCACTAATGTAAGAAGAGCTTTCTTGTCCATATTTTCCATTGTCTGCCACCTTTGGCAAAACAAGCATAGGGTTATAGCAATAATGACATCTAAAGTTACATCCTTGGGTAAAAACTATAGCGGACAAATGATCTGGATAATCAATTAAACTTAATTTTTCTAAACCTGCAATAATCATATAAACATCATTATATTATTAATATAAGACAATATTTATTATATTATCTATCTTATTTATTTCTTAATTTTAAAGGTTTTTCTATCTAAATACTCTGAAGCTTTACCTTTATTATAGTTTTTAGTAGGTGTTAACCATCCTACCACTCTACTATAGACAATACATTCTTGTCTTTTTACTTCTTTTGGACTCATAATATATATTAGAGTTTAAGTTTTGACTTAAGAGCTCCTTAATTATTTATATAAACTTAATTATTTAGAGTTATTATCTTTTTCTGTTTTAATATTAACCTCGCTTGTTTCAAGTTCAGTTTCACTTTCTTCACTGTAACCATTTTCTTTATCACATATAGGACAATATTTATGCTCACCTTTTAGATAACCATGTTTGGGACAAATAGAGAAAGTTGGTGTGATAGT
>JAIPJO010000021.1 GCA_021734135.1 Patescibacteria group bacterium
AAAGTACATACAAAACCAAAATAAGTACGATATAAGCCAGGATGTTAGTAAAGAATTCTCATGAGTAGCGGAGCATAAGGAAACCCCGTACGATAAAAGCACCCAGAGGGTGCTTTTTGAGTGCGGGGAGGACGTCATTATATTTGTAATTTAAAACCTCTTTTAAATATAGTCTGAATTTTTAATTTAGAGCCAGCTTGTTTTAATTTATAACGAAGACTGGCAATATGTACATCAATAGTATTGCTTAGAAAATTATCGTTTATATCCCAAACATTTTCATAAATTGATTGTCTAGTATGAGCTTTTTCTTTATTAATACACAAAAACAGAAAAAGTTCGTATTCTTTAGCTGATAAGTTGATAGTATTATTATTGCATTTAACTTTAAAATTATCTTTATCAATAATTAAATCTTTTATTTTGATTTTAGGTTCACTTTTTGTTCTATCTCTAGTGCTATTTTTAATTATTGTCCATAGTTCAGTAAAACTAAAAGGTTTAGTGAGGTAGTAATCAACACCTTTTTTGAGTAAATTAATTTTTTCTTTTTTCTCATTTATTACAGTTATCCCTATAATTGGATAATTATAATTTTCAGCCCTCAACTCTTCACAAATAAGATCAGCCTTTATTTTAGGAAGCATATAGTCTAATATTAAACAATCGTAATTATTGCTTTTAGCTAGCATTAAACCTTGATAGCCGTCATAAGCAACATCAACAGAAGCCCCTTCATAATTGAGGTTTCTTTTAGTTATTTCACAAAGTTCTTTGTCGTCTTCAATTAAAAGTATTTTCATATTATTTTTTTATATTTTACCTTAAATTAGCAAAAAAATCAAAAAATAATGATTTGCTTTTTTTATTTTAAAGCTTTAGAATATAAGAAAGTTTCAAAATATGATAAAAAAACTATTTACTAAACAAAAAAATAAATACTCTGACTTCAATGATCCTTTTGTTGTTAAAAAAGGGAAGATAAAAAATAGTCAATTACAAGATCCTGCCTATCGCAGTGATTGGACTGAGGAATCATTTTTGAGTGGAGATAATTCTAATGAAGTTGTGGGTAAAAGTTTTAATTTTAAAACTATAAAGCCAATACTTATAGTTTTTGTTATACTCATATCTTTTCTCTTAGCTCGAGTGGCATATTTACAAGTAATTAAAGGGCAGTACTATTATAACTTAGCTGAAGGTAATAGAACGCGCATACAAAGTATTGAGGCTAATCGCGGTATTATTTATGATCGCAATTATAAACCGCTTTTAAATAATACTGCTAATTTTGTGCTCTATTTAACGCCAATTGATTTACCTACTGATGAATTAAAAAGAGATAATATAGTTAGAGACATTAGTGAAATATTAGAAGAAAATGAAATACCTAGTGATGAGTCTTGGTTTGTCCGTATTAAGAATGATTTAGATAATATTGATTTAAAATCTTCCAGAGCATACAACCCTTTATATGTAGTAGATAATTTAGATCATGAAACAGCTATGAGTTTGTTAATAAAGACAGATAGAATTTTAGGTGTATCTTTAACAGCAAAAACAAGAAGGCAATATTCTTGGAGCTCTAATGAAATGCAAAAAAATGATTTAGAGAATTTAAATAGAGCTGATCTCTCTATAGGTTCTTCCATGTCTCATTTACTTGGTTATACTGGAATAATAAATAAAAAGGAATTAGAAAAATATGGTACAGAATATAGCCCTATTGATTATATTGGTAAAACAGGGCTAGAGAATTTTTGGGAAAGTTCACTTAAAGGAGTTAAAGGAAAAAAACATATTGAAGTTGATGCACTGGGTAGAGAAAAGAAAGTGATAAGTAAGGAAGAGTCACAAGATGGTTATAATTTAATATTGTCTATTGATTTAGAATTACAAAAAAAAGTTGAAGAAGTACTTCGTACATATTTAGAAAAACTAGATTTAGATAGAGGTTCTGTAGTAATTTTAGAACCAAACACAGGTCAAGTTTTAGCTCTTGTAAGTTGGCCCGCTTATGATAATAATGTTTTTGCTAGAGGTATAAAATCTAGTGAGTATCAAAAGTTTCTAAATGATGAAGATAATCCATTATTTAATAGATCAATTAGTGGAGAATTTCCAGCGGGTTCCACAGTTAAACCTATTTTTTCAGCAGCTGCTTTAAACGAAGGTGTTATTAGTGAAAATACTAGTTTTCTAAGCACGGGTGGCTTAAGTATTAGTAGCTGGTTTTTTCCTGATTGGAAATCAGGTGGTCATGGTATAACTAATGTAAGAAAGGCAATTGCTGATTCAGTAAATACTTTCTTTTATTATATTGGCGGTGGCTATGGAGATTTTGAAGGTTTAGGTTTGGATAGATTAGTTGAATATTCTAAAAAGTTTGGTTTGGGGGCTCAAAGTGGTATTGATATTAAAAATGAAGGTGATGGTTTGGTACCTACTGCTAAATGGAAGAGAGAGGTTAAAGATGAAGCTTGGTATATTGGAGATACCTATCATTTTGCTATTGGACAAGGAGATCTTTTAGCTACTCCACTTCAGGTTGCTAACTTTACTAATGTCTTTGCAAATAGGGGTAAACTAATGAGACCATATTTGGTAACAGAGTTAAGGAGTGATAATAATGAAACAATAGTACAAAAGATAGAACCAGAGATAGTGAGAGAAGACTTTATTGATGATTATAGTTTAGAAGTAGTTAGACAGGGTATGAGAAGAACGGTTACTAGAGGTAGTGGTAGAGCTCTTAGCTTATTACCAATTGAGGTAGCTGGAAAAACTGGTACTGCTCAGTGGTCCAGTCAAAAAGAAAACCATGCTTGGTTTACAGGTTTTGCCCCCTATGAAAACCCTGAGCTAACATTTACTGTCTTAGTTGAAGAGGGTGGAGAAGGTAGTGAGGTAGCTGTGCCGATTGTAAGGGATATATTGTCCTGGTATTTTAGGGATAGATAAATATATAAAAAAAAGATAAGTATAATTTAAATATAAATAGAAACATAAACAAACATTTATAGCTGTTTGTTTTTATTTAATTAGCACTCTCTTGACAAGAGTGCTAAGGGTGATATAATGTAGAAAGATAAAAAATATATGGATATAACAGATAGAAAAAAGAAAATATTATCTATTATTGTTAAAGAGCATATCAAAACTGCTGAACCTGTTGGTTCATCAGCTCTAGTAGATAAATATAATTTAGGTTTTTCTTCAGCCACTATTAGAAATAAGATGGCTGACTTAGAAGAACTGGGCTTAATTAAGCAACCATATACTTCTGCTGGAAGAATACCAACTGAGGCAGGTTATTTACTTTACCTTGATAGTTTAAAAAGAAAAGATTTAAAAGAAAAAAATGCTAAAGAGATAAATGAGGGGTTAAAGGGTATGAATGAAGAAGATTTTAGATACACTGCTAAGATAATCGCTAGTATATCTGGACAAGTAGTATTTTGGGCTTTTCATAAGAATAGTCTATATTACACTGGAGTTTCTAATTTATTTCAACAAGCAGAATTTTCTAATGCTAATTTAGTGTATGATGTTTCTTTGGTAATAGATAGAATGGAAGAAATTATTGCTGATATATATGAAACTATTCCTTTTCAGCCACAAGTTTATTTAGGTACTGATAATCCTTTTGGATCCATTTTTTCTAGTATTATGTTTAAATATGATAGGGATAATAAAACTGGTTTAATTGGTATTTTAGGTCCAGTAAGAATGGATTATGATAAAAATTTAAGTATATTTAATTATTTATATAATAAATTTAAGAAATAATTATGAAAGATAAAAAGAAAGAAGCTAAATTTATACCTGGTATATATCAACATTATAAAGGAGGAAAATATCAAACATTGTTTATAGCTTATGATAAAGAAAAAAAACAAGAAACAGTTGTATATAAAGAGTTTGATAATGAAAAGTATTATACTAGATCCTTAAAGAATTTTCTAGATACTGTAAAGATTGATAAAAAGAAAGTAAATAGATTTGAACTTTTACAAACAACTCCAGCAGAGACTTGGGAAGAGAGATATAAAAGAGCTATAGCTGATTATCAAAATCTTCTCAAACAAACCGCTAAAGAGAAAACTACTTATTATAAATATGCTTTAGAAGATTTCATTCTAGAGATACTACCAGTATATGATAATTTAAGAATGTCTATTAAAAGTTTAAATCAGGAGCAAGCTGATAATCCTTGGGTGGAAGGAGTTAAATATGTAATCAAGCAATTTGAACAAATATTAGAAAATCACGGAGTTAAACAAATTGAAGTTGCTGGTAAACCCTTTGATCCTCAGATTATGGAAGCTATTTCAGATGATAATAAAAAAAATAGTGTTGACATAGAAGGTATTTGTGAAAAAGAACTTAAGCCTGGCTATAAATTACATGACAAAGTTATTATACCAGCAAAAGTTATTGTTAAATAAATTAAAAATATTTATTGTATATAATTTACATTTTTCAATTATCTTCTTTAAAAATTTAAAGATTTAATTGGAAAATATTAAAATTATGGCATTAATTAAATGGTCACCATTTTTTGAAGGCATGGATGATTTAGATAGATCATTTTCAGACCTTATGCCAATGGCTACTAAGCAAAATAATTTCACCCCAGCAGTTGATATGTATGAAGATAAAGATAATGTGATAGTTGAAACTCAGTTAGCTGGTATAGATCCTGAGAAGGTTAACATCTCTATTGAAAATGATGTTTTATGTATCCAAGGTGAAGGAGAAAAGACATCAGAGGTGGATGATAAGAACTATTATCGTAAAGAAATCAGACGTGGTAGTTTTTACAGAAATATTCCCTTACCAACTCAAGTAGAGGGAGATAAAGCTGAGGCTGTAACTGAAGAAGGAGTGCTTAAGATAACTATTCCTAAAGCACCACAAAGTAAGCCTAAAGCTATTAAGATTAAAAACAAAAAGAAAAGTTAATTTCTCTATAGTAGAGGCGCAAAGTTATTGTTTGTGCCTCTAAGTAGGGAAGTAAATAAAAAAATGAAAGATATTTTCATAATTAATAATTAAATAAAAAAATAAATAAAAAAATAATAATACCTATAATAAGCACAATTCGTGGTTATTATAGATAAGAAATAAATTATATGGGAAAAATTTTAGGAATTGATTTAGGAACAACCAATAGCGCTATGGCTATTATTGAAGGTGGCCAGCCTAAAATTTTGGAAAATGCTGAAGGTAATCGTACCACACCTTCTATTGTAGCTATTTCCAAAAGTGGTGAAAGGTTAGTAGGTCAATCTGCTAAGCGCCAAGCTGTTACTAATCCAGAAAATACTGTGTTTGCAGTAAAAAGATTAATTGGTCGTAAATTCGATTCAAAAGAAGTAAAAAAGGATATTGAAAATTATCCTTATAAAATAAGTGAGTCAGGTGAAGGTGTTAAGGTTAAATTAGGTGATAAGGATTACACTCCTCAGGAAATCTCAGCCATGATACTTGGTAAGCTTAAAGCTGATGCTGAGACTAAAACTGGTGAGAAAATTGAAGAAGCTATTATTACTGTACCAGCTTATTTTAATGATTCTCAACGTCAAGCTACTAAAGACGCAGGTAAAATAGCAGGTTTAAATGTAAAGCGCATTATTAATGAACCTACTGCTGCTGCTTTAGCTTATGGCTTTGACAAAAAGAAAGGTGAACAAATTGCTGTTTATGACTTAGGTGGTGGTACTTTTGACATCTCTATTTTAGATGTTAGTGAAGATACTGTTGAAGTTAAATCAACTACTGGTGATACTCACTTAGGTGGTGAAGATTTTGACCAAAGAATAATTGATTGGATTTTAGAAGAATTTAAGAAAGATCAAGGTATTGATTTAGCTAAAGACCCGTTATCACTACAAAGAATTAAAGAAACAGCTGAAAAAGCTAAAATTGAATTATCAACAACTAATGAAACTGAAATTAACCAACCCTTTATTACTACTACAGAAGATGGACCTAAGCATTTAGTAATGAAATTAACTAGAGCTAAATTAGAAGATTTAGTTTCTGATTTAGTAGATGCTTCCATTGAGCCTTGTAAGAAAGCTCTTGAAGATGCTGGACTTGAAGCTAAAGATATTGAAGAGGTAGTAATGGTGGGTGGTATGACTAGAATGCCTTTAGTACAAAAGAAGGTAAAAGAATTCTTTAATAAAGAAGCTAACTTAAGTGTTAATCCTGATGAAGTGGTAGCTATGGGTGCTGCTGTACAAGCTGGTGTTCTTCAAGGTGATGTTAAAGATGTATTACTACTTGACGTAACTCCACTTACACTAGGAATTGAAACACTTGGTGGTGTAGCTACTCCGCTTATTGAAAAAAATACTACTATTCCAGCTTCTAAGTCTCAAACCTTTTCTACTGCCGCAGATAACCAAACTAGTGTGGAAATACATGTAGTGCAAGGTGAAAGATCTATGGCGGGAGATAATAAAAGTTTAGGTAGATTTATATTAGATGGTATTCCACCAGCACCAAGAGGTGTTCCTCAAGTTGAAGTTAGCTTTGATATTGATGCTAATGGTATTTTAAATGTTAGCGCTAAAGATAAGGCTAGCAACAAAGAACAAAAGATTACTATCACTGCTTCTTCAGGTCTTAGTGAAGAAGAAGTAGAGAAAATGAAACAAGATGCTCAAAAGCATGAGGAGGAAGATAAGAAAAAGAAAGAAAAAATTGAGACTAAGAATCAAGCTGAAGCTGTAATTTTACAAACTGAAAAACTTATTAAAGATACTGGTGATAAGATGAAAGAAGAGGATAAGAAGAATTTACAAGAAAAAATTGATGAATTAAAGAAAATAAAAGATGGTGAAGATTATGATGAGATTAAAAAGAAAATGGATGAAGTAAATGAAGTTGCTCAAAAAATAGGAGCTTCTATGTATCAACAACAAGATGCTGGACAAGCTCAGGGTCAAGATCAAGCTGGAGAAGAAAAAAAGGATGATAAAGAAAAGAAAGATGAGGAAGAAGTTGTTGAAGGGGAAGTGGAAAAAGAAGATAAAAAAGATGATAAAGAGGATAAAGATAGTAAGGATAATAAATAATTGAGCTATAGAGTTGCTAAGTTAAACTTAGCAACTCCATTAGCTTATTTACTAACAATAATTATATGGAAAATAAAAATCCTCAGGCTGACCCTGGGAAGAAACAGCTAAAAATAGCAGATAATATTCCTGGAGCTGAATATTCAAATGCAGCTCAGTTTCAATTTAACAAGGATGAGATGCAAATGATTTATTTAAATTTATTTTCAGGTAGTGGTAGAGTATCTGCGAAGATTGTGACTAGTCCAGGACATTTCAAAAGAATGATTTCAGCTATGACTGAAGCGATGAGCAAATATGAAAAACAATTTGGAGAAGTTAAAGAAACAGAACCTGTGGCCAAAGAAATTGGCTTTAAAGGATAAGAAAAATTATTTATGGCAAATAAAAACTATTATGATACTTTAGGCGTATCTAAAGACGCTAGTTCTGATGATATAAAAAAAGCCTTTAGAAAAAAAGCACATGAATATCATCCTGATAAAAAAACAGGTGATGAAGCTAAATTTAAAGAGATAAATGAAGCTTACCAAGTGCTTGGTAATGAACAAAAGAGAAAACAGTACGATCAATTTGGAACAACTTTTAATCAAGGTCAAGGTTCTGGCGCAGGAGGATATTCTTCTTGGCAAGACATGGGGGGATTTTCTCAAGGTAATATGGATTTTGATGATCTAGGAGATATATTTTCTGGTATGGGAGATATATTTGGTTTTGGTGGTGCTAGAGGAAGATCTAGATCTCAAGCTAGAGGTAGTGATTTGCAAATGACTATAGCAGTAGAGTTGGAGGATGTTGTTTTTGGTGCTGAAAAAAATATAGAAATTAAGAAAAATATTGCTTGTGATCATTGTGAGGGTAGCGGAGCTGAGCCTGGCTCAGATGTAAAGACTTGTGAGACTTGCCAAGGTAAGGGTGAGGTTATTAGAATGCAAAGAACTATACTTGGAAATATGCAAGCTAGATCTGTATGTCCTGATTGTCAGGGTGAGGGTAAAACATATAGTCAGACTTGTAAGGTCTGTCATGGAGAAGGAAGGGTGCAGGAGAAAGTAAAATTAACAATAAAAATTCCCGCTGGTATTGACACTGGTCAAAGTATAAGATTATCTGGAAAAGGTGAAGCTGGTCCTAAAGGAGCTCCTGCTGGTGATTTATTTATTAAAATTAAAGTTAATGAACATACTAAGTTTATTAGAGAAGGAGATGATATTAGAAGTACTAAGGAAGTTAAATTTTCTCAATTAGTTCTAGGAGATAAAGTCGAAGTAGAGACAATTGACGGAAAAGTTATATTAAAAATTCCTGAAGGTACTCAGTCTGGCACAATTTTTAAACTTAAAGCAAAAGGAGTTAATCATCTACAATCTAGAGGTAGAGGAGATCATTTAGTAAAGGTAATAGCTAAAACTCCTAAAAAATTAACTAAAAAGCAAAAGGAGACCTTAAAAGATTTAAATATTTAGAAAGATATATTAATTTAGTTAAAAACTGAAAAAACCTTGAATTTTATTGACAAAGACTAGCTAAATGCTACACTATAAGTAGATTTAATTCTTAATAAACTAAATGCTATGGCAAATTGGTTAACAAAATTATTTGGTGGAAAAAAAACAGATAGTCAACCAGATAATACTTCAGAAGACAAAAATGAGGAAAATGTTTCTCAACCTGAAGAGAAAGTTGAACACGAAGAGGAAACTGTGATGGCTTCTGAGCCTGAAGTTGAAGAAAGTCATGACTCAGGAGAAGAAAAAGAAGATCACAGCTCTGAAGAAACAAAAGAGGAGGAAGATGAAGAAGAAAAAACTTGGTAAACAAGAACTAAAATAAATAGCTGATCTATACGGCTATTTATTTTTGTGTTTATAATATATGAAACTTATTGACACACATGCACATGTGAATTTTTCAGCTTTTAAAGAAGACGCTGATGAAATAATTAGACGTACTTTAAAGGAAGGCATTGGTATGATTATAGTTGGTTCTCAATATAAAACCAGTAAAAGAGCCTTGGAGTATGCTAATAAATATGAAAAAGGTGTTTATGCTACTGTAGGATTACACCCTGTTCATCTTGAAGATGTTGTGGCAGAAAATAAAGGGGATGAAGGAGATTATAAATTTAGAGCTAGGGCAGAGGAATTTAATTATGATAGCTATGAAAAATTAGCTGAATTTAAAAAAGTAGTTGCTATTGGAGAAATTGGTTTAGATTATTATCACATAAACTTAAAAGCAGATGTGGAAAAAGTTAAAGATAAGCAAAAACAAGTTTTTTATCAGCAGTTAATACTGGCAAGAAAAAAAGATTTACCTGTAATAATTCATTGTCGTCAAGCTCATGATGACATGTTAGATATTTTACAAGATTTTAAAAATGAATATAAAGATATAATACTTAAAGATAAACCTTGGGGTGTAATGCATTGTTTTTCAGGGGATGAAGATTTAGCTTGGAAATATTTTAATTTAGGACTCATTATTTCTTTTACAGGTTTAATTACTTTTAGCAAACAGTGGGATGACTTAATTAGAAAAGTTCCTTTAGATAGGATTATGATTGAAACAGATACTCCTTATATGACTCCAGAGCCATATCGAGGACACAGAAATGAACCCGCTTTAGTTTATTATGTAGCAAAACATATTGCTGAAATAAGAGAAATATCTATTGAAAAAGTAGCTAAAATTACAACTGAAAATGCTAGAAAGTTTTTTGATCTTCATTAAATATTTAAGTGAAATTTAATAAACATATTTTTTAAAAACAGTCTTGAGGCTGATTTAATTATATTAAGCTTATAAATTAAAAAAATAGTATATACTTGACAATTATATAAGCTTGGTTAAAATAGATGTATCGAATATATATGAAAAGTGATAATAAAAACTTTAACGCTAAGCAATTAGCGCTGTCTTTTGTTGCTTACAGTACAGCATCAATATTTGGTCCCTTATTAATAATTGGGGGTCTTGGTTATTTTTTAGATCAATATTTTGATACTATACCTATTATAACCATTATTGCAGTGTTTATTGCTTTTATTGTTACTAATATACTATTGTTCAAAAAAATGAAAGTGGTTAATAAGTTAATTGATCAATATAAAGCCCAAAGCATTGAAGAAGCTACTAGGCAAAAAGAAGAAAATAAAGATAAACAGTCATAATCTATGGAATTAAATATATCCTTGTCCCCGGAAATTTTGTTTCAAATCGGGAACTTTCCAATTACTAACACTTTATTGTGGTCATTTGTACTTAGCTCTTTTTTAATACTTGTATTTGTAATACCAGCCAGTAGATTAAAATTAGTTCCTGGTAAATTTCAGAGTTTCATAGAAATGCTTATAGAAGGAGCTTATGATTTTGTAGAGTCAATTATTGGTCCAGGAGTAAAGGCTAGAAGAGTATTTCCATTAGTTTTCACTATGTTTATATTTGCTTTAGTAGCAAATTTAGCAGTATATATACCAGGACAAGCAGCTGTAACTATTAATAGAGGAGGTGAAGCTATTTCAGTTTTTAGAGCAGTTATGTCTGATTATGGAATGGTTTTAATAATGACATTAATATCAGTTATAGTAACGCAGATTGTAGCTATTATTAGCGCAGGACCATGGAAATATTTAGGTAAATTTATTAATTTCAGAAATCCTTTAAAGTTTTTTTTAGGAGTAATGGAATTAATTGGTGAAACTGCTAAAATAGTTTCTTTATCCTTTCGTTTGTTTGGTAATATTTTCGCTGGTGAGGTTTTAGGAGCTGTAGTATTATTTTTAGCTCCATTTTTTGTGCCTTTACCATTTTTATTTTTAGGACTTTTAACAGCAGTGGTACAGGCGTTTGTGTTTGCAGTTTTGACCTTGGTATTTATTTCTATGGCTAGTGAAATAGAAACAGTTGAAGAATAATAGATTTGTTAATTATTAATAATATTTAAATAATAATACTAATTGGAAAAATTTGTCTTTATTACTAATTCAATTTTTCCTTAAAAACCATTATGGAAATTGAAGCAGCAAAATATTTAGCAGCGGGTTTAGCAATTGGTTTAGGGGCTATTGGTCCTGGTGTAGGTCAAGGTATCGCCGCTTCTAAAGCTTTAGAAGCTATTGGAAGAAACCCTGAAGCCTCAGGAAAGGTAACTCCACTTATGTTTGTAGGTATGGCTATTGCTGAATCTACAGCTATTTACGCTCTAGTTATTGCCTTAATTATTTTATTTGGATAGAAGATAGAGTCTTGCTAACTCTAAATTAGAGTTAGCATCCTTTATTTTTTATTTTAACATTAACCAATATGGAACTCTTAGAAGCTTTGGGTATAAATCTAAAAATCCTATTCGCACAATTAGTCAATTTTGCAGTCTTATTATTTGTCTTATGGCGTTTTGCCTATAGACCTATTCTTAATATCTTAAAAGAAAGAAGGGAAAAAGTTTCTCAAGGTGTTCAAGATTCTAAAGCTGCTGAAATTAAATTAAATGAAGCTAAAGATAAAGAAAAGGCTGTAATAATAGAAGCTAAGAAAGAAGCGCAAAATATTATTGATGAAGCTAAAGAAAGAGCAGAAAAGAAAAAACAAGCGATTTTAGATAAAGCTAAAGAAGAGGTTGGACAGGTTATTAATGCTGAAAAGAAAAAAATACAACAAGAAAAAGCCGATACTTTAAAAAGTATTAAAGCTGATATATCCGGTTTAGTAGTTTTAGCAGTTGAGAGAGTCATGAAAGAAAAAGCAGATTCAACCACAGATAAGAAAATCATTAAAGAAGCGATTAAAGATTTAAAATAATATGAAAGTAAGTGCAAAACAATACGCTTTAACTTTACTCGAGATTACAGAAGAAAAAGAGGGTAAAGAGTTAGAAGAATCTATTTCTAAGTTTTCTGGTTTGCTTAAAAGCAATAATCAGCTTAATCAGATAGATAAGATCTTGTATTATTTTAGAAAATTATATAATCAAAGGTATAATATTAAAGAAGCGCAGATAAACACAGCTCAGGAGATAGATAAAGAGGAGCTTGATAGGATTGAGCAGTATTTACAGGATTTAAACAAAGAAGAAACTTTAGAATTTAAAGTTAATATTAAAAAAGAAATTATAGGTGGTATAGTTTTAAAATATGGTGATAGAATAATAGACAGTAGTCTTAAAACACGCCTTAATCAGTTAAAAAATAGCTTATTAAAATAAATAAATATATGGCTAACAATACTAAAGATTTTATTGTTGAACAATTAAAAAAACAAATTGAAAATTTTAAAGCAGAAGACGAACAAAAGACATTTGGCTTAGTTACTGAAGTAGGTGATGGTATCGCCAGAGTTTCAGGACTTTCTGAAGCTATGATGTCAGAGATGCTTGAGTTTAAAACTAAATCAGGTTCAGTTTATGGTGTAGCTTTAAACCTAGATGAAGATTCAGTTGGTGCTGTTATTTTAGGACCTATGGGAGACTTAAAGGAAGGTGATGAAGTAGTGGCAATGAAAAGAATTTTAGAAGTGCCAGTAGGAGAGAATGTTATTGGTAGAGTTTTAGATCCTCTAGGAAAACCACTTGATGGTAAAGGTGAGATTAAAACTGAGAAGTATTATCCAGTAGAAAAAATTGCTCCTGGTGTTATGACTAGAGAATCTGTAAGTGAACCAGTGCAAACTGGAATTAAGCCAATTGATGCTATGATTCCAGTAGGTAGAGGACAACGTGAGCTTATCATTGGTGATCGTCAAATTGGTAAAACAGCTATTGCAGTAGACACCATTATTAACCAAAAAGGTAAGAACATGAAATGTGTTTACGTTGGTATTGGTCAAAAAGAATCAAAAATTGCAAATATCGTTGCTAAACTAGAAGAAGCAGGAGCTATGGAATACACAACAGTAGTGCTAGCAGGTGCTAGTGACCCAGCTTCACTTCTATACATTTCTCCTTATGCTGGTACAGCTATGGCTGAATACTTTTTAGATAAAGGTGAAGATGTGTTAGTAGTTTATGATGATTTATCTAAACACGCAGTAGCCTATAGAGAGGTATCATTGCTTCTTAGAAGACCACCAGGACGTGAAGCTTATCCAGGAGATGTTTTTTATCTTCACTCAAGACTACTAGAAAGAGCTTGTAAGTTAAATCCTGAGTTTGGTGGAGGATCTATCACTGCTTTACCTATTATTGAAACTCAAGCAGGAGATGTTTCTGCTTATATTCCAACTAATGTTATATCTATTACCGATGGACAAATATATTTAGAACCAGACTTGTTCTATCAAGGACAACGTCCAGCTATTAATGCAGGTTTATCTGTGTCTCGTGTAGGTTCTAGCGCTCAGATTAAAGCCATGAAAAAAGTGGCTGGTAAGATGAGACTGGAAGCTGCTCAATATAGAGAATTAGCTGCTTTTGCTCAATTTGGTTCTGATTTAGATGATGAGACTAGAAAGAAATTAGAAAGAGGAAAAAGATTAATGGAAATTCTAAAGCAAGATCAATATTCCCCAGTAGATGTTAGTCATCAAATTGCTATTTATTATAGTTTAATTAATGGTTTAATGGATAATGTTCCAGTAGAGAAGGTAAGTGAATTTGAAGAAGGTTTATATCAATATCTAAATGATATGAATAAAGATGTTTTAGATAAAATTAAAGAAGTTGGTAAGTTAGATGAAGAAATAGAGAAAAGTTTAGTTAAAACAATTAATGATTATAAAGATACTTTAGAATATTTAATGCCAGAAGAAGATACTAAAGAAACTGAAGAGAGTGATAAAGAAAATAAATAATTTAAACTCAAATGGCCAATACTAAAGAAATACAAAGAAGAATAAAATCAGTTACCAGTACCAAAAAGATTACTAAAGCTATGGAAATGGTAGCTGCTGCTAAGATGAGAAAAACCACTGAAGCAGTGCTTAGAACTCGTCCTTATGCTAATTTAAGTTGGACTACTGTTTTGAATTTAACTCAAGGGGTAAATACTAATAAATATTTACACCCCTTACTTGAAGAGCGTAAAGAGGTGAAGAAAGTAGCTATAGTTCTTTTTTCTTCCAACCGTGGACTTTGTGGTGGTTTTAATAGTGCTATTTTAAGTAAAGCCAAAGATTCAATTGTTAAACATGGCAATATTGATACAGATTTTATTGTTGTAGGTAAGAAGGGTTTATCTGTGAGCAGTAGATATAAATATAATGTTAGTGCTCAGTATGATAAGAACGATACTGCTTATCAAATAAAAGAAGTGCAATCACTAGCTAAAATGATAATTGATGATTTTTTAAATAAAAAGTATGATAAAATAATGGTTGCTTATACTGACTTTGTTAGTCCTGTAAAGCAAGTTCCTAGAGTAAAACAATTACTTCCCATTGATATTAATGCTAAAGATGACCATTTAGGTATTGTTGGTGAAAGTCCTCAAGTAGGAGTAGATAAAGAATTTATTAAAGAAAAGGAAGAAAAATACTTAAGAAAAGGTAAGGAAAGATTTATTTTTACCTATGAACCTAGTGCAGAAGAAGTTTTAAATCAAATGTTACCACGTCTAATTGAAGTGCAACTATTTCAAGCATTACTTGAGTCAAATGCTTCTGAACATAGTGCTAGAATGTCAGCTATGAACAAAGCTACTGACGCTGCTAATGATTTAGTAGAAGAGTTGACTCTTTTTTATAACAAAGCTAGACAATCAGCTATTACCTCTGAGATTGCCGAAATTTCTGCTGGAGCTAATGCTTTAGAATAATTTACATAAAAATGAAATATATATAATAATATGGAAAAACAAAACCTAAAAGGAACAATTAAGCAAATCATTGGTGCGGTGGTTGATGTACACTTTGAAGCAGATTTACCAGAAATTAATACAGCTTTAGAGATTAATACTTCTAAAGGAGAAAAATTAGTTTTAGAAGTTCAGCAACACATTGGCTTTAATGTAGTGAAATGTGTGGCCATGGGCTCCACTGATGGTTTAAAAAGAGGAGATGAAGTAATTAATACTAATAAGGGTATTAGTGTACCTGTGGGAGAAAAAACACTGGGTAGAATTTTTAA
>JAIPJO010000022.1 GCA_021734135.1 Patescibacteria group bacterium
ATAGAATACATAAAATCCCATAATTATGGGATTTTATTTTTTACCTAAGTATGGTAAAATATATATAAATAGGCTGATATTATATTATGAATATATTAATTGATTTAACACCTATACAAGATTTTTTATCTTTGTCACCAGATCTTATGTTTTGGCGTTTTTTTATGTATTTTGGCTGGATGATATTGGCTGTAATTTTCCTACAAGGATCTTTACAGGTTTTACTTATGAAAAAAAGAGAAAAATGGATGTCAACTGTAACATATACATTATTAGCTATTGATATTCCAAGAGGTAATGAACAGACACCTAAAGCAGTGGAAAACATTTTTACTTATTTATCCGGAGCTCATGGTTCTATTAATTTCTTTGAAAAGTGGTTTGAAGGCAAAGTGCAGTTAAGTTTTAGTTTAGAAATTGCTAGTATTGAAGGTTATACTCAATTTATTATTAGAACTCCAGAAAGGTTTCGTAATTTAGTTGAGTCTGCAGTTTATTCACAATACCCTGATGCTGAGATAAGTGAAATTGATGATTATATTAATGATGTACCGCATAAATATCCTGATGATGAATATGATGTTTGGGGTGCAGAATATATACATGCTAATAATCATATGTTTCCCATTAAAGTTTATTCTAAATTTGAACATTTACTTGGACCTAGTGAAACTCAATTTAAAGATCCTTCTGCTGCTTTAATGGATTTATGTAGTTCTTTAGGACCGGGTGAACAACTTTGGTACCAAATAATTGTGGTGCCAATAGGTTTTGATTGGATGGATGAAGGTGATGAGATGGTAGATCAAATTCTTCAAAAAAAGAAGCCAGGGAAAAAGGGTTTATTTATGAAATTTATAGAATGGCTAGGTGAATTAAGTGAAATATTTTATTCTATTTGGGGTGATATAGACAGCAAAGAGGAGGAAAACAAGGAGACTTCTTTATCAATGATGGAGTTAACCCCTAAACAAAAACATCAAGTTGAAGGTGTACATGATAAAATATCTAAATTAGCTTTTGAGGTAAAAGTAAGAGCAGTGTACGTTGCTAAAAAAGAAGATATGAATAAAGGGAAGGTAGCTAATGGTTTTGTTGGATATATGAAGCAATTTGCTTCTTTAGATTTAAATAATTTAAAACCTGATGTAAAGTACACCATGACTAAAGCTGAATATTTTAGAAAAAATAAACGTATTACTCGTAAGAAAAATAATATAATAAATAATTATATAAATAGAGATGCTGGTGCTGGTAGAACCCCTGGTATTTTAAATATTGAAGAGCTTGCAACTTTATGGCACTTTCCAGTTGAAGCGTCAGTACAGTCACCACTTCTACAGAAAGCTCCTGGTAGAAAAGCTGAAGCACCTTCTAGTTTACCTCAAGAAATTGAAGCTGGAATCGAAGCTAATGAACCTGATTTTTTATCAGAAGTACAGGAAAATGGAAATAAAAAATATGATTTAGATGAAGTATTAGAAAAAAAAGAAATTCCAGATTCTCAAGATAGAAAAATTAAACCAGAATATAATGAAGATAATGAAAATAATGAAGAATCTTTTGCTAAAGAAAGATTAGATGATACAGATTATAAAAATGAAAAAGAAATTCTTGAAGAAGGAATGTATTCAAAAGAAGGATATAAATATAAAAGTGATAATAAAAAAAATAGTGTAAATTCAAAAAGTTCACCACCTGAGAATTTACCTTTTGCTTAAAATATATGATTGAATCATTAATTATTGGAGCTGTGCAAGGTGTAGCTGAATGGTTACCAGTTAGCTCAGAAGGGATAATTTTTTTAATGAAAGCTAATTTATTTGCTAGTACAGAAACCTTGTCAGAGGCTATTCACTATTCTTTGTTTTTACATTTTGGTACCTTTTTAGCTGCTTTAGTATATTTTAGAAAAAAAGTCTGGTTTTTATTAAAAGCTTTATTTAAATATAAGAAAGCTAGTGAGGAAGATCAAAAAATACTTAATTTTTTAATTTTAGGTACTTTAATTAGTGGTCTTTTAGGGATTATTTTTCTAGAAATTATTGAGAAAATTACAGTTGATATTTCAGCTATAGCACAGATAATTACAATTATTATTGCTATCATGCTTTTTATTACTGCTTATTTACAGCTAAGAGTTAAAAGTAGTGGATATAAGGAAGAAAAGAATTTGCGTTATTTTGATGGTATAATGATTGGTGTAGTTCAAGCTTTTGCAGTTTTACCAGGTCTTTCCAGATCAGGTTTAACAGTTTCAGCACTACTTATGTCTAAATTTAATAAACAAAGTGCTTTACAGCTTAGTTTTTTACTTAGTTTACCTTTAGTGCTAGCAGGTAATATTGTTTTAAATTTAGATAAGTTTAGTTTTAGCTTTAATTCATTATTAGCTCTACTTACTTCATTTGTTTTTGGTTGGTTGACTATTAAATATTTATTAAAATTAGCACAAAAAATTAATTTCGGTTATTTTGTTTTATTTTTTGCGATTATAACATTGTTAGCAGCTTTAGTAATATAGATATAATAAATAGTAATAATTAATATGAATATAGATAATAAAAAAAGAATAGGTATAGACGCTAGATTTTACGGACCAGTAGGTAAAGGTCTAGGAAGGTATACTAAAGAGATAGTAGATAATATTTTGAGAATGGATTCAGAAAATTTTTATGTTATTTTTTTAAGTCCAGAAAATTATGATTTATTTTCAAGTGAGAATAAAAATGTAAAAAAAGTTTTAGTTAAAAGTCGTTGGTATTCCTGGTCAGAGCAAATATTTTTTCCTTGGCAAATATATAAAGAAAAATTAGATTTAATGCATTTTACTCATTTCAATGTACCAATATTAACTAGAGTAAAATTTATTGTTACTATTCATGATTTAATTTTAACTCGTTTTTCTACACAAAGAGCGACATTATTACCACCTTTGTACTATAAGATTAAATATTTAGCGTATAAGTTTGTAATTTCTTTAGCAGTCTCTAGGGCAGAAAAAATTATTGCAGTATCAGAGTTCACTAAGAAGGATATTGAAAAAAAATTTAAAGTAAAAAAAGATAAAATCAGTGTTATCTATGAAGGCATTTCTAATTTAAATTTACAAGAGATTGAAAGTCGTGAATATGACAAAAAAATACTAAAAAATTATAATATAAATGATAATAGATATTTACTTTATGTAGGTAACGCCTATCCTCATAAAAATTTAGAAAGCTTACTTGATATTTTTAAAAAATTAAAAAATGATTTTCCAAGCCTTCTTTTAGTTTTAGTTGGAAAAGAGGATTATTTTTATAACCGTTTAAAAAAATATGCTAAGAATTTAAATTTATCTAATGAAGATATAGTTTTTGCTGACTATGTACCAGACAATGAGTTGGTTTCTTTATATAGAAATGCTTTAGCTTACGTTTTTCCTTCATTGTATGAAGGGTTTGGTTTGCCACCGCTTGAAGCTATGTCTTATGATTGTCCAGTTGTATCCTCTGATCAATCTAGTTTACCTGAGGTGCTAGGTGACAGCGCTCTTTATTTTAACCCTTATAATAATATAGACATGTATGAAAAAATTAAAAAAATAATTAAAAATAAATACTTACGTAAAGAATTAGTTGAGAAAGGGAAACTGCAAATAAATCAATATAATTGGTTTTCTAGTGCTTATTCAACTTATAAATTATACCTTGATATAAATAAACTTGATATAAACAAATAAGAGCTATGCCTCGAAAAAAAAGAAAACATATATTAAATATAAATAATCAGAATAATGGACAAATTATGTCTGATTTTATAGTAGATTTAAAGAAGATTTCAGAATCTAAAGAACAGGAAAAAAAGACTAATTTACATCCTAATGATGTTAATAAGAGTGATGATAAGAAAACAAGAAACTTATCATTAAAATTTAAAATTCCAAAATTTAGAAAGTATTATTTTAAAAACATATTACTTTGGCCTTTAATTTTAAATTTCTTAAAATTAATAAAATTTGTTGTTAATATTTTAAGATTACCATATAAAATATATAAACAAATTATTGAACCATTAACTAAGAAAAAGAAAAGAAATTATTTTCATTTTAAAATATATAAAAACATTAAAAAGAAGTTTAATAAAAATATATTTTTTTCTAATAAATTAAAATATAAAAAAAGGACTAGAAAAAAGGAATTAAGTAAATTAACAAAATGGCCTGATAAGGAATTAAAAAATCCATTTTATAGCTATAGTAAAAAAAGGGAAAAGGAAGAAGAAAGAAAAGATAAAACAAAAACTACTTCTCAAATAGATAATGATAAACAAATACATAGTTTTAAGGCTATTTTTGGCTTTGTGTTAGTACTGTTAGTTCTAATTTTACCTTTTAAAGTTTTAAGTTATTATAATATCTTTAATTTAAAAGTTTTAGAAAATAAATTGAATCTTCATTCACAATCAGCTATGGAAAGTTTAATGTTAGCATCAGACAAGGCTAAAAACTTAAAGATGAATGATGCTAGTAATTATTTTTCTTTAGCAGGAGATGAATTTTTAGCAGCTCAATCAGAAATAGAGAGTATAGACAAATTTATTTTTGATTTAGCAGCTCTTTCAAAAAATCCTAAATATCAAATGGCATCTCAAGGACCTTTATTTTTAGAAGCTGGATTACAAGTATCTGAGACAGGAAAAGAGTTAGGTTTAGCAATAGATAGTTTTCTAAAAAATAAAGATGATGAAAATGTAAATTTAGCATCAAATATAGAGAATTTTATTAGTCATAGTAAAAAAGCAGCAATTTCTGCTCAATCATTGAATAAAACTATAGAAAAAATTGATGTTAGTTTATTGCCAGCAAAATATCAATCTGAGTTCTCAGAAATAAAACATGTTTCAAAAATATTATCTGAAGGTTTAAATGAATCTGTAGTTTTAGCTGAAACTCTTAAGCCATTTTTGGGAATAGATTCTGACAAAAGATATTTGTTTATTTTTCAAAATAACAATGAAATAAGAGCTAGTGGAGGATTTATGGGTAGCTACGCTTTAGTTGATTTTAGTAAAGGCAAGATTAAAAATTTAGAAGTACCAAAGGGTGGTACATATGACACAGAAGTAGGGTTTTCTTTAAATATTGAATCACCTGAGCCTTTATGGTTAGTTAGTCCTAGATGGTATTTTTGGGATTCAAATTGGTGGCCTGATTGGAAAAAATCAGCTAAAAATATAAGTTGGTTTTATGAAAAAAGTGATGGCCCTACAGTTGATGGAGTAATATCTTTTACCCCTAGTGTAATTGAAGATTTATTAAAGATTTTAGGTCCAATTGATATGACAGATGAATATGGTGTAATAATTACTCATGAAAATTTTTGGGAAACAGTGCAACCAATCGTAGAAAAAAAGACAGTGCTTAAGACTACAGAAGAAGGTAAAACTATTAGAGAAAAAAATACAGAACCAAAAAAAATAATTGGAGATATGATGAATACACTGTTAAATGAATTACCTAATGATATGTCAGCAGAAGTATTAATAGAAATGATTGCTAGTATTGAAAATAATCTTCAAGAAAAAGATATTTTGCTGTATTTTAATGATGATAAGATGCAGTCTCAGGCTGAAGATAATTCTTGGGCTGGTAGAATTAAAGATAGTCAGTATGATTATTTATCAATAATTAACACTAATATTGCTGGTCAAAAAACTGATAGAACTATAAAACAAGATGTGGTTCATTATAGTGAAATAAATAAGGATGGTTCAATTATTAATACAGTTAAAATTGTTCGTAGCCATCAAGGTGTTAAAAGAGAAAAATTTACTGGTGTACGTAATGTTAATTGGATGAGAGTCTATATTCCAAAAGGTTCTACACTTATTTCTACCTCTGGTTTTAAGGTGCCTGATAATGAATTTTTTTCATATCCAGCAGATTATGCTAAAAAGTTAGATATCTTAGAAGCTGAAAGAGAGGCTGAAATTGATCAAATAAGTAATACTAAAATATATCATGAATTAGGTAAAACTGTGTTTGCAAATTGGACTATGATTGATCCTGGAGAAAGTGTAGAAATTATTCTAAAATATAAGCTACCTTTTAATTTTAATAATATTAAACCAGAGTATAGTTGGTTTGATAAAGTAAAGCATCAGGTTTTAGGAGAGAGTTCTGATTTAATTCCATACTCTTTATTGGTACAAAAACAGCCCGGTTCATTAAATAATACTCTAGTTTCACATTTAAAAATTAAAGGTGATAATTATAAGTCTTTATGGTCTTCTGAAAATATTGATAATTTAGAAAATAATACTTGGAGTGTAAGTTCTGACTTAAAAACTGATAAATATTTTGGTGCTCTATGGCAACAAATAAATATAGATAAATAATATGACAAATGAAAATCATAATAATCAGGAAAAAGATAATATGAATGAAAAAAAAATAAAGGTAAGAACAGAAAAGAAATCTAGCTTATCTGATTTTGTTAAACGTCCATTACCTAGTGATGAAGAGCTTAATAATTTTGAAAATAGCGTTAAAGAAAGTGGAAGAAATGAGGAAATAGAACAAAACTTAAGCGATATATATAAAGACAAAAAAGGCGAAATGGTGGATGTTAGTAAATTAAAAATTAAAGCTAAGAAAGGTTTTTTGTATAAAATGTTTCGTTTAATTTTTATTCTTGCTTTTATTTTTGCTTTAGCTTATTTAGCTTATTGGTATTTATATGAAGCAAATGTTGATTCAAAAAATATTGATTTACGTGTAAAAGGACCTGAGTCTGTTATGTCTGGAGAAAGATTCACTTATACTGTTGAGATTTTTAATGCTAGTGATACAGAGGTTTTAGATATGCAATTAGATATGAACTATGCCGATAACTTTATATTTATAGACAGCTCTAAAACAACTGATAATGCTAATAACAGTTGGTATTTAGGAGATTTAGCTGCTAAAGAAAGAGTTCAATTTGATATTACTGCTATGATTATAGCTCAATCTGGTACACCTAATCCTAGTCAAGCCATCTTGACCTATATGCCTGGCAATTTTTCTAGTCAATTTCAGGAAATAGTTGATATTAACACCTTAGTAGAAAGTCATGGTTTTAATGTTGATTTTGATTATTTAAGTACAGCCTTAGTTGGAGAAACTCATGAGGTTTCAATGCTTTTTGCTCAAGAAGATAAAAATTATATAAATAGTTTTGATTTAAAGATAGAGAGTCCAGAGAATATAGAAATATTATTACCTAAAAAAGAAAGTGAAGATGAATCGGATTTACAAATAATGTCACAAGAAAGAAATACTTATCGTATTAATGGTTTTGATAGAAAGTATAATACTCAAGAATTGAAGTTTAGGTATCGTGTTAAAGAGAAAATAAATGATGAAGAGTTTCTAAAATTCATTTTTTTACAGAATGTTGATAATAGGGAATATGAGTTTTTAATTAAAAATATAGATTTACAAATCATGAAATCAGATTTGAATTTGAATTTAATTATTAATAGTTCTAAAAATGGAGAGCCTGTAAATTTTAATGAAAATTTGAATTATACATTAAATTATCAAAATAAAGGCGAAGTCACAATAGAGGATCTTACTATTATGTTAGTGGTTGATAGTGATTTAGTTGATTTTGATAATATAAAAGATGAGAATAATGGAGTTATAGGGAGTAATACTATTGCTTGGTCAAAAGAGCAAATACCTGATTTAGCTGAAATTAAAACAGAGGAGGAGGGAAATATTAACATTACTTTACCAATAAAAGAATTTCAAGAAAGATATATTGGACAAGACTTAGAGATAACAAGTTATGCTCAATTTTCAATGAAAGAGAACGATGAATCTGATGATAATCAAGATAATCGTAGTAATGAAATTATAAATAAACTTAATTCAGACTTAGATTTAGAAGAAAGAATTTTGTATTTCAATGAAGAAAATATTCCTGTGGGTAGTGGGCCACTACCTCCTCAGGTTGGTGAAACTAGTATTTTTAGAGTATATTGGCAGATTAATAATAATTTACATGACCTTGAAGATCTGCTTGTAGAATTAAAATTACCTGAATATATTTCATATGAAGGTGTAAAAAATATTGATACAGGTAAACTAAATTATGATTCTCAAAGTAGAAAAATTGTCTGGGACATAGGTAATCTTAGTGCTACTCAACATAATGTTTTAGCTGAGTTCGAAATAAGTTTAAATCCTGATAACAATGATGAGGATAAAATATTAATTTTGAGTCAAGGAGCTCAAGTTAGCGCTACTGATACTGTTACAGGTGATATTTTAAGCGTAGAATCTGAAGCTACTACTACTAAATTAGAAGAAGATGAAGTTGCTAATTTAAGTAGTGATGGTAGGATAGCTCCATAATTATTATGAAACAAAAAAATAAAGTTATAAAATATAAAAATAAGAAAATAGAAACCCCCTTTTTTATGCCAGATGCTACTAGGGGTTTTTTGAAAACTTTAAGTAATGATGAAATAATAAAAACTAAAACTAAGGCTATGGTAGTAAATACTTTTCATCTTTATTTACAGCCTGGCATGAAAGTAATAAAAAAAGCTGGGGGTATTCATAAATTTATGAACTATTCTGGTTTCCTTCTTTCAGATAGTGGTGGTTTTCAAGTATTTTCATTAATTCATAAAAATCCCAAGATGGGAAAAATATTAGAAGATAAAGTTGTATTTAAATCTCCTTTAAATGGTTCTTGGCATGAACTTAGTCCTGAAAAATCAATTCAAATTCAATTTGATTTAGGTACTGATATGATGGTTTGTTTAGATGACTGCCCACCTTATAGTATGTCTAAAATTGATTTAAAAAAGTCTATTATTAGAACCACAGCTTGGGCTAAGAGGTGTAAATTAGAGTATGAAAGACAAATTAAGAAGAGAAAAATAAAAAATAATCAAAGGCCACTTCTTTTTGCAGTTATTCAAGGTGGTAAACATATGGATTTACGTACTAAATCTTATAAAGATTTGGAAAAAATTGGTTTCGATGGTTTTGGTTTTGGAGCTAGACCAGTTGATGAAAAAGGTAATTTTTTAAGTAAAGTGCTCAAAGAGACAGCTGAGTTAATAGATGATAAATATTATAAATTTGCTTTGGGTATTGGCACCATTGAACATATTTATTTATGTGAAAAAATGGGTTGGGAAATTTTTGATTGTGTTATACCTACAAGAGAAGCTAGGCATGGAAGATTATTTCTACCTACTAAAAATATATTAAAACCAAAAGTTATAAATATTAGTAATTCAAAATACGTAAATAATTTTTCAGTTATTAACAGAAGTAGTGATATAAAATTACTTAAAGAAAATAGTTTTGCTTATCTAAATCACCTTTTTAAATTAAATGAAGCTTTAGGTCAAAAAATTGCTAGTTTAAATAATTTAGAATATTATCAGAAATTAATGTTTTATTTAAGGGATAAAAAATAATCTTACTTTAAATATATAATATAATTTATCTTTTTATTTTTAGACTTAAGTAAAAATATTAATTATTATTCATGTCCTTAATAGGTGCAAAACTATATCTATGTATTTTACAGGGACCGATTTTCTCTATTTGTTTTCTGTGATAAGCTGTACCATAACCTTTATTTTTAGCAAAATCATAACCTGGATATTTATTATCATATTCTGTCATAATTTTATCTCTATAAACTTTAGCTATCACAGAAGCTAAAGCAATTATAGCTATTTTAGCATCTCCTTGAATAATGTTTTCTTGATCAATATCTAAATTTGGTATTTTAAATTTACCATCCATTAAAACCATGTCTGCTTGATGACTTAGATTAAGTACAGCTTTTTTAGATGAAAGTAGGGAAGCTTGTAAAATATTAATTTTATCTATAGTTTTTGGACTACAAATACCAATTCCTACCGATACTGCATTGTCTTGAATAATAGAAAATATTTTCTCTCTATTTTTTAAACTCATCTTTTTAGAATCATTTAGCTCTTTTAGATTATTAATATTTTCTAAAAAATTAATATCAACTAAAACACAAGCAGAGATCACCGGACCAGCTAAGGGGCCTCTACCTACTTCGTCAACTCCAGCAATATAATTATATCCTTGTTTGAATAGTTTTTTTTCTAATTCTAAATTATGCATATGCTAATATCATATAATAAATATTATTTATTAACAATAAATTATATTATTAAAGTTGAAGAAAACTACTAAATATTATATAATATAATTTACATTAATAATTAATAATAAATATATGAAAAACAATAAAATTTTAAAAACATTAGTGAGTGTTTTAGTTATATTTTTAGTTATTATTTTAGTTTGGATCTTTATAAACAAGAAAGAACAAAATAATAGCAATATAGTAGAAGATGTTAATATTAATCAAAATAACAATGTTAATAACGAAGATGTAAATGAAGATATAAGTGAAGACATGAATGAAGATAATGTAGAAAATGAGGATAATATAGAAAATGAAATAAATTATGAAAATGATGAAGGTTTAAGTTTGGAAAATCCAGAGAAAAATGAACTTGTTACTAGCCCTATCAGCGTTAGAGGTGAGGCTACTGGACCTTGGTATTTTGAGGCTAATTTTGGAGTTAAATTAGTAAATAGAGAAAATGGTAAGATTATAGATCAATCTTATGCTATGGCTCTAGGTGATTGGATGAGTGAGGGAAAGGTAGAGTTTGATGCTAGTTTAAATTTCAGTGTTGATGAAGAAACAGAAGCACTGCTGATACTTGAATCAGCTAATCCTTCTGGATTAGAAGAAAATCAAATGACCTATACTGTACCAGTTATTTTGAGTGCAAGTAATTAATAATATAAGATTAATATAATATTTAATATTAATAATAAATATATGAAATTATTAATAACATGGTTAACTAGTACAGCAGCTATTTTAATTAGTGCTTGGCTTATATCAGGAGCTAGTGTTAGTAGTTTTTGGGCAGGACTCTTGGTAGCGTTAGTTTTAGGTATAGTTAATGCAGTGATACGACCCTTTTTATTATTATTAACACTACCTATTAATATATTAACCTTAGGGCTCTTTACTTTGGTAATAAATGCATTAATGGTACTTTTGGTGGCAGCTATTATTCCTGGATTTATGGTATCTAGTTTTTGGGTTGCTTTAATATTTAGTATAATCCTTTCAATTATAGTTTGGATTCTAGAAGCATTATTAGAACCTCAAAATAATCAAAGGTAGTTAGTAATATAGTATAATTTAAGTAAATACCCTTAATATATAAGGGTATTTGTTTTTATTTTGACAAAAGAACGAACGTTCTCTATAATATAGATAAGATTATTTAAATAATTATTTAAGTATATGAATATAAACATCAAAAAACTTGAAGATTTTTATTATAAAAATAAAAGATTACCTTCTTATAGTGAATTAGCTAAACTTTTTAATTATAAATCTAAAAGTTCAGCTTTTAATTTAGCTAAAGCTTTAATTAAAAAGGGAATATTAAACAAAGATAATTTTGGTAATTTAATTCCTGCTAACAATTTTTTATATAAACTCAAGGTTTTAGGTGAAGTAAAAGCAGGTTTTCCTAGTGCTGCTGAACAAGAAGATTTAGAGCAATTAAGTCTTGATGATTATTTAATTAAAAATAAAGAAGCTAGCTTTATGCTTAAAGTTAGTGGTTACTCTATGAAAGATGCTGGTATCTTGCCGGGAGATATGGTTTTAGTGGATAGGAGTGTTAAAGCACAGGAAAATGATATTGTGATTGCTGAAGTTGATAATAATTGGACTATGAAGTATTTAAAAAAGAATAAAAGTAGAGTATATCTACAAGCAGCTAATAAAAGATATAATGATATATATCCACAAAGTGATTTAAAGATTGCTGCTGTAGTTAAAGCAGTGATAAGAAAATATTAATTAATAAGATTATAGTAATTTATTAACAGTTATGTTTGATAATATCAGTAATGAAAATAAAAAAGCAATCTTGCATATTGATGGAGATTGTTTTTTTGTTTCTTGTGAGAGAGCTTTAAATCCAAGTTTGAATAATAAAGCAGTGGTTACTGGCAAAGAAAGGAAAATTGCTTCAGCTTTATCATATGAGGCTAAGGCATTGGGCGTAAGAAGAGGTATGTCAATAAATGAAATTAAAAGATTATATCCTCAAACTATAATTTTAGATTCTAATTATGATGTTTACATTAACTTTGCTAAACGTATGTATGAGATTTTAAGGCGTTATAGTAGTGAAGTGGAGCAATATAGTATTGATGAGTGTTTTGTTGATCTCAGTGGCTTAGATAAGTGTTTTAAACTAAGTTATAATGATTTAGTTATAAAAATTAAACAAGAATTAGAAAGGGAATTAAATTTAAGTTTTTCTGCAGGACTTTCATATAACAAGTCTCTAGCTAAAATAGCTTCTAACTGGAATAAACCTGCAGGATTTGTAAATATTAATATTAGTAATTTAAAATATTATTTAAGTAAATTAAAAGTAGAAAATATTTGGGGAATAGGTCCTAGCTCAGTTAAGGTTTTTCATAGGTATAAAATAAATATTGCTTTAGAGTTTGTTAATAAAAAGGAAGATTTTATAAAAAATAACTTTCAAAAACCATATTATGAAATATATCAAGAATTAAAAACTAAATATATATATAAATTAAAAACTAGTTCTAAAAAAACATTTCAAAGTATAAGTAAATCAGAAACGTTTAATAAAAATTCTAGTGATGAAAATTTTATTTTTTCTCAGTTTTCTATAAATATTGAAAAAGCTTGTGCTAAAGCTAGAAGGTATAAATTGGAGGCTACTAGTGTTTTATTTTATCTAAAAATAGCTGATTTTAAATATGAAAAAATTAATATTAATCTAGAAAATCATACTAATATAGATATAGAGATAATAAAAGTTTTAGCAGAAAATTTTAAAAGAATATTTTCACCTTATTTAAAATACAGAGCTACAGGAATTACTTTAAAAAATTTAAAAGAGATGAGTGGTAGGCAATCTGACATTTTCTATAATCACTTGCAAACACAAAAATTAAATAATCTTTATTTTGCTTGTGATAAGATACATAAAAATTATGGTAATAATTCAATTTATCTTGCCTCTAGTATGAACAGCGGTGTAGATTATAAGTTAATGAATAAAGATAAAAAGAACAATAGCATACCTTATATCGCTCTAGTAGATTAGATAACCCTTGACTAATTATTATATATATGATATATTAATATGATCATTAAAAAAGAATAA
>JAIPJO010000023.1 GCA_021734135.1 Patescibacteria group bacterium
AATATTTATGCTCACCTTTTAGATAACCATGTTTGGGACAAATAGAGAAAGTTGGTGTGATAGTAAAATATGGTAACTTATAATTATTAACTATAGTCTTTACTAAAGTTTTAGTTTGTTCAATATCATCAATCTTTTCACCTAAATATCCATGTAACACTGTTCCTCCAGTATATTTAGTTTGCAAATCTTCTTGTTTCTCTAAAGCAGTAAAAATATCATCAGTATAATCAACTGGTAATTGAGTAGAGTTGGTGTAATATGGTTCTCTACCATCTTCATAAGCCTCTTGATTAGCACAAATAATCTCTGGATATAATTCTTTATCTTTTTTAGCAAAACGATAGGTAGCTCCTTCTGCTGGTGAAGCTTCCAGATTATATAAATGATTAGTATTATTTTGATAATCCATTAATCTTTCTCTCATAACATCTAGAATTTCTTTAGTGAATTCTTGGCCTTTATCTGAGGCAATATTTTCACCCATAAAATTAAGTAGTGCTTCATTCATACCATTTATACCAATAGTACTAAAATGATTTTGCCAATAGTTTCCAAAGCGTTGTTTAATGTCTGCTAAATAATGAGTTGAATAAGGATAAAGTCCTACATCAGATAATTCTTCTACTACTTTTCTTTTTTGCTCTAAACTGTCTTTAGCCATATCCATAAGCTCAAAAACTTTTTCTTTAAATTCTTTTTTAGTTTTAGCAAGATAACCAACTCTAGCTAAATTTAAAGTTACTACACCAATACTACCAGTTAACGGATTAGCTCCAAAAAGTCCTCCACCTCTTTTTCTAAGTTCTCTATTATCTAAACGCAACCTACAACAATTATGTGTAATATTTCCTTGAGAATGAACAAAGTAATGATTCTTTTCTAATTCAATATCAAAAAATTCCTGATCATAATTCAAATCTGAAGTAATTGTTTCAGCTACTTTAACAACAGCAAAATCTGAATTTCTAAGCCATTCAATAGATTCTTTAAAAATTGTTTCTTGGTCATCTTGAAAAACACTATTTTCATCTTTCATCACTAGCAAGAAATCATTTTCATCGATTTCTTTTGCCTTTTTTGTGATAATACCATCCTTTGTGTATACTGCCACTAAATGATCTGGTGATACTCTCATTGTTTTCCCATCTTTAGTTCTTATATTTACTAATGATTGCTCAACTACTCTAAGCATTTTTTGAATTCCTACCCATTCAAGTTTTCCTGATTCTGGATTTAAAGAAAGAGCTTCAACTGGGCTTTTCATGTCAAACCATTCATCATCTAATTGTTTACCTTTGCTTTCATCAAAAAGTTCACCTATTGTAATTTTTTGTATATTATTATCTTGTTTAATTAAAATATCTTCTTCAGGAAGTAAACACATACTCCTAGCATCATCTCTATCCATATCTGAATTTACAAAATTAGAAAAATAAGGGATACCATATTTACTAGTCATCTCCCACATTGGTTTTAAAGATTCTCTATCATAATCAAAGTTTTTATCAATATTATAAGTAGGAATAGGGAAAGAAAAAACGCGACCCGTGGAGTCGCCTTCTAACATAACCTCAGCAAAAGCTTTATTAAACATATCCATTTCTTCTTGAAAGTCTTTATATTTTTCTTTTTTAATTTCCCCACCTAGAATTACATTTTCCTCTCCAATCATTTTAGATGGCACTACATCTAAAGTAACATTGGTAAAAGGCGTTTGAAAACCAACTCTAGTAGGAACATTAACATTAAACATAAACTCTTGCAGAGACTGTTTAACTTGTTTAAAGCTTAAATTGTCATAACGAATAAAAGGAGCTAGATAAGTATCAAAGTTAGCAAAAGCTTGAGCACCAGCCGCTTCTCCTTGCATGGTATAGAAAAAATTAATTGCCTGCCCTAAAGCACTACGAAAATGTTTTGGTGCTTTACTTTGCACTTTTTCATTAACACCACCAAAACCTTTAATTAATAAGTCTTTTAAATCCCAACCACAGCAATATGGTGCCAGTAATCCTAAATCATGAATATGTAAATCTCCATTTACATGAGCCTCTCTAATATTTTTAGGATAAAGTTTATTTAGCCAATAACGAGCTGAAACAGCTGAGGCTATATAATTATTCAATCCTTGAACTGAATAACTCATATTACTATTCTCTTTTAATCTCCAATCTAATTTACCCAAATAGTCCTCCATTAACTTTTCACCAGTAGAACTTTTTATTTCTCTAAGTTGTCTATGTTGATCTCTGTAGAGAATATAAGCTTTAGCAACTTTAATTTTATTCTTTTTAATTAAAACTTCCTCAACTAAATCCTGAACTTCTTCAACTGCGGGAATGCTATTTTTATGAAACTTAGAATTAAGTTTATCAAAAACTTCTTTACTAAGCTCTGTAACTAAACTCTTGTCATTAGTACCAACTGAACGAGCGGCACTATCAATAGCTTTAATGATTTTATCTTTCTTAAAATCTACAATTTTTCCTGACCTTTTGCGGATTTTGGTGATAAGTTGAGGCATGGGCTTTTACTTTTTTATTTTAATATAAATAAAAATATACTAAAGTGGTATATAAAATTTATTATTAAAATAAAAATTGTTATTTTTAAATTAATTACTTCTTTTTTGTTTTTTTAATCTTCTTTTTTAATAATTTATTCAACTCCTCTTGAAACTGTTTTGCATCCTTAAAAGATTCATACACAGAAGCATATCTAATATAAGCAACTTGATCTAATTTTTTTAATTGTTTCATAACAATCTCTCCCACTTTTTCTGAACTGATTTCATTTTTCCTAAGTGACTGCAAATCTCTTTCTAAGCTATGAATAAGTTTCTTAAACTTATCATCAGTGATTGGTCTTTTTTCTAAAGCTCTTTTTAAACCTTTAACTAGTTTTTCACGACTATATGATTCTCTTTGACCATCACGTTTCACTATCATTAAATCCAATATTTCAATCTCTTCATAAGTAGAGAAACGAAAATCACATTTTAAACATTGTCTTCTGCGCCTAATACAAAGACCTTCAGAAGCAACTCTAGAATCAACTACTTTTGTGTCTTCATGGTGGCAAATTGGACATTTCATATAGTTTTGTTTATTTTATTAACTTAGTTTTGAAGGGGTTATAAACTAAAAATAAACTTTTTAAGAAATAACCATATTTAGTAGTATATAATCTTATATTAATACTATATATGGTAAATATATATATATAATAGCAAATAAAAAAAGGGCGGTCAAGCACCCTTTTTTTTACTAAAGTAAGCAATTTTTATTTTTATAATCAAGAAATATTTAAAATATCTTTTTTTGATTATTTCATCTTTTTCCTAATAAAAGCTGGCACACTCAATTCATCATCTTCATCATTATCAGAGATTATTTTTTCTTCTTTTTTAGGTTCTACTTTTGGCTTTTGTATAATAGAGTCATCTTTTTTATTATCACTTTCATCTTCAAGCTCTTTTTTACTTTCATTATTAGAACCTAGTGACCAAGCTCTATTTTTCCTTTCATCTAGTGAAACCTCTTTCTTTTCTTCATTTTTTCTCATGAAACTAGTAGGAGTATATGATTTTTCAAAACCAGTTTTCTTAAGACTTTCACCTTGACCATCAAAACCAGTAGCTACTACTGTAATTTTAATTTGATCTTTTAATTTCTCATCAATTACAGCACCAAAGATGATCTTAGCTTCTTCATCAGCAGCTGAAGTAATAACCTTAGCAGCTTCATTAACCTCATTCATTCCTAAACTAGGTCCACCAGTAATAGTAAAGACTATACCACGAGCACCTTCAATAGACATATCTAATAGTTTAGAGTTGATAGCATCCTTAGCAGCTTCAACAGCTTTATTTTCACCACTAGACTGACCAATACCCATAAGAGCAGAGCCAGCATTAGACATTACAGCTTTAACATCAGCAAAGTCAGCATTAATAATACCAGGAACAGTAATTATCTCAGCTATACCTTGAACACCTTGTCTTAAAACATCATCAGCTATAACAAAAGCATCAAGAAGTGAAGCTTTTTTATCTATTACTTGTAATAATTTATCATTAGAAATGGTAATAATAGTATCAACTTTATCAGCTAACTCAGATAAACCTCTATTGGCTAAATTTTGTCTTTGTCCACCTTCAAACCCAAATGGCTTAGTTACTACAGCTACCGTTAAAGCACCTAAATCTCTAGCGATTTGAGCTACAATAGGAGCTGCACCAGTACCAGTACCACCACCAAGACCACAAGTTACAAAAACCATATCACAACCCTTAATAAGCTCTCTTATTTCATTTTGCGTTTCTTCAGCTGCTTGTTTACCTAAATCAGAATTCATACCTGCACCTAAACCTTTAGTTACGGTTTTTCCAATATGAAGTTTTTCTTTAGCTTTATTATAATGCAAAGCCTGTACGTCAGTATTCATAGCTACAAATTCTACACCTTGAATACCTTTATCTATCATGCGGTTGATAGCTGCGCCGCCACCACCACCAACGCCAATGACTTTGATCTTTGCAAAAGTTTCTGCTGCTGGTTTTACTTCTGCCATAAAATATAAAATTAATGTTTTTTAAATTAAGTATTTTAAAATAAAATTAAGGAAGGATTTTTTTAAACCAACCTTTAATTTTATCTAAAATTTCTTCTACTTGTTTTTTAACAACACCACTAGCACCTTTACCTTCATAAACATTTCCCCAAGCAATTAAACCAATAGCTGTTGAATATTCTGGATTATTAGCCTTATCAATAACTGTAGCTAAACTACGGTTTGTTGCCATAGCAGCTGGTAATCTTAAATATCTCTTAGCTGACTCTACTAAGCCATCTAACTCTGAACCAGCTCCTGTTAAAAATACTCCTGCTGGTAACATACCAGAGCGATCTATCTTATTAAATTCTTCATCTATTTTTTCAAATATTTCTTCAACTCTAGCATCAATTATTTCAGCTACATACTTTCTAGAAACATTAGCTAAATCATCATTAACCTCTTCTTCTTTAGCTAATTGTTCTAAATCAATTTCTTCTTTTTTAGTAATTTTTTCAGGTTCGCTACTACCGTATTCGTTTTTAATTCTCTCTGCTAAATTAATAGGACAACGAAGACCAATGGCAATATCTGAAGTAATATGTTCAGAGCCAATTGGTAAAATAGTAGCATGTAAAAGTTCACCTTCTTCATAGACAGCAATATTTGTAGTAGTAGCTCCAATATTTATTACTGCTGAACCTAAATCTTTCTGTTTTTTACTAAGTAAAACTTCACTAGTTGCAAGTGGAGACAAGGCTATACCTTCAATATCTAATCCAGTTCTATATATAGCTTTATTTAAATTTTTCATTTGACTACTCAAACCAAGTATTATTAGTGTTTCCACTTCTAAACGTATACCACTCATACCTACAGGATCTTTAACATCTTCTTGATTATCAACTGCAAACTTGATAGGGATAACATGTAAAATTTCATAATTTGCTGGTATAGCTACGCTCTTAGCAGCTTCAATAGCTCTATATATATCTTCATCATTAATCTCACCATCGCTTTTACCAACAGCTACCACACCTTTAGAGCGTTCACAACGAGTATGGGGATCATTAACGCTAACCCAAACACTATTGATTGGTAAACCTACCAACCTTTCAGCTTTTTCAATGCAAGCAGAAATAGAAGCAGTTGTATCTTCAATACTATTTACTACACCCTTATTAAAACCTCTGGTATTTGACGATACAGCTCCAATAACCTGAAGTGGTGCTTCTTTATCACGCCCACTTCTTTGTGCTACTGCTAAGCGTATTTCATTGGACCCTATGTCCAAACCAGCAATTATTTCTTCTTTCATATATTAAAAATATTAAACTTGCAAAAGTTGTTACTACTATCATTATACATAATATTTGCAAGTAGCACAAATATTAGAAAAGGTTAAAATACCACTCACTGATAGTAGTACCATAGAGCATAGTTAAAATTGTGGCTATAGATATAAAAACACCTAAAGGAAGTTTTTCTCCCCATTTTTTTTTGCCAAACAGCAGTAATGTCAAAGCTACAATAGAGCCTATAACATAAGTTAAGAAAACCATTATAAACAACGAGTCAAGCTTTACCAATAAAACTCCAGCTAAAGCTCCTAACCAAATATCTCCTTCACCAATTCCTTTTTTCTTGGTAATAATATACTGAGCAAAAAAGAAAAAACTTAAAATTAATCCAGCAATTAGTATCTGCCACCAAAGAAAAGATAAAAAGATATTAAAAACAATAAACATAATTATAGTAGGAACCACTACCAATAAAGAAACTATTTGCCAACGAAAATCATAAACAAAAACAATAATCATCACAGCAATTGCCAACCAATTTCTAGCTAATAATAAATAGTTTAAATCAAAAATATTATTTTGTAACTGTAAATAAGATAAAACAAAAAGTAAGGCTGTAGCTATCTCTACCAAAGGATATTGCCAAGATATTTTTTTCTTACAATACCTACAACGACCTTTAAGCAGTAAAAAGCTAGCAACAGGAACATTGTCATACCAATGTATTTTTGCTCTACACTGTGGACAAAAAGACCTGCCAGAAAAACTTTCACCAGCATATAATCTCCAAATAAATGAATTCAAAAAGCTACCTATAATAAGTCCTAAAATTATTACTATATATATCATATTTATATTTATATTTAAAAATTAAAATTAAATTCTTTTTTTAAATCTAGTGCAGAGCTATAATCTTCACGAATAGATAAGGCTTCTTTTAGCTCTGCCTTAGCCTGCTCAAGATCTCCTTGTTGATAATAAAGCCAGGCTAAAGCTGTTGGCCAAGCAGGGTCTACTGGATTTTTTTCTTTACCTTTTTTATTATACCAAATAGCTGTCTCCATATCATCTTTAAAGTAATAAGAGTCTGCTATTTTCTTTAAAATTGGAACTTGATATAAATTATAATCATAAGCTTGTTTAAAAGCTAAAATTGCCCTATCATAATCTTTTTTCTTATAATAAATATCACCTTTTTTCTCCCAAATCAAACTAAGATACCTCTTTAATTGATCCCTGTGTTCCTTATTTAATCTTTGATCACTTATTTCAGGAATTTTTTCTATAGTTATATTATAATATTTTAAAGCTTCATCATATTTCTCTTGTAAAAAATAATTATCCGCTAAAGCTAAATAAGTCTTTGCAAATTCCGGTACTAAATTAATAGCTTTGCTATACCCTTCATCAGCTTCATTATATTTTCTTAAAGCAGAATTTATTCTAGCTTTAACAAATACATCGTCATAAGTATTTAAATTTAAACTATCTTTTATATTTTCTAATTTTAATTCTAATTCTCTATATGGTTTTTGATTATTTATAATCAAGGCATAGCTAATTGAATCAGCAAAATAAAGATCATAATGTTTATGACTACAGGTAGTGTCTTTACTATAATTATATAAAAGCAAAGCTTCACTATGAGCACTTCGTGCACCTGCTCTTTTACTAGCTAAAAAATAATGATTAGCAATAATTTTTTGCAATTGCAGATAAATAAAGAATAAAAATATTAAAAGCAAAGTGAAAATAATAATTTTTTGTATAATTCTAGGAAGTTTTAAATTAAATATTTTATAATTATCTTCATCTTTATCACCATTTACTCCCACAATTATTAAGGCTCCAAATAACCAAAAATAAAAAGAACTAACAATAATTTCAAAAGAAAAAAGTAAAGCAATTAAATAAGCAAATAAAGATAGTGTTAATATAGCTATTTTATAATTACCTGTTTTTAAGGCTCGTATAGTAAAAATGAACCAAGATCTCAGTATCATAAAATAAGCAAAAAGAACCATTATTCCACCTACTAAAAGTTGATCTAAAATAATATTATGAGCTCTATCACTATAAGTATTAAGTTTCTCATGTACTGCCCAGTCTTTATTATAAGCATCTCTTAAAACATGTTTTTGTTGTTCAAGACCATAACCAATAATTGGACTTTGAATAATTTTGTCATATGAAGCTTTCCAATATAAAAGACGTGTAGCTGTGCTACCTTTTTCAAAATCTAAACTAGCAATAAAGCGCTCTTTAAAATGAGAATAAGAAAAAAAAGATACAAAGATAATAATTACAGCTAATACACTTAAAACAAAAGTTTTTGATTTAATTAATTTTTTGTTTTTAATTAAGATATAAATTATAGAAATAAAAATTGTAGCTATAAGACCAAGCCAGGCACTTCTAGATCCTGTAAAAAAACAAGCAAGAATTGAAGAGAAAGCAATTATTAACCAAAAAAACCGTAGATATTTATTTCTCTCTATTTTAAAAAGATAAATAATAATAGGTATTACCATCACCAAAAATATTCCTAAATAATTAGGTTGACCTAAAGTTGAAAATGCTCTTTTAGTACTAATAGCTGCCTCTCTCCAGGTAAAAAAATCAATACCAAAATACTGTAAAATTGCATAAACACTTACCAAAAAGCTTGATAGTGCTATGGTTTTATATATTTCTTTTATTTTTATTACATTAGATCTTAAGCTTAAATTAAATAAAAGTAATATAAACCAAAGATATAAAAATAAATGAGTTAAAAGACCAAACTGACGACTATATGAGCCCCAAAAAGCCTTGCTAACATCAAAAGCAAAAGCTGTAGAAATAATTAAAACTAATACATATAAACTAGGCCAAAGTATATGTTTAAAAACATTCGTATTTATCTCTATCTTTTTTAAATAGACAATCTTTATTAAAGTAGATACAAATAATCCAGCTACAAATATATATAAAATAACAACTTTAGGATAAGTAAAAACACTATCTAAAAAAGAAAAAGCATCAAAAACAAGCGGTAATAAAAATACCGCTCCTAAAATAAAGAATCTAATAAATGTATCTATAACTTTTAACTTATTTAAACTTGCTTTCATAAGTCTATTATAACAGCTACAAAGCTTTTTTAAAATAAAACAAAAGTCCTATATTAGGACTTTTGTATATATAATATTTATTATAAATATTAAATAATAAGATTTCTCTTTATTTCTCTAATCTTCTTTCTGTTTGTGTGTGATATTATTCCAAACAACTAAAAGTGGACTGGCTAAAAAGATAGAGCTGTAAGTACCAATCAATACTCCAATAGCTAAGGCTAAAATAAACTCCTTAATACTTTCTCCACCTAAAAATAAAATAGATAGAAGAACTAATAAAGTAGTAGTAGAGGTGTTAATTGATCTTGTAATTGTTTGGTTAACACTTCTATTAACTGTTTTAGAAAAATTATCTAATTGTTTAGGTAAATTTTCTCTAATACGATCAAAAACAATAATTGTATCATTAACACTATAACCTAAAACAGTTAATATGGCTGCTACAAAAGGAGTATTTATTTCTAAATTCATAAATTCACCAAGCACTGCAAATATACCTAAAGTAATTATAATATCATGAAATAAAGCTATAATAGCAACTATACCATACTTCCATGAAGACACTGGTTTAGAAACTTTCTTAAACACTAGTGAAATATATACAACAATAATGATAAGCACTAAAATCATAGCATTAATAGACTTATCCTTTAATTCTTCACCAATTGAAGGTCCCACAGCATCAAAACGCAATTCTTCAATTGAAGCTTGTCCCGTGATATCTTCATCTTCAATATTATTATCTATACCATAACTAGTTTCTAAAGCACTAACAACTTCTCTATGAATATCTTCTGTGCTATCTTGGAATCTCAAAAGCACAGTATCATTCTCAGTAGATTGTACTACTAAACTTTTTAGCTCTAAAGGCGCTAAAGCTTCTTTAACCTGAGAAATGTTAACTTCTTGATTGTGAAACTTAAGTTCTAGTAAACTACCACCGGTAAAATCTAAACCAAAATTGAGTCCCCAAACAGCTATAGCTACAATTGATAATGTAACCAATATAGCGCTTAAACTAAGCCAAATTTTTCTAAGTGGAATAATCTTATACATATTATTTTCTATATTTATTACTAATCCCCATTAACCAAGGTTTTTTATTAAAATACTTGTTCTTTGTCATTAACAAAAAAGTACGAGTTATAACAATAGCGCTAAACATGGAAACTGAAATACCAATAAAAAGCGTGGTACCAAATCCTTGTACTGAACCAGTACCGAAAAACATTAATACTAAACAAATAAATATAGTAGAAATATTTCCATCTCTAATTGATGGCCAAGCTCTAGAAAAACCTTCATCAATTGACTGCGCTAAACTCTTACCTGACTTTAATTCTTCTTTAAATCTTTCAAATATCAAAATATTTGCATCAACAGCCATACCAATGGAAAGTATAAACCCAGCAATACCAGAAAGTGTTAAAGTCACAGGTTTTAAGGCATAGATAAATAAAAATATACCAATAGTTATTAAAAGTATAGATAAAATAGAATCAAATACTTTTAAATCATGAAAAGTATAAATCATTAAACCTATAATAATTATAACCATCACTAAAGCCAAAATAAGAGACATGGACTTAAATATTGCAAGTACTGTTAAACCATATATTGCTAAAGAAAGTACTGCCAGTAATCCAGGTATTCTGTAATATATAATTAAAAATAAAGCTACTAAAATTAAACCTAAAATACCAGCTTGCAAACTAGTATCAATTGATTTAGCTCCCAAGCTAGCACCTACAGTTTTTTGACTAAGTAGTTCAATTGGTACTGGCAAGGCACCAGCATTGAGTCTTTGAGTTAAAGTTTTAGCTTCTTCTAAATTAAAATTACCACTAATTACAGCCCTTCCTCCACTAATCTTTTCATTAACCCTAGGAGCACTAATAATATAACCATCTAAAAATATAGCTATAGGACTACCAATATTTTCTTGAGTAATTTTTTCAAACAAATCTGAACCTTCATTATTAAATTCTAATGATACTTCTGGACTATTATCAGTAGGGTTAAATTCAACTACAGATCTTTTTAAATGTTTACCACTAAGCTCAGTATTTTCCCAATCTTCATAATTAGCAGCTTGATCTTGAATATTTGCAATTTGAGAATTAATATCTTCTTCACTTAAATCAATGGTAGTAGTTCCTGTAGTAGTTGCTGTGGAACTTGCATTGGTATCAGTTTCTGGTTGTATTTGAATTTCACTTGATTGAATATCTGCTGGACTATAGTTTTCAGGTCTTATTTTAAATTCTAAAAGAGGTGTATCACCTATCATGTCAGTAGCCTCATCAATATTAGTAACACCAGCAAGCTCTACAATTAAACGGTAATCGCCACTAGAATTACGATTAACTTGCACTAAAGGTTCACTAACACCAAAAACATTAACTCTACGCTCAATAACGTCTCTTACCCCAGACAATGCTTCTCCTCGGCCACCTTCTGGAATTTCACTAACATCAGCCTGATAAACAAGATGTGTTCCACCTTGCAGATCAAGACCTAATCTAAAAGGTGTTTCTTGAACTTGAGGTAAATTAATTGTATTATTTGTCACTTCTTTAGTCCATGAAGCTGCTTGGTTGTAATAAGAACCACCGGTAATTAAGAAACTTAAAACAGCAAAAACTAATACTAAAACAAAAATCCATCTCCTTTTTATTTTTGCAGATGGTTTAAGTAAACGATTCCAAGTAATTTTTTTCATACGGTTTATTCATTTAGAAATTGATTTGTAAGATTAATCTTAAAACATATAAAAATAAAAATCAAGGGTAAATTTGAATTTTTTTACAATTTTAACTTGAATCACTCATATCTTTGTGTTATGCTAAAGAAAGCTTTATTAATATAATATTAAATAATAAGAAAAATATGCCTCTAATACCAACAGTAATTGAAAAATCAGGTCATATAGAAAGAGCCTATGATATATATTCCAGATTATTAAAAGATAGAATAATATTTCTAGGAGAACCTGTTAATGACCATGTTGCTAATATAATAATAGCTCAATTTTTATTTCTCGATGCGCAAAACAAAGGTAAAGATATTAAATTTTACATCAATTCACCAGGAGGATCTGTCACTGCGGGTCTTGCTATATATGATACCATGCAATATATAAGTTCACCGGTATCCACAATTTGTGTAGGTATGAGCGCTTCCATGGCTTCTACTTTACTTGCCGCTGGAGAAAAGGGCAAACGTTTAGCTTTGCCAAATAGTGAAGTTATGATTCACCAAGTTATGGGTGGAGCTGAGGGTCAAGCTAGTGATGTAAAAATTAGAGCTGAACACATCTTAAAGACTAGAGATAAAATGAACAAAATATTAGCTAAACACACTGGTCAAAAAATGAGTGTAATTGAAAAAGACACTGATAGAGATTTCTTTATGACTCCAAAAGAAGCTAAAGCATACGGGATTATAGATAAAATAATTACTTCTTAAAAGCTACTATAAAACAAAAGCCCTTCTTTTAAGAAGGGCTTTTTTTATATTAAAAGATTTAATTTTAATTAATAAAGGTTAAATGAATTTACAAAAGCTTTAAAGATAGTAGGATATGATGGATTTGCAGACATAACAGTATAAGAGAAAACATATATATTTTCTGCATCTGTATAATAAACAAATAAACCATCAGATGAACTAATCATTTCATTATCTTCACTGTAGTAATTTAAAGTTTCACCTTCTTCTATATTAAACTCTTGCCTATACCAATCCTCAATATTTAAAGATTCACTGTTAACTTCTACAGAGACTTGAAAAAAACCTTCATTCTCATTCATAAACATCACAGAGTCACCTTCATTACTAACTCTTTGTGTCCAAGTTTGAGGATGTAATATTGTATAATTATGTAAAGGATTAGAATATTCACTAATTCCAGGATTATCAATTAATTTATTAGTACCTGCAGGATTATATAAATTAATAACTTCATGAGCATCATTATGAGTATCAGAATCTGAATCTTCTAAATTTATATTAGTATTTAATAAATGCTCTTCAAGATCAGTTAAACCATCACCATCAGTATCTTTCACAGCAACAACATCTTCAGTGCTAGTAGCAACCTCTTCATCAACATCTTCAGTGCTAGTAGCAGTTTCATCAGTGCTAGTTCCATTTTCTACTTCATTAATATCATCTTCAAAATCAATATTCTCATCTATCTCATTATTATCCTCTTCATCTAAAGTA
>JAIPJO010000024.1 GCA_021734135.1 Patescibacteria group bacterium
AATTACCATCTTCTTTTTTGACCCAATACATTACATTAAGAGGAAAACCATTTTTGATAGTACGGATTACCTCATCTCGTTGTTTTCCATTATACACAAATTCACGCTGATATTTTGGACGAATATCTAATTTACCGCCGAAGGCAGATACACCTTCTTCATCACTATCTTTATAGTCTTTTACAACATCTGAAATTTTTAACTTATGCAAATCTATTTTCATATTATTTTTGTGGTTTTTTATTTTTAATAATGATTCTTGCGTATATACTTGAGTATAAATCATCGGTTTCAACATCTCTAAAAGCAGGATAAATATCTCTTTCTGGCTCATATTTTCGATATAAGGTACCTTTTGCATTTACTGTAAATTTTCCAGTTGGTTTACCTTCTTTTAGAATTTCCATTTTTTTGCTTTTTGTAAAATCAATACTACCAACAATACCTAATGCAATTATTTTAAATTGATCTGGACTATATTTATCAACAAAAGTAATTGGAACACCCATTTCTTTTTTATAATCCATTGGTATTTCTTGAACTTTTGAAACATCTATTGCTTTATAATTTTCATAGCTTGGATAATCAGTTTTATTATATTTTTTATAGAGAACAATGTCTTGTTTATGTTTTTCTACTTCTAGATTTGTAAACCAACATGAAGTTGAAACTCGAGCAATCTTTTTACCGTTGTCATCTATATGATGATATTTCTCCCATTCTTTAGGAACTTCAAAAAACATTCCTACATTAAAATTTGTATAACCTGTGCGTAATTCATTATTTTTGATTAATTTAAAAATTTCTTTATAGGTTATAGCATTTGTATTTCCAATAATAAGAAACTTCTTACGGTATTCAACTAACTGTGCAACATATTCTCTAAATAATGAAAATGGCGGATTAGTTACAATAATATCTGCTTGTTTTAAAAGTTCTATACTCTCTTTACTTCTAAAATCTCCCTCGCCCTTCAATGGAGACCATTCGTTATTTTTATTAACTTTTAGCTGTTCGGCAATATCACGCAAATCGAATGCACCATCACCATCAAGATCACTAACTTCATTAATTATAAATTTGTTTGCTGTGGTTTTTGGGCGACCCTTTATTTTGGTAAGTGTTTTATCGTTGCCAAATAATGATAATTGGGTATTAGCAATTGGCGATGGTTTGTAACTCGTAGCAATAAGTCTTTTTAAACCAAGGGCATTAAAATTTGAGGCAAAATATTTAAAAAAATTACTTTCAAAAGGATCATCACAATTGCAATATACCACCTTGCCACAGAATTGTTTTTTATAGTGTTTTAACTCTTTTTCAATATCAACAAGCTGAGTATAAAACTCATCATTTTTTGCTTTATTTGCTTTTTTTAAATTTGAATTTGAGGGCTTTGCCATATAAATTTATTTCTTATTACTAGTTTCCTCTAAAAAAAGATGAACATCTGATTCTTTTATTCGCCAGACGCCTATTTTAGAAGCTTTTAATTTTCCCGATTCTATATATCTAATTATCGTTCTACTGCTAACTCTAAGCATTTGAGCCACCTCTTCAATTGTTAAAATTTTTTCAACATCATTCATATATGATTTATTTTTTCTTTAGTTTTTATTTATATTTACTTTAACATATTTTAAATAAAAATGCCAAAAAATGACAAGATATGACAAAAGCCCTGTAAATACAGAGCTTCTTATATAACACCAATAACAAATTTTTCCCAATTATTAAACAATATTATTCTTTTCTAAAAACCTCATCTAAAGTTTCTCCTTTTTCGTTCTTCCATGCATTCCAGCCATTAACATTTAAACCTAAAATAACGGCGGCGGCAGAACTTGGAGATTTAAAACTATAATCCTCTTGAAAAATATAAATATTTTTATCTAGTTTAATTATTTCTTTCTCTATTAATGAGTTTTTGAGATTCAACATTGAGTTGCTCATGCTAGGAACATTCTCTATATTTGCTTGAGACCCTTTAAATACAGTCATGCCGTCTTCAGAATATTCGCCCTCAGCTTCAATCCCTTCTCTTTTACAAAAGAAGCGATTTTCTATTCTTTTTTGACTTTCTTCAAATATAGGAAATCCTAGGGTAGCGATTAGAACTTTCAAATCATCAAAAAAACTTAATACAAAATCTACATCTTGTTCAGTTAAAGATGATTGAGTTGGTGTAACGCCATTTTCTAGCTTACACTTATTTATCCTTTGAGCTTCAGAGGCGCAATAATTTTCTAAGTATTTAATGTGAGCCTTATTAATATTTCTCTTTTCAGAAACAAAACAAATTGCCGTATTCCAAAAATCTTTACTAACATTATGTTGCTTTATACGATTTAAAAGATTTTCAGCTTCACCAATATATACTTTTGGCTTACCAACCTCATCTTCATTACCAAATAAAAAATAGATGCCAGGATCTAAGATATCGGATCTTTTATATACATCTTCAAGTTTATTTCTAGGAATAAAGATGGCTTTTACTATAGAATCTTTAATATCACAAATTTTTACGCCCCGAGGGTTACTATCAGGAATAAAGATGCTTATGGTTTTGCCTCTCATATTATATGTCTTAAAATATTTATAAAGTTAACAAAAATATTTTATCACGAAAGAGTAATATAAACAAAACATATTTTTGCTAATTTAAAAGAACCTCGTAAATACGAGGCTCTTGGGTCTATCCGATACTAAATTATCTTGGCGGAGAGGGAGGGATTCGAACCCTCGGTACCCCGTTAAGGGTACAACACCTTAGCAGGGTGCCCCGTTCGACCGCTCCGGCACCTCTCCTAGATATTATACTTATATAATAATTATATAATATATTTATGTATAATTATAAAAATATATTAATAAATATAAAAGCGAACTAACTTCGCTCTGTAAAGATAAATATAATTATGCTATAATTAATATATAAAAAATATACTTACTTGTCAATTTATATGAATAATAAAAATGAACAAGAAAATATAATAAATTGGAAAATTCCAGAATATGACAGACCTGAAAGAAATAAAACTTGGTATGTCATTGCAATTATTGTAATACTAGCTATACTAACATACTCTATCATTACAGCCAACTACTTATTTACCATTATTATGCTTATGGGTTCTTTTATGCTTTTCTATTACGACAGAAAAGAAGCTCCTATGATAGATTTTGTTTTAGAAGAAGAAGGAATTATGATTGGTAATAAGTTTTATGACTATGATGAATTAAAAAACTTTAGTATTGTCTATAAACCTAAAGAAGATATTAAAAATCTTTATATTACTTTCTCTAATAATTTAAGAAATAGAATCACTATACCTTTAATGGACCAAGACCCACTAATTGTTAGAAGGTATATACTACAATATGTAGACGAAGACTTAGAGAGAAATCATGAGCCTGTTTCAGAAAGTATTGGTAAAATGTTAAAATTACAATAAATAATTATTTTATTATAAAAAGAAAAGTCTCTTTTCCTTTACTTTTCTTTTTTTATTTTGTAAAGTAAATATCAGTCCTCATAGTTCAACGGATAGAACGCAAGATTGCGGATCTTGAAATCTAGGTTCGATTCCTAGTGAGGGCACATATTAAAACACAGTCTCTAACTGTGTTTTATTTATTTTCCACCTTCTTCTTGCTATAATATAAACATGATTAACTTAAACAGCTCAATCTCACAACTAAAAGGAGTAGGAAAAGTAATTAGCAATAAACTATTTAAACTTGATATTGAAACAATTGAGGACTTATTATATTACTTCCCTTGGCGCTATGATGATATTGGCGAAACCAAAAAAATATCAGAGCTTAAGATTGGTGAAATTGCTAACATACAAGGAGAAATAGAGCTTATTCAAAACAAAAGAAGCTTTAAAAAAAGACTAAATATTACTGAAGCACTAATAACTGACGACAGCGGAACAATAAAGGTGGTTTGGTTTAATCAAGCCTATTTAAGTAGAAACCTTAAAGCCGGAGATAATGTTTCATTAACTGGAAAACTAGAAGAAAAAAATGGTCAAGCAAGTTTAAACTCGCCAGTATATGAAAAAATCATTAAGGGACAAAAATTAATTCACACACAAGGCATAATTCCCTTCTACCACTTAAGCGCAGGCATAAGCAACAAACAGCTAAGACATTTACTCAAACAAGTAATATCTCTAACTAAAAAATTAAAGGATACTTTACCCCTAGACACTAAAAAAAGATTAGATCTTTTAGATTTAGGCAGTGCTATTGAAAAAATACACTTCCCTCAAGATAAAGATGACATTAAAAAAGCACAAAAGCGCTTAGCCTTTGAAGAGCTTTTTGAACTACAAATTAAATCCTTAAGCTTAAAGAAAGAACTTAAAGATAAAAAGTCTCCTGCAATTGAGTTTCATCAAAAAGAAACTAAAGAGTTTGTCAGCTCTTTACCATTTGACTTAATGCCAGCACAAAAACAATCTGCCTGGGAAATCTTGCAAGACATGAAAAGTGAGAAGCCTATGACTAGATTACTTCAAGGTGATGTAGGGAGCGGAAAAACTGTAGTAGCTACTATAGCTCTTTTAAACTCTGCTCTAAGAAAACAAAAAGATAAAGTTGAAAATGAACAATCCTTATTAATGGCACCTACAGAAATATTAGCTCAGCAACACTTTCAGACAATACAAAAATTATTAAAAGACTTTGATATAAAAATTAGTTTATATACTAGAAGCTTTAAAGAAGCTAATTTTATAATTCAAGAGAAAAACACAGAAAAAGAAGAAAAAGAAAAAAAGACAAAAACAAAGACAAAGAAAAAAGAAAAAATAAAGGATGAAAAATATTTTGAAGCAGATATAATCATTGGCACCCATAGTCTTATTCAAAACAAAACTCCTATAGAAAAACCTGCACTGGTTATTGTTGATGAACAGCATCGCTTTGGAGTTGAGCAAAGACAAAAACTAGCTAAGCGCACAGACAATCTCACGCCCCATTATTTATCCCTCACAGCCACCCCTATACCCCGCTCACTAGCTTTATCTATATATGGCCATTTAGATGTTTCTAATATTAAAACCACACCTAAAGAAAGACAAAAAATAAATACTAAAGTTGTATCTGAAGAGAATAAAAACAAAGTACATCAATTTATTAAACAAAGAATGCAAAATAATGAACAAATTTTTGTTATTTGTCCTTTAGTGGACCCATCTGATAAATTAGGAGTTAAATCTGTTAAGGAGGAATATAAAAATCTTAGTGAAAATGTTTTTCCTGATATAAATATTGCCTTTTTACACGGCAAAATGAAGGCTGAGGAGAAAACCAAAGTCATGCAAGATTTTTTAAGTAATAAGTTTAAAATTCTGGTTAGTACCTCAGTAGTTGAAGTAGGAGTTGATGTAGCTAATGCTACAGTTATGATGATTGAAGATGCTAGTAGATTTGGACTAGCTCAACTTCATCAATTTAGAGGTAGAGTAGGTAGAAGTGATAAAAAATCATATTGTTTCTTGATGCTTTCGGAAATCTCATCCACTAAAAGCAAAGAAAGATTGCAAGTACTAGAAAAGTATAATAATGGTTTTAAAATAGCTGAAGAAGACTTGAAATTAAGAGGTTCAGGAGAAATGTATGGAACCATACAAAGTGGCTTTCCAGAATTAAAGTTTGCTTCCTTATTTGACCTTGATTTAATTAAAAAAGCACAAGAAGAAGCTAAAATATATATAAAGAAAGACAAATAAAAAAGGGGTCTAAATTTAGATCCCTTTTGAAAAAATTTTACTTATCAGTAAAAAATTCTTCCAATACTTTTGCTACCTTTAATTCATTCCTTTTCACAAAAACCTTAAAAGCTTTACTAAGCATAATTAAATTTAATATTGCTATTATATTAATAGTTAAACTTAGTATAGGATTTGTGAAAATAAACTTTGTTATTTGCTCTAAAATACTATTATCTGGAGTAGTGCTTTGAAAAGGTGTAGCTCCTATTATAATAAAAGAAATAACACTTATTATAATTATTAATCCAGACATAATAATTAAGGATAAAAGTAGCATACTTTTTAATTGCTGTGTTTTCATAATATTATTTTTTTGTAATGATCTGTTTGTATTTATAAATATATAATAACATTTATTAATAAAAGTGTCAATAGATATTAACTATTGACCTTTTTATTGTAATATTGTAAACTAAATTTAGTTATTTAAAATAAAATAATTTAAACCAAAACTTAACTTATTATTAGTAAAAAAAATTTAAGTTTAGAAATTGAACAAGTATTAATTCTTCCTAAATGCCATATAGATGGCTGTGTATCAAGTATGGCACACGTTGATATATGCTCAGCTAAAAGAAAACAAGGAGGAATACATGTTACCATCTATCCGGTTGTTGAAAATAAAATTAAAAAACCCCGGGAAATACGCCAAACACTTATCATGGATTCTCACATCCAAAAAGAAGTAGTAAATTTAGTTCAGAAGAAAAAAAGAAAAGAAAAAGCAAAAAAAAAGCCCCTTTCTGAAAAACACTTACCTGTTCGCGACTTTATAAGCGTATAAATAAAAGCTAAACATCATAGAGCGATTTTCTAATCGCTCTTTTTTTATCTAAAAATTTCCATTAAATCCTTTATTTCTTTAACACCTACTATACTAATATTATTATTCACTTTAGTGTCTTTAAAAAGTTTAACTTGACTTTGAGGTATAATAATTTGTTTAAACCCAAGCTTTATTGCAGACTTTACCCTAGCATCTATTTTAGAAATTGAGCGCACTTCCCCTCCTAAACCAACCTCTCCTAAAACAAGAGTTTGTCTATCTACTTTTAAATTTAAACCTGAAGAAATAATAGCTAAACATACTGCTAAATCAAGAGCTGGGTCGCTCATCTTTAAGCCTCCCACAATATTTAAAACTATATCTTTAGAAACTAAATTAAGTTTAGTTCTTTTACTAATCACAGCAGTAAGGACTTGTAATCTATTAAGATCAAAGCCGGCAGATTTTCTTTGTGGATATCCAAAAATAGTTTTACTAACTAAAGCTTGAATATCTAAAAGGAAAGGTCTAGTACCTTCAATAACTGAACTAATAACAGAACCAGACATCTCAGTTATTTCTTTAGAAATAAATATATCAGCGCTTTCTTTAACTGCTTTAAAACCAGTACCCGTCATCTCAAAAAGACCAATTTCAGAAGTAGAGCCAAAACGATTTTTTGTACTTTTTAAAACAGTATAATTGTTACTTAAATCAGCTTCTAAATATAAAACGGTATCAACAATATGTTCTAATGATTTAGGTCCAGCAACTTGTCCATCTTTAGTTATATGACCAATTAAAATTACACTAATATTTTCTTGTTTACTAATTTCTAAGAATTGACTAGCACAACCTCTAATCTGTGAAAGGTTGCCTGGCTCTGATTCAATAATTCCAGAATGTATAGTTTGAATAGAGTCCACTATAGCTAACTCGGGTTTATATGAACTAAGAAGTGAAGCAATCTTTTCTAAATTTGTTTCACTAACAAATTTAATATTTTCTATACTACAATTTAAACGTTGTAGTCGTGACTTAACTTGTCCTGCAGATTCTTCACCACTAATATAAAGAACCTTATAGTTTTTAGCCAACTTGTCTGCAATCTGAGCCAACATTGTTGACTTACCAATACCAGGCTCTCCACTAAAAAGTGTTAGTGATCCAGGCACAATACCACCACCCAAAACTCTTTCTGCTTCTGGCCAAGTAAAGCTCATCTTAGTAAATTCTTCTTCTTTTAATTTATCTAAATCAATTATATCAGCAGGTTTAGCTTGTGCTCTAGCTGTCTTTTTTGAATCTTCTTCTTTAACTTCAAGCTCCATAGTGCCCCAAGCACCACACTCATGACAACGCCCACTCCATTTAGAGGACTGGGCGTCACATTTACTACAAGAATATATTTCTCTAATTTTAGCTGTCATATATATCTAAATATTTATTACTTAGCCAAGACTCTTTCTATTTCATCTTTAAGTAATTCACTGTTAAACTCTCCCAATAATTCTCTTTCATTTATATAAGTATATGGAACTCCGGGAAGTTTTAGCGCTCTAGCTTCAACTATAGAGGTAGCTAAGACATCACTGTGTTCTAAATTATTATAACATGATTTAAATTTATTCATATTTAAATCACTAGCCTCTGCTAAACCAAGAATAAAATTATTAAATTGATCTTCGCTAAGACCACTTTGAGCTCTAAAGGTTGAATATTGTGAACTATATGAATCTAAAAATTCCCAAAACTTATTTTGTGATTGTGCACACCTGCCAGCTAATGCTCCTTTCCAGGAATTACTACTAATATTATCCTCAGGATAATCTTTCCAAATCAAATTTACATCCTCTCTTTCATTAATTATACCTTTTATCATATCAATTTGTTCTAAACAATACAGACAAGTATAATCTCCAAAATATATTATATTAACTTCTGCATTTTCAGGACCATATTTAGGGTCATATTTGCTAATTTGAGGTTTTATATCTTCATCATCTTGGTTGCCAAAATAAGTAATATAAGGATCATCAGAAATATCTACAGGATTGAATTCATTAATATTTACTGAATCTAAAACTACATTATTTTCATTTCTCTCATAATTACCAATAAAGTAAAGTAAAAGTAAGATAAATATAAATAAAAGAAGTAATGATGAAGTTACGAAAACCTTAGTGGGTGGGTTATTTTTATCTAAAAATTTAAACATATTATTGCCAGTAAGCGCCATCAACTTTATATTCGTCGCCTACTTTTTTAAAATTAATAATTATATCTTGATTAAAAATATTTTCTTGACTATTTTCTACTTCTTTTCTTTTAGTAGTAACTGTTATGCTTACTTCATCGCTATCAAATTCTGTTATTTCGCCTACTAAGGCAGTGGTGGTGATGCCGTAATATGAGCCACTATAATCATTATCTGAATTTTCAGCAATATAATTTTCTGCCCAAGTTTTCATATTTTCAGTCATATATATTTTTAAATCACTAATATTTCCATAGTTACCTTCATTGGAATAAGAGCCAAAACGTTCACTAATGGCAAAAGCCATTTGTTTTAAATCTTCTTTATTTATTTCTCTTTGTGCCTCTTCTTCTTCGTTAAAACTATAGACAATTGGCTCTTCTTGATTAGCTGGCTTATCTGTGTTCTCAAGCGCTGCTTCAGTTTCCTTATTATTTTTATCTTCAATTTCAGATTCTTCATTTACATTTTTTGGCTCTTCTTGCTTATCATTGTTTAAATTTGTAAGTGCTAAAAAAATACCTATTAAAACTGCTAAGACTAGCACTATAGCAATGATTATTTTTGTTTTTTTATTCATATATTTTATTTATTATCCTCCCCTTCCAATTGTTCTTCTTCAAATTCTTTTTTAGCCTCTTCAATCTCAAGTAATTGGCGCGGGTCAGATGTTATTAATTGATCTTCACTATATGAAGCTACCACCTTAATAGCTACGTGTTTATTACCTGCAAAAAATATTCCTTCACCTAATCCTGACTCAAGAAGTAAATATTTTTCTCCTTCTGTAAGTAAAAAGGTTTTTTGTACTAAATCTATAGCTGCTGGTGATTGCTTAAGGAGTAATTGCAAAGAAGAGTTAGTAACAATAGCCTTTCCATAAGGTGAACTTAAAAAGTCGTTAACATCTTGAGTGATAGTTGTAACTCCTAAATAATATTTACGACATCTCTTTACTAAAGCAAAAATAAACTTGGCACTATCTTCTCTTTGCATCATCCACCAAGCCTCATCAATAACTAAAATTCTTTTTTTTGTTTCCGCTCTAACAATATTCCAAATATAGTTAACAATTGTATATATAGCAATTGGTCTAAGTTCATCTTCAAGATCACGTACAGAAAAAGTCACCATTTGATTATCCATTTCTAAATTAGTAGGATGATTAATTAATCCTGAAAAAGTTCCTTCTGTGTATTTCTTTAATCTTAAAGCTAGCTCAGAACCACCTTCCATACCTTCTAGTACTTGTTGAAAATCAGACATAATTGGAGGTTCTATATCTGATAAATCTGAATCTGCTGTAATATCTTTCTTAGCATAAGTTTCAAGTAAGGCTCTATCTACCACTGAATCTTCATCATAATCTAATTCACCAATCATAAGTCTTACTAAACCTTTTAAAGTAATGACTGCACTTCTAATAATATCTTTAGGTTTAGCATCGCCTCCAATAGCTCTAGGTAAATCAAAGGGATTAATTTTATTTTCACTGGATAAAGATATATTAACATAAGTTCCGCCAACTGCATCTGATAAATGTTTGTATTCATATTCTGGATCAATAATAATTACATCAGTTCCCAACATTAAAGATCTAAGTACTTCTAATTTAATGGCATAACTCTTACCTGCACCTGAACTAGCAAAAACTACTGAATTAGCATTTTGCAAATTAAATCTATCAAATAATATTAAACTATTATTATGTCTATTAATTCCATACAAAATCCCCCTATCACTGGTCAATTCACTAGATATAAAAGGAAAAGATGAAGCCACTGGTGAAGAATTCATATTAAAAGTAATATAAAGTTCATCATTTCCTAATGGTAGAGTAGAATTAAAGCCTTGTTCAGCTTGATATAAAACCCTACGAGAATATACTAAACGTGATCCAAATATATCTTCTACTTGATCTGATAATCTTTCTAATTCTTCTTCATTATCTGTATACAAAGTAATATAAAGAGCGAATTGAAAAAACTTTTCTGTACCTTGAGTTAAAGCATCTCTTAAAGCTTCAATATCTCTTAAGGCAGTTTCTCTAATGGGATCTCTAGCAGCTCCTTTTTCTGCATCTGATATAATTTGCGCTTCTAAGTTACCCACTCTTTTCTTTAATTGTTTTAAAATAACTGCACTTTTAACTGGGTAAAAAAACATAGAAACATCAAATGTTTCATTTAAATTAATTATAGGTGCAAACCAACCTACACTAATATAACGAGGATAGCTAATAATAAACACTGACCTAACATATTGTTGCCCTAAACGTAAGAAGGTAGAATTAACCTTTAAACTAGCAGGAGAAATTAAATCTCTAACAGATAAAATACCCTTACGAAAAGCTTTTTCATCAGCAATAATCTCTTTAGTACGACTTAATTCACTTTTCTGTGGAACCTGATTTTCATTTAACTCTTGCTCTTTTTTACTCTTAATTTTATTCTTCTTTTTTTTCTGAAAATTTATCATAACAAAATTATAATCAAATAATATTAAATATCTACTCTAAGTTTCCTAACATCAGCTAACTCTTGATTTTTAGCAGTGTCAGGATTATATGTTTTATAATATAATTCTATTAAACTTTGAGTATCCAATCTAACTGTACTTACACCCATAGACTCAAGTCCTGTAGTAACACTTGCTAAACGACGTTCTAACATGGTTTTATATTTTTGAAACTTCTTTTCTTGTAATTTTAATGACCTTACTGGAGTTATAGCTTCTTTAAGAGAACTAAAAAAACTTTTTCTTTTATCTGAAAGTGGATTATATGGAATTACGACATAGAATCTTTTATTCATAATTTTTCCAATTGACGTCAACTCTTTAATATATTCAATATACTCACCGGTTTGCATTTTTAATAGTTTATTAGTTTGCTCTTTTTCTTTTTTCTCTAAATATTCAATATATACACCAATATTCAATTCTCGAGATTGAATTACAATTTGAAAAATAAAATCTAGATTATTCAAAAATCTTACATAAGAAGCAATAATAGCATTCTGCTCATCCTCACTTTTAAGTGAAAAGTTTATACTAGATACTAATATTACCGATCTTAAAGTACCATCTTTCATGATAACTGTATCATCTTTAATCTCAGCAATATCAAGAAATTCTTGAGTAGAGCGACTAATTTTATTTTTTGCTTTTTTTTCTTTAGACATAATTAACTTGGATCTATTTGAATATCACTGGGCTCATCTTCCTCATTTTGATATTGACCTTTAGTATCAACAACTAAAGAGAGCTCAGTTAAACGTGATTTATCAAAAAACTCTTTTCTAGGAATTTGCTCTTTATATTCAATGTTTATTATTTCTGTTTCTAAATCTTTACTAAATTTGTGATTCCATACTCTAAGAGCTGGTTTTTTTAATGTCTGAATTAAATTTAAAACAAAGAAATGAAAAGGTCTACCATTAATCTTTAAAAAAGCAAAAACACCAGCGATTATAATTAAAAATATTCCTACTGTTGCAAATAATTGAAAATCAAAAGCTAAATAAGCTACACCTCCTAATACTGTTGCTACTAAAAAAATTATGAATTGCCTAGCGGTAATAGGGCCAATAATTTTACTTTCAACATCAATAAATTGTGGGACTGTAAATTGTTGCATATATTAAAACATATATGATTTATTAAAAGCTACCAAAGCTTTTAACTCTTCACTACTTAAATAATCCATATCATTTTCTTGTCTTTGTTTTAAAACTTCACTAATAGGTTTAGATTTATTAAGACTTTCTATACTAATTTGATGATATAATTTATTTAAAGGATTCTCTCTCCAAGCTTGAATACCTTCAATTTTCTTTTCGTATGATTCTTTAGCTAATAAATCAATTTTATCTTTTATTTTTGCAAAAGCTTCTGTAGGCTCAGAAGAAAGTCTTCTAAAATTTTTCAAATTAAAATATCTAAGCTCATCTATTGGCCCCATGATACGATTATTTACTTTAATATCTTGCATGGACTTCTTACCAGAACTAACAGGCGCTTGACTTAAATTATTAGATATTGAATTTTTATTTTCTTGAGATACTTCTTTAATATTATCATTAATTTCGCTTCCTTTTGAGCTATTTACTTCAAGTTTCTTTTTTTTGTCATCTTCTTTTTTTGTTTTTTCTTCAGTTTCTTTATTATCTTTATTTACTTCTTTATTTTTCTTATCTTCTTTATCAT